>NZ_JBKOUE010000001.1:0-454881 GCF_046765995.1 Methylophilus sp. 'Pure River' | reverse complement strand
TTTACCACTCATACTGCACCTTTCTTTTATTGCCATTATTACGGCTTAAAGGTGTCTAGTAAATTAGTGGCGATTCAAGATGCAGAAGAGCTAGTGAGTCAAGCAATCAGTAAAATCAAACATGCTATTAAGCTTAGTCCTGAAAAATCTAATCTTTATGACAAATTGGGAACGGCTCTGCTTGATAAAGCAAGACTTCAAAACACTGGCATTACAGAGGAAATACTAAATGAAGCATTAGTTACTCTCGAAAAAGGCGAAAGCATTACCGCCGGTGTATGTTCTTATAATATTGCCTGCATTAAATCCATACTAAAGGATTTCAATGGTTGTAAATACTGGTTAGAGTTGTGCAAAGAAACTGACAATCTGCCTTCAAAGGTACATATTCAAAATGATTCTGATTTAGAAAATGTAGCTAAAGAGGAGTGGTTTCAAGAATGGCTCAATAGAATCTAATTATGCTGAACGGTAATCAAAATTAAAAAACCTCTGATAATTGTGACTCTTATCACTACTTATCTCTTGTGATTGTTAATGAAGTCGCCATATAGATTGCAACATTAAGCAATCCCAACAATCATCCGCGTTAAAATACCGCCACACTCGTTTTATTAGAATTTATATGGATAAACGTATCCCCGTCACGCTGCTCACTGGTTTTTTGGGCAGCGGTAAAACCACCCTGCTCAACAAGCTTCTGCATAACCCGGCGATGAAAGACACCGCCGTGATCATCAATGAGCTCGGCGAAGCAGGCTTGGACCAGATTTTTGCCAATAGCCAGATTTCGCAAACCATCGAGAGCGAGCATATTGCCGACAACACGGTGTTGCTGAGCTCTGGCTGTTTGTGCTGCTCGCTCAAAAACGAGTTGGCCGACACCATGCGCGATTTGTTTTTTAAACGCAGTTTGCAAGCGGTGCCGGAATTTAACCGCCTGGTGATTGAAACCACAGGCATGGCTGACCCTGGCCCGATTTTAGCCAACCTGATGAATGAGCCTGTAATTGAATCGGTTTACCGCTTAGACGCAGTCGTGGTGACGATTGATGCGGCTTATGGTTTGCAGCAGATTGAAACGCAGAAAGAGGCGCTTAAGCAAGCTGCCGTAGCCGATGTATTGCTGATTACCAAGTCTGACACGGCGACGCCTGAGCAGATCAGCGCGTTGCAGGCCAAGCTAAACGAGCTTAACCCGAATGCGACGCAGCAGTTTGTGTTGCATGGCGAAATCGACCCAATGCAGATTATTGATGTCGGGTTGTTTGACTTCGCCAGCAAGCAGGCGAATCCGCAACGCTGGTTACGCGCACCCGCCAGCGGTTTTAGCGCGGGCAAGAAAGGCACTTTGCCCAAAGCACCTGCGCATGATGATGTGAACACATTTACCGTCTACTTGCCCAAGCCAATGACGTGGTCTGACTTTAAAGGCGTGATTCTCAAGCTGTGCCAGACGCACGGTGAAAAATTGCTGCGTTTAAAAGGCATTTTGCACGTGGAAGATGCGCCTGCGCCATTGGCGATACACGCGGTGCATTTCACGCCCTACCCGCCTACGCTGCTTGAGGGGTGGGACGAAGAAGAACCGATTAGCCGGATTGTGATTATTGGCAAAGGGATTGATGAGGAAGCTGTGCGCGAGATGCTCACTCAATTCTAGTAAGCATGAATCATCGTTGCGCTTGAAATGAACGCTGCAATCATGGCGGCGTCATAGTAGGTCAGCATACTGATGCTGGAAAATAGTGATATGTGCAGTAGCACAGTGTTTTAATTTGGAGTTTGTATGGGACGTTATTTAGAAAAGATTTTAGAGGGCTGGATTTTCCAAAGCCGCTGGTTAATGGCGCCGATGTATCTCGGCCTGGTGGGTGGCTTGTTTATTTTGCTGGTGAAGTTTGGCCAGGAGTTTTTTCATATTGTCTCGCATTTAGCTTCCTTCTCAGAGCAGGAAACCGTGCTTTCATTGCTGGCGCTGGTAGATATTACCCTGGTTGGTAATTTGCTGATTATGGTGATTTTCAGTGGCTATGAAAACTTTGTGTCGCGCATCGACACGGCAGATAGCGAAGACCGCCCGGAGTGGATGGGTAAAGTCGATTACTCTGGCCTGAAGCTCAAGCTGATTGGTTCTATCGTCGCCATTTCTGCCATTGACCTGCTTAAAGCCTTTGTGCACCAGAGCTCAGGCACGGCTTCGTTCAGCACCGAGCAAATGGCGTGGCTGGTGGGTATCCACCTGACCTTTATTATCACCGGGGTGTTGTTTGCCTGGATGGACAAAATTGCCGGGCATGGCAGCGACCACTAGGTCATCTCATTTATAAAAAACCCGCCATTGGCGGGTTTTTTATTGCCGATGCACTGGCTGTAAACAACCAATTTCGCAATAAAAAGCCAAGTATGGCCGCTTTATTAAGAAATGACCGCAAAACACTGTGTTCTTTCGTCAATTATATTGGCGACAATGTTGGTTTAATGCAGAAAGATAATTGTCGCGATACCTATTTAATTGTTGCAGTACCCGGAGAAAAACCATGCGCCTGGCACTACTGAATACATTCAAGAAAACTTCTTCACCCGCACAATCTCAGCCTCACACCGACCTGCTAGGGCAAATACAGGCCATTAGCAAAGTCATGGGGGTGATTGAGTTTGACCTCACGGGCAAAATTATTTCAGTCAATGATAACTTCGCAGCCGTCACCGGTTACAGCAAGCAGGAAATCGTTGGCCAGCATCACAGCATGTTTGTCGATGCGGCACATAAGCAAAGCGCAGCATACAAAGACTTTTGGGCCAAACTGGGCCGGGGCGAACCTGATGAAGGCCAATACAAGCGCGTAGGTAAAGGAGGCAAAGAGGTCTGGTTGCAAGCCAGTTATAACCCGATTCTTGATGCCAGCGGTAAAGCATTCAAAATTGTGAAATATGCGACCGATATCACGGCTGACAAACGCAGAAACGCAGACTCTGCCGGGCAAATCAGCGCCATTAGCAAAGTGATGGGCGTGATTGAATTTGACCTCACGGGCAAGATCACAGACGTCAATGACAACTTTGCGGCGGTCACTGGTTACAGCAAGCAGGAAATCATCGGCCAGCATCACCAGATGTTTGTCGAAGCCGCTTATAAGAACAGTCTGGCCTATCAACAGTTTTGGGATAAACTGGGCCAGGGCATCGCCGATGAAGGACAATATAAACGTGTAGGCAAAGGTGGCCGGGAAATCTGGTTACAAGCCAGCTACAACCCGATTTTTGATGATGAGGGCAAACCGTTCAAAATCGTCAAATATGCCACCGACATTACTTCTGAAAAGCGCAGAAATGCGGATTTTGCAGGGCAGATCAGCGCCATCAGTAAAGTGATGGGCGTGATTGAATTTGACCTCACGGGCAAGATCACCGACGTTAATGATAACTTTGCGGCGGTCACTGGTTATAGCAAGCAGGAAATCATCGGACAACACCACTCAATGTTTGTTGAAACTGCTTATAAAAACAGCCCTGACTACAAGAAATTTTGGGATAAATTGGGCCGTGGCGAACCTGACGAAGGTCAGTACAAGCGCGTAGGCAAGGCGAACAAGGAAATCTGGTTGCAAGCCAGCTATAACCCTATTTTTGATGACGAAGGCAAACCGTTCAAAGTAGTGAAATATGCTACCGACATCACCGCCGAAAAACTCAGGAACGCTGACTTTGCAGGCCAGATCAGCGCCATTAGCAAAGTGATGGGCGTGATTGAATTTGACCTCACCGGCAAAGTCACTGCCGTCAATGATAACTTTGCGGCTGTCACCGGCTATAGCCCTAAGGACATCGTTGGCCAACATCACAGCATGTTTGTCGAAACGGCCTATAAAAATAGCGCTGAATACAAACAGTTTTGGGATAAATTAGGCCGTGGCGACGCAGATGAAGGTCAATACCAGCGCGTCGGCAAAGGCGGCAAGGAAATCTGGCTGCAAGCTAGCTACAACCCGATTTTTAATGACGAAGGCAAGCCGTTTAAAGTGGTGAAATATGCCACAGACATCAGCGCCAAAGTGGCTGAAGCACTGGCCATGAAGCAGGCGGTGCACGAGACGGCAGATGTGGTTGCCGCCACCAAGGCACATGACCTGACTCAGCGCATAGCCACAGATAACAAGCAAGGCGAAATCAAGCAGTTGTGTGAAGGTGTTAACGAAATTGTCGATACCATGAACGGCATTTTGTCGGCGATACAAGTCGCGGGCGAAACGATTAATTCGGCCGCGTCAGAAATCTCACTGGGCAATAATCACTTGTCTGAGCGCACCGAAGAACAAGCCAGCTCACTGGAGGAAACTGCGTCCAGCATGGAGCAAATTGCCACCAATGTGAAAAACAATGCCGAAAATGCCAAACTGGCGCATGGCATGACCGACCAGGCCAACGACATTGCCACCAAAGGCGGTGAAGTGTTTGGCAAAGTAGTGGCGACCATGAGTGAAATTACCGAAAGCTCGGCACGTATTGAAGAGATTATTTCGGTGATTGACGGTATTGCCTTCCAGACTAACATCCTGGCGTTGAATGCTGCGGTAGAAGCAGCGCGTGCTGGTGAACAAGGCCGTGGCTTTGCCGTGGTGGCCAGCGAAGTGCGCAACCTGGCACAACGCTCTGCCAGCGCTGCCAAGGAAATCAAGGTGTTGATTAACGACTCTGCCGAAAAAGTGGCCAACGGCTCACAGTTTGTGGAGCAGGCCAGTGGCACGATGGAAGAACTTGTCAGCGTGATCAGCAAGTTTTCACAGCTGATTGGTGAAATTACCGCCGCCTCTGTTGAACAAAGCAGCGGCATTGAGCAAATCAACCTGGCAGTGTCACAGATGGACGAAGTGACGCAACAGAATGCAGCGCTGGTTGAAGAAGCAGCCGCTGCGGCGATGTCGCTGCTGAACCAGGCAGAAACGCTGCAAAGCACTGTCAGCCAGTATCGTTTGCTTGATACGGCTGGCGGCTCATCATACGGCACGGCAAGCTATCAACCGGCCAGAACTGGTACACACGACTACTAGTCATCATGCCTGGTCCAAAAATAAAACCCGCACATAGGCGGGTTTTATTTTTCAGCGAAGACAGGGTTATAGTTGCACCCGGCTGCCCAGTTCAATGACGCTGTTGGCCGGAATATTAAAGTACTCTACCGCGCTGCTGGCATTGCGTGACATCACGGAAAACAACTGATCACGCCAGCGTGGCATGGCGCCACCGACATCTGGCACGATGATATCGCGGCTCAGGAAGTAGGAATTGGTAAACGGATCCAGTTTTTGTCCATCTAACTCCAGTTGCAATAAGGCTTGCGGAATATCGGCATGCTGCATAAAACCGTAGCGCAATTGCACTTGCCAAAAACCATCGGCCAGGCGTTTGGTAGTGACACGTTCAGCGGTATTCATAAATGGCACGTCTTCAAACGACACATTCACAAACAAGTTACGCTGATGCAGCACCTGGTTATGCTTGAGGTTATGCATCAAGGCCTGTGGCACTGTGTCGAGGTTAGATACCATATACACCGCCGTTCTCTGCACCTGTGGCAGTGTGCTGTTGGCGATCGTGGCGAGCAATGGCGCCAGTTTGGGATCTGTCTCAGCCATGCTATTCAGCAGTGTATAGCGGCCTTTTTTCCAGGTCGTCATCAGCACAATCAGCAGTATGCTCAACGCAATCGGAAACCAGCCACCCTGCAAAAACTTCATGGAGGCTGAGCTAAACAATACGGCATCCACCACGCCCAAGGCGCCGGTCACCAGCCAGGCCAACCAGGCCGGAAACTGCCAGCGATGACGCATGACGACAAACAGCAAAACAGTCGTGATGAACATGGTGCCGGTGACGGCAATCCCATAGGCAGATGCCAGGGCCGACGAGCTTTGGAACGCCAGACAGACGATGATCACTGCCAGCAACAACGCCCAATTCACAGCTGGGATATAAATCTGGCCGGACTCGCTGGCAGAGGTATGGATAATGCGCATGCGCGGCAAAAAGCCTAATTGAATTGCCTGGCGCGTCATGGAGAATGCGCCGGAAATCACCGCTTGCGACGCAATAATGGTCGCCAGTGTGGCCAGAATCACGGCAGGGATGAGCAAAGGTTGCGGGAACGATAAATAGAACGGATTGCTGACCGCCTCAGGATGTTGCAGCAACAACGCGCCCTGCCCCAGGTAATTTAACGCCAAACAGGGGAACACCAGCCCCAGCCAGGCCAGCTGTATCGCACGGCGACCAAAGTGGCCCATGTCGGCATACAGCGCCTCGGCACCGGTCACCGCCAGCAATATCGCGCCGATGGCAATAAATACGCCAGCACCACGCGCCTGTAAGAACTGCCAGGCATATTGCGGATTGAGTGCCTGCACCACTTGTGGCGCTTGTGCAATTTGCCACACGCCTATCGCCGCCAGCGCCAGAAACCAGACGATCACAATCGGGCCAAAAAATCGGCCAACGGCATGTGTGCCATGCCGCTGAAACCAGAACAGGCTGATCAGGATACCGATCGTAATCGGCAGAATCTGTTCGGCCAGCGCAGGAGAAGCCACTTGCAGACCTTCGACCGCAGATAGCACGGAAATGGCGGGCGTGAGCACGCTATCACCATAAAACAAGGCGGCACCGAGCACGCCCAGTAATAACAAACCACCAGTGCGCTTATCTTGCGGCCGCAAACTGGACACCGCCAGTGACAGCAAGGCCATCACACCGCCCTCGCCTTTGTTGTGCGCGCGTAACACCAGCAGCACATATTTAAACGTCACCACAAACATCAGCAGCCAGAAAATAGACGAGATCGCGCCCAAAATATTGGCCTCGTTGAGTGGCACGCCAGTGCTTTCGCTGAAAATGACTTGTACGGTATAGAGCGGGCTGGTGCCGATATCGCCGTACACGACGCCTATCGCCCCGAGTGCGAGTGCTGCCAAACTGCTTTTTCGTATGGAAAGATTGTCCATCACATCCCCTTATGGTTGATTGATGGAGGCAGTGTGAAGCTAACGATATATCAATCGCATAAACAAATATTTAAGGGCTAGGCGAGGCGGTAGCCTATACCCAGCTCGGTGAGTAAGATTTGCGGTGCAGAGGGTTGGTCTTCGAGCTTGGCGCGTAAACGGCCAATATGGATACGCAGGTAATGTGTGTCGTCGATATAATCCGGCCCCCACACTTGGGCCAGCAATTGGCTATGGGTAAAAATGGTGCCGGGCTTGCTGGCCAGTAACATCAGCAAGGCATGTTCAATCGGGCTCAAATGCAATTGCTCGCCATGCTTTGTCACCAGGCCGCTGGCACGGTTAATCACTAATGACTGATGCTGATAAACGTGATCACGCATCTGCATCATGGCCGTGCGGCGCAAGGCCACCTGTATCCTCGCCAACAGCTCCTGCAAGCCAAATGGTTTCATCAGGTAGTCATCTGCGCCCAGGTTCAGGCAATGCACTTTATCCAGCTCATCCTGGCGGGCAGATAACACCAGAATGGGGACATCAGAATAACTGCGCAGATACGGGATAAATTGCTCGCCCTGCCCGTCCGGCAACCCCAGGTCGAGAATAACCAGGGCAAATCCGCTGGCCTCACGCGCTTGCGCGAGGTCCCGCGCATGTTGCAAGCGATAGCCGTGCGCAGACAATGCAGGTAACAGAAACTGGTACACGCCTGGGTCGTCTTCTACCAATAACAAGGTTGCCTGCTGGCTCATGCGTCGGCCTTGATCAAGTCTGCGGCATATACAAAGGGGAACAGCAGGCGCACTTCAGTGCGCTGGTCGGCGCTGGTGCCTATCTGTACTTGACCGCCATGCAGTTGCATCACAGTATCCACAATGGATAAACCCAGCCCAAAACCACGCGTGCCTGCGGCGGCAGGCTTTGGTGACTCAAACGCGGAAATCACAAAGCCTGGGGGGAAACCCGGCCCCTGATTACGCACAGTCAATGCCAACGAAGATGATGCAATATGCATGGCGATTTCAATGGCGGTGCCCGGCTCGCGCCATTGCAAGGCGTTATCAATCAGGTTGGCCAGCGCATGCGCCACCAATACCGCATCTGCTTTAAACAGTATTTCTTGCTGTAAATCGGCCGCTGGCAATGTCACTTGCAACAACACCGCTGGCGTGCGTTGTAAATAGCGCTGTGCGACATGCTGCATGATTTCCTGTGGTGATTCCCAGTCCAGGTGCAAGCTGCTAGCACCCGCCTCTAACTTCACCAGGGTCAGGATATTCTCTGTAGCCTGCGTCAGATAGCTGGCTTCGGCTTGTATGCTATGCAGCAATTGTGCAGACTGCGCTGGCGCCAGCACAATCTGTGTATCTGCCAGCACATTGGCTGCGCCAAGGATAGCAGTCAGCGGCGTGCGCATATCATGCGACAAGGCGGTTAGCAGCGTCTTTTTGAAATTGGCTTCACTGGCATCGCGCGCAGCTTGCGCCAGCGCAATTTGCTGGCGCAATTTAATGGTCGCTTGCGCGCACTGGTGGGTCAGCAAGCGTAGAAAATGTAGGTCAGATGCTGCATGGCTCGCCACCACCAGCACTTCGCGTTGCGGAATACCAAACGGCAACAGGCAGGCACCCAGTTCAGGCCAGTCTGCGGTACCCGCACCAATTGCACGCTGGTAATCCAGCGCCCATTGCACACTTGAGGCTTCAAGGGTCGCCACCGGCGCACCCGCCAAATATGTTAGTGCATTGGCATCGGACAACTGCACCACGCTAACCTGCCAACCAAACACGTCTTGCACATGCTGGCAGGCAGCTTGCAACAAACCCTCAACACTGGACTGCATGGCCAGCAACTCGGCCAATGACTGGAAAAAACGTGACTGTAAGGCCGCCTGTTGTGCCTGTTGCCTTTGTTGCTTGAGTTGCTGCATGGCACGGCTCACCATCAGCGCCAGCACCGCAAACACCGATAACATCAGCCAGGATTGCAGGCTGGCGATCCCAAAGGTATAACGCGGCTCGATAAAAAAGTAATTGATGAGTAAAACAGCGACGACCGCTGTCAGCAAGGCGTGGGAAAAGCGCAGGAAATAAGCCGCCCACAGCACACACAACAGGTACAGCAGCGTAATAACGGCCACACCCAGTGCAGCAAAATAATACACGCCCATGCCTGAAACCAAGGCCAGGCTAGCCATCAAGACTAAATAGCTTTGCCAGGAGGGCCGTTTCGTCAACAGCGGATGATCGAAATCACCTGGCATCATCGTTGCGCCTGGCTAGCGCCCGTACACATCCAGGTTTTTATAATTGGGCCCGAAGAATTCCTTCATCAAGAAGTCTTCGAGGAACGCATTGTCTGCAGGGCGTGCAGACAGTGATACCGTACGTCCCAGGCGGTTGGATATCCAGTCAAAATCACCGTTGTAGTGTTCGCGGATAATCGCAATCATACGGCGCATCATCACCAGGCGAATATCCTCGCCATTGCGTGCTTCAACATCGTAATACTGCGTATTGGCCGAGGTATAGTCATTGACCCAGCCCTTAAAGCTGAAGGTGGCAGTAAACGGGTCCATGCGACGAATCTGGAACAAACCGTTAGTGCCAAACTTGAGGTTGTTCATGATGTTTTTGGTACGGCGCTCGTCTTCTGACGGGCCACGCTCAGCGGCAGCGGCGGCATCGTTGATCTGCTTGGCAGCCATTTCGTCCGAATTACGGTCCGACTGCCTGCGTTTGATCATACTCGAGAAATCCTCCACCGGCGGCGGTGGCACAGGCGGTGTTGGCTCAGGCCGGTTCTGTGGCTTGGGCTCAGGCAATTTGAACGGGCTATCTGGCCGTTGTGATTGAATGACTTTTTTCGGTAATTTTGGCTCAGCCTTGGGCTGTTGTTTAGGCCTTGGCTGCGGCTGAGGCGGTGGCTCCGGTGGCATTTCTGGCGGTGGCGACACTTTAGGTGTTTTAGGCGCAGGCACCCCAAGATCCAGCACAATATTCAACGGCTCTTGCGCAGGCTCTTCGAGTGGTTTGAGCAAGTCGAGCAAAAATCCCCAGAACAGAATCGCATGAAACAGCAACGACAGCAGTACTGCCCACATCAGGCGTGCCGGAATATGCAACACACGATCGCGTTGCTTGGGCTTTAGCCAGTTTGGCGTACTAAAGGGTTCAAAAGGAGAAGGCTGCATCAACTGAATGAATTAAAAATAGCGGACGTCACGCATCACGATTGTATTTCTAGCCAGAGTTTTTCAAGACGTTTGATTGAGACAGGATAAGGCGTCCTTAATTCCTGCGCAAATAATGATACACGTAACTCTTGCAACTGCCACGTAAAGTCTTGTAACTGGCTCGTTACAGGCAAATGCGCCTTGCGCAACTGCTCGACCTTTTGCTGCCAGCGCTGCTCTAGTTGTACCAGTGCCTGCGCATGGCGGCCATCGCGTTCGATACTGGTGGGATATTTATCAATGCGCATTTTAATCGCCTTAAGGTAGCGCGGCAGATGCGGTAATTGTTCCCACGGCGTCTGGCTGAAAAAGCCATGGTAAAGCAAACTTTGTAACTGCTGCTCGCACTCGCGTTTGATTTTCTGCGTCACCGGCGTCATTTTCTGCAACAACGCCGCTAATACCTGATATTCGTTGGCAATCAGTTGCGCCTGTCGCGTTAATGCCTCGGTCACGGCAGGCAAGCGCGTGCGGGCCCGTGCCTTGAGTTGCATAAAAGCAGCATTGGTGCGCGGCAAGTCATCCTCGGCAATAAACGCACGGTCGGCAATCGCTTGCAGCATATCTTCGCGTAACTGATCCGGGTTCATGATGGCGCGTAACAACAAGGCATACTGGTTAAAGCCCGGCAGGCCTTTTTCCAGTTGCTTGATTTGCTCTTTCAGCTCAAAACGCATGAGGCGACACACGCCTTTGCGGTGCGAAACCGCTGCCGCTTCTGGTGTATCAAACAGCTTGATGGCGATGCTATCGCTATTGTCTTCAAGACCAGGGTAGCCTGTCAGCTGGCGGCCATCTTTGCTAAAGGTGAGCGTTTGCGGCAAATCGCCAAAATCCCATTGTTTGAGGCCAGATTTTTCAATGCCGGGCGAACCTGTCCGGAATGTCAGTTGTGCCGCCGAGCCCAGTTGTTTTTTAAGCAGGTGCCAGTCCCGGCCCATGCCCAATTCACGGCCTTTTTCGTCGACGACGCTAAAATTCATTAAATGATGCGGATCCAGGCCAGCCAGGTCAAACTCTTCCGGCTTCAACTTGAGTCCGGTCTTGTGTTGAATAAACTCAGCCAGTGCGGGCAACAATGACTGCTGCGCATTTTTCGCTTCTAGAAAGCCGGTCACAAATTCCGGCACTGGCACACAGACGCGGCGCAGGGTCTTGGGCAAGGCTTTAATCAGCGCGGTCACCTTGTCGCGCACCATGCCAGGCACCAGCCACTCGGTCACCGTGGCATCCAGCTGGTTCAGCAAAGCTAACGGAATCGTCGCTGTCACACCATCCAGCACATGGCCTGGCTCAAAACGGTATTTGAGCGGCACCGTCTCGCCATCGATGGTCATTTGCTCGGGGAATTGCACCTCGGTAATCGCACTGGCACCATGGCGCATCAGTGACTCGCGCGTGAGATGCAGCACTTTTGGATTTACTTTTTCCGCATCCTGGCGCCATTTTTCAAACGCGGCACCGTTATAAATGCGGTAAGGCTGTTGATGACCAGGCTCCGCAATCTGTGGCACCACTTTGTCGTAAAACACAAACAACTGGTACTCATCCACCAACACATCCTGGCGGCGCGCCTTGTGCTCCAAGGCCTCAACTTCGGCGATCAAGCGGCGATTCGCTTCAAAAAATGGCGCGCGCGTATCGAATTCCATATTCGCCAACGCTTCGCGGATAAAAATCTCACGCGCTTCGGTCGGATTGATCGGCCCGTAATGCACACGGCGCTTCGGTACTATGGTCAGCCCATATAAACTCACGCGCTCCCACGCCACCACTTGTGCGGTTTTTCTATCCCAGCGCGGGTCGGTATAGTCGCTTTGCGTCAGGTCACGGCTACCGCCTTCATTGGCAATCGGCTCTATCCAATCCGGGTCAATTTTTGCAACGACGCGCGCATACAACTTGGTGGTATCCACCAGCTCGGCCGCCATCACCCATTTAGGACGATTCTTCTTCAGGGCTGAGCCCGGCGCTATGGTAAAACGGATACCGCGCGCGCCAGCATAGGTCTCACTGTCGCCATCCTTAAAGCCGATATTGCCCAGCAAACCGGATAGCAATGCGCGATGTACTTGCTCATAACTGGCTTCCTTATCACTGCGTTTAAAGTCCATTTCTTCGACCATATCCAGCAACTGCGCATGCAACTCGCGCCACTCTTTCAGGCGCAAAAAGGACAGGAAGTTTTGATGGCACTGGTTGAGCAAATCGCGGTTGGATTTTTTGGTTTTTAACGCCTGCTCATACCACTCCCACAGCTTGAGATAACTCATAAAGTCGGAATCATCGGCTTTGAACTTGGCATGGGCACTATCTGCCGCTTCGCGCTTGTCCATGGGGCGCTCGCGCGGATCCTGCATGCTCAGGACGCTGGCAATAATCAGGATTTCGCGCAAACAGCCTTCTTTTTTCGCCGCAATAATCATGCGCGCCACGCGCGGGTCCAGCGGCAAGCGCGCCATCTGGCGGCCCAGCTCGGTGATTTCTCGACGCTCGGTCACCGCGCCCAGCTCCTGCAGCAATTGATAACCGTCACTGATCAGCCGTGATGAAGGCGCCTCAATAAACGGGAACTCGGCCACATCGCCCAAGCGCAAATCGGCCATGCGCAAAATCACGCTGGCGAGCGAGCTACGCAAAATTTCCGGGTCGGTAAATGCTGGACGCTGGTTAAAATCTTCTTCTGAGTACAAGCGCACACAGATACCGTTAGACACGCGGCCGCAACGCCCTGCCCGCTGCTTGGCGGCCGCCTGTGAGATCTTCTCAATCTGCAACTGCTCCACCTTGGCGCGGGGGCTGTAGCGGTTCACGCGCGCCAAACCGGCATCAATCACATACTTAATGCCTGGCACCGTCAGCGACGTCTCTGCCACGTTGGTCGCTAGCACGATGCGGCGCTGACCACCTGGGCGGAAAATCTTTTGCTGGTCTTCAATACTCAGCCGCGCAAACAGCGGCAAAATCTCAATCGATTTCAACTTGGGCGAACGGCCCTGGTATTTACGCAAATGATCTGCGGTGTCACGGATTTCGCGCTCACCGGGCAGGAACACCAGAATATCGCCATCACCTAACCGCAACAAATCCTCAGCCGTATCGAGGATGGCATCCTCCATCACCTCTTCTTCGTCATCTTCTTCCAACCAGCGTGTTTCTGTTCGCGGTGGCTTACGCTTGATGCCCATCAGGTCCTGCGCAAAACGGTCTATATCGTCCAGCCCGTCGTCCACCGGCACCTCAACTGCCACCATCGTGGTTTTATTGCCCAGTGGGCGGTAACGGATTTCAACAGGATAAGTGCGGCCAGACACTTCAATCACCGGCGCACCATTGAAATGGTTAGAGAATCGATCCGCATCAATCGTCGCCGAGGTGACGATGATTTTCAAATCCGGCCGTTTTGGTAACAGCTGCTTGAGATAACCCAACAGGAAATCAATATTCAGGCTGCGCTCATGCGCCTCATCAATAATGATGGTGTCATAGCCATTGAGGAATTTATCGCTTTGCGTCTCCGCCAACAGAATGCCGTCCGTCATCAGTTTGACATAGCTACTCTCGGACAACTTGTCATTAAAGCGCACCTTGTAACCCACAGCTTCACCCACCGGGCTATTCAACTCCTGCGCAATACGTGACGCCACCGACCGCGCGGCAATTCGCCTCGGCTGCGTGTGGCCAATCAAGCCACTGACACCACGGCCCAACTCCAGGCAAATCTTGGGTAACTGCGTCGTTTTACCAGAGCCTGTTTCACCACAGACAATCACCACCTGATGCTTGGCAATCGCCGCTGCAATCTCGTCTTTTTTGCCGCTAACGGGCAACTCTTCAGGATATTGTGGCTTGGGTAATGCAGCTAATCTGGCTTGCAAACGCTGCTGGGATGCTTGGACTTTATGGGCAATATCAACCAGCGCTTTATCAACCGGCTTGTTTTGTTTCAAGGCATCGCGCAACTGCTGCAAACGGCGTTTAAACGGAAAGCGATCTGCCAGCATGCACTGGGCAAGTTGTTTTTCGAGTTGGCTGATGAGTTGTGTGGGAGAGACGGCAGTCATAGGGAGGAGATTTTAACATGGCAGGCGAAATGACATGCATTCTCGCAGCTTACATATAGCTTAAGTTTGTCTTGCTTGATACGTTGTTTTTCGCCTTGTTGGCGAGTCACTTTCTGGTGCTTGTCCCCCAGAAAGTAACCAAAGAGGAAGACACCCAGCCATCACGGCCTGACGGCTCCCTTGCGTTGCCCGGCAAGCCGAGTAGCGCAGGAAATAAGCGGAAGTTGGGGTGTCTTGTTCTTTGCCTTCTTTCTTATGGACAAGCATAAGAAAGAATGGTCGCCGTAAAGGCGAAATAGATCGATCATAGAATAGTCTTCGCTTTGTGCAAGCAAAGAAAAGTAACTCGCTGAAAAAGCGAAAGGCAACCTTACAAACAACCACAACCGCGTGGGCATCAATGCCCACCCTACGCCAGAATGACGTCAATAGGTTATCAATATCGAAGTAGAAAAATGAAAGAGTAACGAATACGCAATCAAGTATGGCAAAGAAATCTAAGAATTACTTTCTAACACACTCCTCCACCCCTGTATTCCCACCCTTAAACCCAGGTTCAAAATAAAACTTCCTGAAGCTCAACTGCCCTTTGGCATTTTTCTTAAACTCGGCAATGCCCGTGCCATAATCATGCGTCTTGCCACCATATTCGCCATTCTCTGTTGGCAAGGCAAAATGCATAGCGGCATGCATGCCATGCGCCGCAGCGTGGCCTTTATAAACGCCATAATCAGGCACTTCGAGCTGGAAGTCATAACTGGCATCGGCGCCTTTGCTATGTTCCGGACGTAATTTCATGGTCACTGTACCCGTGTACTTTCCTTCATGCGCATCATCGCCCGTGCAGGCGTAAACACCGCTTAAATCAAGCGCGTAAGCGTTTGCTGCCATCCAGCAACTTAATAATCCTGCGAACCACTTCATATGATTTCCTTTAACTATTCAGAGGGGCGTATGCGCAAAAAACTGGCAAATTTGGGTTTACCTGTTTTGGTCACATCACGGTAAGTATAAGTAACCTGGCAGCCGATGGGCGGCGGATGCGCACGCTCGGCGTCGCTGAATCCGGTGCCCAGTTTAAATTGGATACCTGCCGGGGTTTCTACCAGTAACGCGCCCATTTTACCTTGGTATTTGCCTTTACCGGGCACATAGGCGATCACTTTGGCTTCGGCATCAAGTTGTGGCTTGAGCTTGAGCAAGACATGGCTACGGCCTGTGAGATATGGCGCGTCAGCGCGGTGCAGCATCAGGCCTTCGCCACGCTGGGCCACAATGTGATCCAGCGTTCTTTTAAGCACTTGCCGGTCTTTAATCCGGAACTGCGGCATGCTTTTAAGATAAGGACTGTGTGCTTGCCGGGCAATTTGCACAATTGTCTGCGCTCTGTGGGCGAAATCACCGCTGGCGTCTGGCAACTCAAACACATAATAGGCAACTTGCCGCCAGGCAGCATCACTTGGTTGCGTTTGTCTGACCGTGGATGAAAGCGTCTCGAATTGACCACGGCCTATCCATAATTCGCCATCCAGTGGCCGTGGCGGAAAGTCTTGGGTAAACCAGGCTGGCACATGAATAGGATGACCCTGGCGGCTGGTGAATTGCTGGCCATCCCAGATGGCACGGATGCCATCCAGTTTTTCACTGACCAGGTATTCCTGCACCTGGATATCGTCATGGTAAATCTGCGCCAGCAAAATGGCAGGCGGTTGTGCATAGCTGTGCGCAACCCATAAGGACAAGAAAATAAACAGTAGATATCGCGTTGGCCCAAGCATAACGCCCCCAATTGTTAATTTAAATTAACAATTGAAAGTTACAGGGCGCAGGCAATAAAAGCAATGTTTAGAGCAATTGGCACCACAATTTATCATGATGCATGACGTCCATCCATAAAGCGACTACGCTGAGGGCGATGAGCAATACGCCACTCAGGCGCATCCCTGTCGACTCTTTAAACCAGCCGGGCATGGATTGCTGGCTGGCGCGCCATACGATAGGTGCCAGCGCCAGTACGGTAGCTGAACCACAGGCAAAGGCCATCATGACCAATGCCCCTTGTAACCATTGCGATTGCAACGAGGCCAGCATCACCGCTGAATAGAGCAAACCACACGGCAACAAGGCCCAGATCATGCCCGTGAGCAAATAGCCGAATTTGGCATGTTCGGTGCGCTGCTTAATCCACGCCCAGACCTGCTGTGCCCGCTGCACAGCCCATTGTGGCTGTTGACCGGTGACCAGCAATAACACGCCCCAGGCAAAAATCAGCGTATGAGAGAACGTCCACAAGGGCTGGAACACATGACTCTGGTTAGATAGCCAGGCCAGGCCACGCAGGGTTTCTGCCGCAATCGCGCCCAACATGCCGTAACCCAGCATGCGCCCCAGGTAGAAACTCCAGGGAATGGTCTTGATGACGCGTAGCGGAATCGAACGAAACTGGCTGGTGGTTTGAGGAGAAGACTGCATGGCGCCGCAAGCTGCACCACACATGGCAATGCAATGCGGGCCGCCTGCCAGCCCCATGACAAAGGCGGTCAGGAGTAAGCTGGCTAACATGCCGAGAGTTTAAAGGATTTTGGAGAACCTTGCACGATTGGCATCGTGCTGCAAATAGCGGTCAAACACCATGGCGATGGCACGCACAAAGTACCAGCCCATTTCAGTCACTTTCAAGCCATCGTCCTCCAGCACCACCAGGCCTTGCTTCTGTTTATCTGCCAGCTGTTGAATCTCCGACTTAAAGTAATCCCTGAAATTCACCATATAGGAAAGCTCGATCGACTCATAGCTGAGCTCGCCATGGCACATGATCGCCATAATTACCGCACGCCGGATCAGGTCATCGCGGCTGAGTGCCAATCCACGCACAATCGGCAACTGGCCCTGGTCGAGAAAGTCGTAATACTCTTCCAGCGTTTTGGCATTCTGGCTATAAGTCGCGCCCATTTTACCAATGGCAGACACACCCAGCGCCAGGATGTCCTGGTCAGCCATGGTGCTGTAACCCTGGAAATTACGGTGCAGCCTGCCCTGCTGTTTGGCGATGGCGAGCGAATCATCAGGTAAGGCGAAGTGGTCCATACCAATATACACATAACCTGCCTGCATTAATTGCTGAATTGCCTCCGACAGCATTTGAATCTTATCGACCGCATTGGGTAACTCATCTTGCAAAATACGTCGTTGCGGTTTGAATCTTGATGGCAAATGCGCATAGCCATATAAAGCAATGCGGTCCGGGCGCAAGGTCGTTATTTTGTTAATCGTCTCGCGAAACGTCGCTGGGGTTTGTTTGGGCAAGCCATAGATCAAATCAGCATTAATCGACTGATACCCCATCTCGCGCGCCTGTTGCATCAGCGTTTCCACTTGCGCATAAGACTGCACTCTATGCACGGCCTGCTGTACCTCAGCGTCAAAGTCTTGCACACCAAAACTCAGGCGGTTAAAGCCCAGGGTACGCAGATGCTGCAAGCGCTGCTGGTTCACCGTGCGTGGATCGATTTCGATGGAGTATTCACCCTCTTGGTTAAACACAAAGGCTTTTTTCAGCATGTCGACCAGGCTGGTTAACTCGTCATCATTGAGAAAGGTCGGCGTACCGCCGCCCAGGTGCAATTGGTTCACCGCCTGCGCTTGAGAAAACTTGTTCAGGTGCAGATTGAGTTCGCGTTGCAGGTAGTTGAGGTAAATGGCGCCCTGCTCATAACGCTTGGTAACGATTTTATTGCAGGCACAATAAAAACACAGGGAGGCACAAAACGGGATATGCACATAAACAGACAGCGGTTGCGTCCAGTTGCTGATATTGCGTTGCTCTGCCGCCTTGACATAGGCCGCTGCATCAAACGCCTCGACAAAGCGGTCTGCCGTGGGGTAAGAGGTATAACGCGGCCCCGAAACATCATAGCGTTCGATGTGCTCTTGAGTAATCATCAACGGTTGTTTCATGGTATCTAGCAAATTCTTTCCTGTCGGCACGAGTGAGACATCGCGTCCCCAAAGTCATTGACAGCCACTTTGCCATAAAGCAAACCATGACTTCTTGATGCATATCAAATAGTCCGATGCGTGACGCGTGCATAATGCAACTCACTATAATAGGGAAGAGTAAAAAGCATCATGTTAAATGCCATTGCAGCAGATGAAATCGCCACACATGAAATCAATGCGCATGAAGCGTATAATCAGTCGCAAGATCAACGACTGCCAAGGACCTCCCCCATGCAAGCCGAATCCAGCTTCAAGGTCGCCTGCTCTAACTGCAACCTGCGCGAGCTGTGCCTGCCCATAGGTTTAAGCACGGACGAGATGAGCAAATTGGATGGCATGGTCGCCACCCGCAAAAAAGTGAAGCAAGGTGGTCACCTGTTCAGCAGTGGCGACCCGTTTACCACTTTGTATGCAATCCGTACCGGCTTCTTTAAGACCTGTGTAGTATCTGAAGATGGCCGCGAACAAGTCACCGGCTTCCAGATGGCGGGGGAAATCATGGGGCTGGATGGTATTGTCAGTGACAAGCACAATTGCAACGCCATTGCGCTGGAAGATGCCGAAGTCTGCGTGATGCCGTTTAACCACGTTGAAGACCTGTCACGTGAAATCCCTATGCTGCAACGCCATGTGCACAAAATCATGAGCCGCGAGATTGTGCGCGAGAATGGCGTCATGATGTTGCTGGCCAATATGCGTGCCGAAGAGCGGCTGGCGGCTTTCCTGCTCAATTTGCTGCAACGTTTGCACGCCCGTGGCTACTCGAAAAGCGAATTGATTTTACGCATGACACGTGAAGAAATCGGCAGCTACCTGGGCATGAAACTGGAAACCGTGAGCCGTACCTTCTCCAAGTTTAGCGACGATGGCATTATTGAAGTTAAACAGAAAAACATCCGCATCCTGGACCACGAAAAACTGAAGGCGATCTTTAACGCCAGCACGTGTTAAGCAGCGGCCTCGCCGTCATCATTACTGACGCCCGATGGAGCCCTCTGCCCTTTTTGACGCGTTGATGTCTTATGCATCCACGCGCCACTGGCAGTATATTTACCCGGTGTGGTCACGCCGGGCACAAGGCCTTTCTATCGGCATCAACCTGCACCCCAATCATTGTTGTAACTGGCATTGCGTGTATTGCCAGGTGCCAGGCCTGCAGCGTGGCCCCTCACCAACGATAGACACTCACCGTCTGCAGCAGGGGCTCACTGACTGCCTGAATTGGTTAACCCTGCATATCCACTACACCACGTTGACGCTGCGCGATTGCGTGCAGGATATTGCATTTGCTGGTGATGGCGAGCCAACAACGTCACCGCAGTTCGCAGAAATCCTCGACATGGTTGCCCACCTGATGCAGCAACGCAAACCACATGACCGCCCAGCCAATTTACGGCTCATTACCAATGGCAGCCAGTTGCAGCATGCGCATATACAACATGCACTCAAACGCTTACACGAGATGGGCGGAGAGGTATGGTTCAAACTGGATGCAGGCAACGATGGCGAGATGCTGGCAGTCAACGATACGCATTTGCCGCTGGCATTGCATTTGCAGCGCCTGCAAACTTGCTGCACACTTTGTACAACCTGGGTACAGACTGCGATTTTCAGTAGATCACTGCACGGGGAAACCGTGACCACGCCAACATTGCCAGGCTACATGGAGGCTTTATTGCCATTAAAACAGCGTATCAGCGGCATCTTGTTGTACGGCATTGCCAGACCCAGCCAGCAAGACCTATGCGGCTGCATCCAGGCTACTTCAGAGAAGATATTAGAGAAATATGCCAGCACATTGCGCACGCAGGGATTCCGCGTGCGCATGTTTGTCTAGACGGATAACGTTAGCGCTATTCTTCGGCTGGTTTAAGGCCGGTTTGCGCATGATTGCGGGCCTGAATGGCAGGCGCCATGGCTTCATCCTGCACATCATAGCCTTGCGCATCCAGCGTTTTATTGATTTCTATGCCCTTGCGGTAATAGTCGTCAATGGCCGGATCCGGATGCGTAATGGCCAGGTACAAGGTGATAAAAGACGCCACCACGACCAGGGACGGACCGCCAATAATCAGCCAGACATACGCATTCTGGTACCATTTTTGTGTTTCAACCATCAGTGTTCCTTTATCTATGTTGCTTTGTGCCAGCCGACTCGACGTCACGCCTTAGCCGCTAATTGCTGGGGACAATAAAGACAGATTTTTCCTTAACCGTTTCCTTTGCTTCAATGTCGGTTAACTCAAAGAAAATCTTGTGCGATCCAGCACGGGTCTCACCGTCAGGCACCTGCACCTCAACAATGACATTACGCTTCTCAAAAGGTTTAAGTGCTTTGAGCTGCTGACTGTTATTGTCTGAGAAATGGATCGCAAGCGCGGGTAAACCAGTGACCTTCAGCTCATAATCCCGCACAGATTCAGTCTCATTTTCCAGCTTGAGATTGTAGACATTCTCAATCTTGCCATCGTTGGTGTAACGCGCCATCACTGAGCGGTCACGCAACACATCCAGCCTGAAATCAGGTTTATAGTAGATACCGACGCCCATGCCAACCACCATGATCAACAAAATCGTCGAATAAATCAGCACGCGCGGCCGGAGTAAACGCGCAAACATCTGCTGGCGGTTCCAACGATTGTCCATGCCGTTTTGCGTCGTATACTTAATCAGGCCTTTGGCGTAGCCCATTTTATCCATCACGTCATCACAGGCATCAATACAGGCGCCACAACCGATGCATTCATATTGCAAGCCGTTACGGATATCGATACCGGTCGGGCATACCTGCACGCAAATACTGCAATCAATGCAACTACCCAACCCATTGGCATTCTCACCTGCTTTTTTGGAGCGTGAACCACGTGGCTCACCACGTGCTTCATCGTAAGTCACCGTCATGGTGTCGCCATCAAACATCGCGCTCTGGAAGCGTGCGTATGGGCACATGTATTTACACACCTGCTCACGCATGTAACCGGCGTTGCCATAGGTGGCAAACCCATAAAAACAGACCCAAAATGTTTCCCAGCCACCGGCCTGGAATTGCAGCAAGCTAGGCACCAGTTCACGCATGGGCGTAAAGTAGCCGACAAAGGTCACACCGGTCCATAAACCAAACCCAATCCAGGCAAACTGCTTTAAGGACTTGCGTGTGATTTTGTTGAAGCTCCACTTGCTATCATCAAGACGCATGCGAGCAATACGGTCACCTTCTATCTTCTGCTCCATCCACATATAGATTTCGGTATAGACCGTTTGCGGACAGGTATACCCGCACCACAAGCGCCCGGCAATCGCCGTAAATAAGAACAGGGAAAGCGCGGAGACAATCAACAGGAACGCCAGGTAAATCAAATCCTGCGGATGGAAGATCAGGCCAAACACATAAAAGCGCATGCCTTCCAGGTCAAACAACATGGCCTGTCGGCCATCCCATTGCAACCACGGCACACCGTAGAAGAACAGCTGCGTCGCCCACACCATGACCCAACGCCAGTTATTAAAGAAACCGGAGACATGACGGGCATAAATCTTATCTTCGGACTTATAAAGTGACAAAACCACCTCCTGTTCACGGATGGTGGTTTTGGTCACAGCGCTTTGTTTAATATCGCTCATGTATTTATCTGCATTCGCTTACTTGTTGGAGAGACCCCAAACATAAGCGGTCAGCAAATGAATTTGCTCTGGACTGAATTTCTCTTGCCAGGCAGGCATCTGGTTGGTTTTACCTTCGTGAATACGCTTGATAATCGCGGCTTCACCCTGGCCATGCAACCAGGTGTTGTCTGACAGGTTAGGTGCACCAATCATCTGGTTACCTTTACCTTCAGGACCATGGCAAGCAGCACATACCACGAATTTGTCTTTACCGGCATTGGCACGACCAGAGTCATGAATACTGCCTGACAAGCTCAATACGTAGTTAGCCACGTTTTTCACGTCTTCTTCGCTACCAACAGCTGCGGCCATCGGCGGCATCATGCCGATACGGCCACCAGTAATGGTTTCTTTAATACGCTCTGGGCTACCGCCATACAACCAGTCAGTATCCGTCAGGTTAGGGAAACCACGGCTACCTTTGGCATCTGAACCATGGCAAGCGGCACAGTTGTTGAGGAAAATACGCTTACCAATATCACGGGCTTCCGGGATCTTGGCTACGTCTTCTACTGGCATCGCGGCGTATTTAGCATACAGCGGTGCAATTTTTTCGTTGTTTTTGGCCACTTCGACTTCGTACTGCTTCACGCCGGTCCAGCCAAACTTACCATTGTAAGTACCCAAACCTGGGAACAGGTACAAGTAAGTCAGGCCAAAAATAACGGTGATGATAAACAAACCTACCCACCACATTGGCAGCGGATTGTTCATTTCTTTAATGCCGTCCCACTCGTGACCATTGGTATTGTCGCTATCCAGCGGCACTTTGACGCGGCTTGCGAAAATCAGCAAACCGACACAAAAAGCGATCCCACCCAAGGTGATGGTCGAAATCCAGATCGGCCAAAATCCGTTTACAAAATCATTCATGATGTTTTCCTTAAGCTTTCCGCACAGATAATTAGTCTTGATCGAACGGCAGGTTTTGCGCGTCCTTGAACTGTGCAGAGTGACGATTGCGCCATGCCCAGACCAGGATTGCTATAAACAGCACAAAACTCAGTACTGTAAACACGATGCGTAATACATTGATCATATCCATGGCGCGTCTCCTTATTTCAGGTGTGTACCCAATACTTGCAGGTATGAAACCAGTGCATCCATCTCGGTTTTGCCTTTGATTTCTGCGCCAGCAGCCTTGATCTGCTCGTCGGTGTAAGGCACGCCCACTTTACGCAGCGCAATCATATGGTCACCAATCGTTTCATCGTTCACCAGGTTTTCATTCAACCATGGGTATGCTGGCATGATGGATTCCGGCACAACGTCACGTGGCTGGTTCAAGTGCACACGATGCCAGTCGTCACTGTATTTACCGCCTACACGGTGCAAGTCAGGACCGGTACGCTTACTGCCCCACTGGAACGGGTGGTCATACACATATTCACCCGCTACAGAGTAGTGACCATAACGCAGTGTTTCAGCATGGAACGGACGGATCATCTGTGAGTGACAGTTGTAGCAACCTTCACGCAGGTAAATGTCACGACCAGCCAATTGCAATGCAGTGTATGGCTGCAACCCACGGATAGGTTCAGTCAGGGATTTTTGGAAAAACAAAGGCACGATTTCAACCAGGCCACCAAAGGAGATCGTGATGAAAGTCAGCACGATCAACAGGAAGTTATTGGTTTCAATCTTTTCGTGCAGATTGCCACTATTGTTTTGATGAGTTGCCATAGTGAGCTCCTTAAGCGTGTGCAACAACAGCTGGTACTTCTACCGTTGCTGGTTTGCCATTAGTGGCTGTTTTATATGTGTTCCACAACATGATCACCAAACCGCTCATATACAGGAAACCACCCAATGCACGTGTGAAGTAGTAAGGGAACTTGGCTTTCACACTCTCAACGAAGGTATATGCCAATGTGCCGTCAGCGTTCATCGCACGCCACATCAAGCCTTCCATCACGCCAGAGATCCACAACGCAGCGATATACAACACCACGCCAATGGTTGCCATCCAGAAGTGCACTTCAATCGCTTTCACGCTGTACATGGTTTTTTGACCGAACAAACGTGGAATCAGGAAGTACAGGGAACCGATAGAAATGAAACCAACCCAGCCCAGAGCACCAGAGTGCACGTGGCCCACGGTCCAGTCAGTGTAGTGAGACAAAGCGTTCACAGTCTTGATCGCCATCATCGGGCCTTCAAAGGTACTCATACCGTAGAAAGACAAGGAAACGATCAGGAAGCGCAAGATAGGGTCAGTGCGCAGTTTGTGCCATGCGCCGGACAAGGTCATGATACCGTTGATCATACCGCCCCAGCTTGGTGCAAACAGGATTAAAGACAACACCATACCCAGGGACTGAGTCCAGTCAGGCAAAGCGGTGTAATGCAGGTGGTGCGGACCCGCCCACATGTAAGTGAAAATCAGTGCCCAGAAGTGCACGATAGACAAGCTGTAAGAGTAAACTGGACGCTCAGCTTGTTTAGGCACAAAGTAGTACATCATGCCCAGGAAGCCCGCTGTCAAGAAGAAACCTACCGCGTTGTGACCATACCACCACTGCACCATCGCATCTTGCACACCTGCGTAAGCAGAGTAAGACTTGAACCAGCCAGCCGGAATAGCAGCACTCTCAACGATGTGCAACAAAGCCACCGCCAGAATGAACGCACCGTAGAACCAGTTAGCCACATAGATATGCTTAACCTTACGGATACCGATGGTACCGAAGAACACGATGGCATAAGAAATCCATACGATCGCAATCAGGATATCAATTGGCCATTCCAGTTCGCCGTACTCTTTACCCTGGGTATAACCCAATGGCAAGGAGATGGCTGCGGCGACAATCACTGCTTGCCAGCCCCAGAAAGTGAAACTTGCCAGTTTGTCGCTAAACAAACGGGTTTGGCAGGTACGTTGCACGACATAGTATGAGGTAGCAAATAAAGCACAGCCACCAAATGCGAAAATCACTGCGTTGGTATGCAGTGGTCGTAAACGGCCAAAAGAGGTAAACGGCAGGCCCAGGTTAAGCTCCGGCCACACTAGCTGAGACGCGATAATCACGCCCATCAGTGTGCCCACAACTCCCCAAACCACTGCCATGATTGCGAACTGGCGGACCACTGTATCGTTATAGGTCGCAGCCTTCACGGTTGCATTTTGCATGGATTTCTCCCAATGATTAAAACAAACACCCAACACTAAAAAAATTCTAAAAAATTTTAGTTGTTCAACCTGATCATCTCAGATTGTCACAAATCTGATTTGACACACATCAATCCCGTTCAGAAATTCCTAAAAGCATTAGTCCTGCTCAAGAATTCGCGAACCTTCTTCTTCCAGGTCTTCAAACTGCCCGGTCTGGATTGCCCACCATAGGCCACCCAGAATCACAAACACCAGCAACACTGCCAGTGGGATCAATAAAAATGCAATTTCCATAACGCTATGCCTGACCTTTCTGCCAGCCCGACTTATCCCAGTCGGTCAAACGTAATGCATTGAGCAACACCAATAGCGAACTGGCCGCCATCCCCAGCCCGGCCAGCCAGGCGGGCAACAAGCCCATAATCGCTAATGGTACGCCAGCTGCGTTATACAACGCAGCCCACAACAAATTCTGTTTTACGATGAGGATGGTTTTTTGACAATGCGAAATGAGCGAAACCAGCACACCGATATCATTACCCAACACCACCATATCGGCCTGTGCCTGCGTCAAAGGGACGCCGGAACCCATTGCAATAGAAGTATGCGCTGCTGCAATGACAGGGCCGTCATTCAAACCATCACCAACCATTAATACTTTCCGCCCCTGTTGTTGCAACAACTTTACATGCTGCAGCTTATCTGCTGCTTTTTGTAACCCAAATGCGCGCGCTATTCCCAGTTGCGCTGCAAGGTTTTTAACGGGCGCTATTCTATCACCAGATAACAGTTGAATATCAAGCCCATGTGCAATTAATTGTGAAATAGCCGCTTTGGCATGTGGTTTTACCTGCTCGGACAAAGTCAGTCTCGCCAGCAGGATTTCGCCAGTCGTGACATAGACCTGACGCAGCGCATCACTCTCGAGTTCGTCGCTGATGCCACAAAATTCTGCATTGCCTAGCTTCACCGGTAGTAATGCCCCATTTGGCGCATAAAATGTAGCAGACATACCGCCACCCACAATCTCTTGCCAATCCTGCACCACCAATTGATCTTGTGCATCATGCTGCAAAGCAAAACCATGTAGCGCTTGAGCCACCGGATGTAAAGAATCGCGACTCATGCTGGCAATCACGTCCAGCAACCACTGCCTATCCCAGGCTGCATGGCTTTCGGCCAAGGCAACTTGCTGCAAGTTTTCGGTCAAAGTGCCGGTTTTATCAAACACGATCGTGTCAATTTCACTGATCGCCTGAATCGCCTGCAAACGGCGAATCAACACCCCGCCTTTGGCAAACGTACCGGCACTGGCGAGCATCGCTGCAGGCGTTGCCAGGGATAATGCACATGGACAAGTCACGACAAGTACGGCCACGGCTGACATAATGGCTTTGGCAGGATCGGTACTCCACCAGAAAAACACCGCATAGACAGCTGCCAGCAATACCGCCCACAAGAAAGGCTGCGCAACTTTATCTGCCAGCAAGGCGATGCCAGGCTTTTCGGTAGAGGCCGAAGCCATGAGGTTAACCAGCGCATGGTACTGCGTACCCTCGCCCACCTGCTCGACCTGCATTTCAATGGCAGAGGTTAAATTACCGGCACCGGCAATGACTTTGGCACCTGCCGGTTTCAGCACAGGCTCAGATTCACCCGTGAGCATAGACTCGTCGGCGCTTGTGCTGCCAACTAACACCAGGCCATCCGCCGCGAATACTTCCCCTGGGCGTACATATAACACATCACCCACATTGATATTGGTCGCGGCGATTTGCACCCACTCACCGGCAGCATCTTTCTTAAGCACAGCGTGCGGCAAGCGACGCATCATGTTTTCCAGCGCACCGGCCGTGCGGTTGCGCAATTTGACATCCAGCCAGCGGCCAATCAGCAAAAAGCTGACAAACATGGTCAGCGAGTCATAATAAACCACGTCACCCCACCAGCCGCCAGGGGCAAAGGTCGCCAGTGTGCTCATGATAAAGGCTGCCAGGATGCCCAATGACACCGGCACATCCATGCCTAACTGGCGCTGCTTGATGCTGGCCCAAGCCTGGGATAAAAACGGCGTGGCAGAAAACAGCATCACCGGCAGGGTCAGCACCCACGATGCCCATTTCATGAGTTGCACCATATCTGGCGCCATATCATTGCTATCAGACCAGTAAGTAGGATAGGCGTACATCATGACCTGCATCATGCAGAACACGGCAACGACCAGACGCCATAGCATCTTGCGTTGCTGGACAGTACGATCCGAAATAGCGCTGTATTCGTTAAGCGGTAATGCCGGGTAACCAATCTCGTTTAAATTGGCAAACCAGTGAGAAGGGGAAGTTTGTTTCGCATCCCAGACCACGCGGACACGTTTGGAAGCAGCGCTGGCTTGTACAGCAAGCACGCCACGCTGTTGTTTGATGGCTTGTTCAATACGCCCGCTGCAAGCGGCGCAGTGCATATTATCCACCCAGACATGAGAGGTCCACACCTCAGCAGAGGATGCATCGCGTTGACTAAATCGCTCCCATTCAGACTGGATATCCAGCCCTTGCCAGGGGTTTGCACTGCTTGCTGCTAAAGGGTTTGCCATTGGGTGATGGACCATCCGTCAAACAATATACAACTTTATATTATATTATTGAATATAATATAAAACAATGTGTTAGCCATTTTTTGAAAGTGTCACGCGCGCTCAAGGTGGCACACTTTTCTTAGAAATTACGATTTCTTAGACATCATTAGAACAGCCAACGGCCGGTAAAGCTTTGATGTAGCACAATCAACCGTGCACAAATATGAGAGGCGCCAGTACAAGACCAACACCACTCACTTTTTACATTCGCCCTACTTCACGCGCATGCCTGCTTGCGCCCCACTGTCTGGCGACAGAATATAAGGGCCGCCACGCTCATCACTGGCCGCCAGCACCATGCCCTCGCTCATGCCAAACTTCATTTTGCGCGGTGCCAGGTTGGCGACCATCACGGTCAAACGCCCTACCAGCGTGGCCGGGTCATAGGCAGACTTGATCCCGGCGAATACCTGGCGTGGCTTTTCCTCACCAATATCCAGCAGCAATTTGAGCAGCTTTTCAGCCCCTTCCACATGCTCGGCACTGACGATCTTGGCAATACGCAAATCGACCTTGGTAAAATCATCAATCGAAATATGAGCACCCTCTTCGGCCGCTGGCGCTTCAGCCTTGACTGTCGTCTTGGCAACCGCTTCTGTTTTTGCAGGCGCAGATGCCGCTTGCAAACTGTCTTTATTGGCTTCGACCATGGCCTCGATCTGCTTACCTTCCAAGCGTGTCACCATGTGATTATAAGGCTGAATCGTTTGCGCCCCCAAGCCTTGGCCGACATCCGCCCATTGCAATGGCTGCACACTGAGAAACGCTTCAACGGCAGCTGCAATATTCGGCAAGACCGGTTTCAGGTAGATCGTCAGCAAACGGAACATTTCCAATGCATTGCTGCAAATCGTATGCAACTCAGCCGCTTTACTGTCATCCTTGGCAACCACCCAAGGCGCAGCTTCTGCGACATAAGCATTGGCAGCATCGGTCAACTTCATGATCTCACGCAGCGCACGTGCAAAGTCGCGGGCAGCATACGCTTCGGCAATTGCAGGTGCCGCAGCGCGCATGTCATCAATCACCGCATGTTGGGCAGTGATCAGCTTGTTATCAAACTTTTTAGCCACAAAACCGGCGGTACGGCTGGCAATATTAATGTATTTACCGACCAAGTCACTGTTGACGCGGGCGACAAAGTCTTCCAGGTTCAGGTCAATATCTTCCATGCTGCCATTCAATTTGGCGGCATAGTAATAACGTAAATACTCAGGATTTTTCACATGCTCAAGGTAGCTGCGCGCCGTGATAAACGTACCGCGCGACTTGGACATTTTCTCGCCATTCACCGTCAAAAAGCCATGCGCGAATACCTGTGTTGGCGTACGGTGGCCAGAGTATTCCAGCGTTGCGGGCCAGAACAAGGCATGGAAGTACAAGATATCTTTGCCGATGAAATGATACAACTCGGTCGTCGAATCCTTTTTCCAGTACTCGTCAAAATCCAAGCCGGCCTTGCTAGCCAGATTTTTAAAGCTGGCCATGTACCCAATCGGCGCATCCAGCCAGACGTAAAAATACTTGCCTGGCGCATCCGGGATTTCGAAACCGAAATAAGGCGCATCGCGCGAAATATCCCAGTCAGAGAGTTTATTCTCGCCAACTTCGCCCACCCATTCACTCATTTTATTGGCGGCTTCGGCTTGCAAGGTACCAGAGCGCGTCCAGTCACGCAAAAAGTCTGCGCACTCGCTCAGTTTAAAAAAGTAATGCTCGGTCTCTTTGCGCACCGGCGTCGCACCAGACACGGCCGAGAATGGGTTAATCAACTCCGTCGGACTATAAGTCGTGCCACAGACTTCGCAGTTATCGCCATACTGGTCTTTGGCATGGCACTTGGGGCACTCGCCTTTGATAAAGCGATCCGGCAAGAACATGTTTTTGACCGGGTCAAAATATTGTTCTATGGTTTTGGTCGCGATTTTGCCGTTGGCTTTGAGCGCACGATAAATATTGCCGGACAACTGGCGGTTTTCTTCCGAGTTGGTGGAGTAATAGTTATCAAACTGCACCAGAAATTCAGCAAAATCCTGACTATGTTCAGCATGGACCTTTTCAATCAGCGCTTCCGGCGTGATGCCCTCTTTTTCTGCGCGCAGCATAATTGGTGTGCCGTGGGTATCGTCCGCACACACATAATGCACCGTATGGCCCTGCATCTTTTGAAAACGCACCCAGATATCGGTTTGAATATACTCAACCAGATGCCCTAAATGAATACTGCCGTTGGCATATGGCAAAGCGGACGTCACCAGAAGTTTGCGTGTCATGAAAACAGGACCAAGATAAAAACGATCATTTTAGCAAACCATCCACAGTTGAGCGATGGCAAAGGCAGATATTCTTGATCAAGCCAGATGTATTCCACATGGTTTGTCTAATTCAGGTTTGGCTAATTTAAGCCAACCTGGCTGATTACAACCAATCGCATTATTTCCATTTATCCAAATCAGTTATTAAAAAAGCTGACTAAACAAACAGTTATCAATCACTATATAAAGCACAGGCGCGGGAACAATCCTTGCGTATGGTTTGCCATTTAATATTACCTCACAACGCACACGGCATGTTTTGGCATGGCATCAACCTACATTGGGCATATACGACACTGCTACCAGGCATACGTCGCAAAACCGCTTGCCCACATCAAGCAAAAGATATTTTGCACGATGGCTTTTTACGCTTTGCGCTGACCACCAGCCCGCATCGCAACGAGGAGCCACATGCCTACCTGCGAACCATTGTGCAAAACCTGCTACTGGAGCAATACCGCAAAGACAGCTACTTTGCCGACTACCAGCAACAGGCAGACCCTGAAGAACCTGCCTCAGTGTCAACTGAACACCTAGCAGACATCAAACAAAGGCTGGCACTAGTCACACAAATCATCCAGGACTTACCGCCGCGCTGCCGTCAGGTCTTTATCATGTATCGCATTGAGGGGCATGCACAAAAAGACATCGCCGAGCAAATGCAGATCAGCTTGAATATGGTTGAGCGTCACCTGATCCGCGCCTTGCTGGATCTCCGCGCTGCACGCGAAAAGTTTCTCAAATAAGCGCATGAGCACGCACAACAAAATTTCAGAAACGGCCGCACGCTGGTTTATCCGCATGCAAGAGGCCTCGCCTGATGCCCCCGAGCGCAGCCAGTTTGAAGCCTGGCTCATGCAAAGCCCATTACATCAGCAGGAATACCTGAGCATCAGCCATGCCTGGCAAGGCATAGACTCAGTGAGTGAATTGCAAAGTTTGGCACAAGCTAAACAAACAGATGTATTTCTCAAACAAAACGAGCGCAAGAAAACCAGGCAAAAACTGGCGGGGACCGTGGCTGGCGTGGTGGCTGCCATCTGCATTGGCTGGGCAGGCTTTCATCAATATCAGGTTTGGCAAAACACCCCTACGCTGCAATTAGCATCAACAACCGCGCGCGCACAACTTATGACGCAAACATTAGATGACGGCAGCCGCGTGACGCTCAATGCCAATTCGCATATTGAAATCAAGTTTTACCGCCATCAGCGTCATATTGACCTGCTGCAGGGAGAAGCCGTATTTGAAGTGCAACACGACCCTGACAGGCCTTTTGTGGTTGAAACCAATCGCCTCAAGGTCGCCGTACTGGGCACTCGATTTGCTATCAACAAACTCCAACAGCTTGAACGCATCAGCGTTGATCACGGCAAAGTAGAAGTCATCAGCAAAACCGGTGGTACAAAGATCATCCTGCACAACAACCAAGTCGCAGAACTAACCGCGGCAGGCTTACAACCACGCACCAACGTCACGGCACAAGACTACTTCAAGTTCATCAGTGGCACCTTGGTCTTCAACCAGGCTGAGCTCGCAGAAATCGCCGAAACCCTCTCGCGCTATCGGCCGACACCTGTCACAACGGATGGCTTATCCAAAGAAAAGATCAGCGCAGTCGTCGCCATTAAAGACAGTAACAACTTCATCTCTACCCTACCGCGTATCGCCAATATCCATATCAAGCAAACAACAACAGGCACCTTGCTTGAAACCGACCCACCCTCAAAATAACGCCCACCCTAATTCATTACATTTTTTTGCAAACAACACATCAGGGTTTCAATTCCCCATGCATTAAGGCAATAACAAGCCATAAAAATAACGGGGAAGTCAGATGCATGCACCAAAAAAGTTGATCCTAAGCGCAGCGATTGCAGCCTGCTTTTTCAACCAAGCAGGATTGATGCCTCTTGTACAGGCCGCTGAGTTAAACACAACACTACCTCAGCCAGAGGAAGAGATCCTCTTCACACGTACGATCTCCATTGAACTACCCAGCCAACCACTCGCTACTTCTTTAAAATCAATTAGCTCAAAACTAGGGATCAACATCACCTTTAACGATGCTCTCGTCAGTGGTAAAAATGCCCCCGCAATTCGCGGCACCATGCTCACCAGAGAGCTTTTCAAAAAGCTACTCGCCAGCGCGGGTCTTGAGGCCAAGCTCAACCAGTCTACGCTTTATATTCAACCCGCAACCAAAACATCCAAAGAATTAAGAGATGAAAAAACCAGCCTTGAGCTGGATAAAGTTGAGGTGCGTGCCAAAAAGTTTTATGAGGTAGGGCCGATGCCTGGCTTGGCACTGACTAAAGAGGAAATTCCTGGCAACGTGCAATCACTCTCTGCCAAAGATATTAAAGAGGCGCACACCTTAACGATCACCGACTTAATGAATCAGAAACTGCAGTCAGTCACTGTCAATGATTATCAAAGCAACCCATTTCAGATGGACTTGCAGTATCGTGGCTTTACAGCTTCGCCCCAACTGGGTACGGCACAAGGTATCTCAGTATTTCTTGATGGCATCCGTGTGAACGAGCCTTTTGGTGATGTAGTGAACTGGGACATGATTCCGATGAATGCGCTCTCCAGTCTCGAAATCATTCCAGGCTCCAACCCCGTTTATGGATTGGGCACATTAGGTGGCGCATTAACGATGCGTACCAAAAGTGGTTTTGATGGAAAAACACTGGATGCCGAAGTGCTCACAGGCTCATTCGGGCGCAAACAGTTGCAAATATCGGCAGGTGATAACAACGGTGTGGTAGCAGGTTTCTTATCAGGGAACTTCTTTCTGGAAGATGGTTGGCGCGATAACTCACCGAGTAAGGTCAATCAAGTTTTTGGTAAAGCTGAATGGCAAAGTGAACGAGTCAGGGTGAGTTTTTCAGGTTTGTATGCAGGTAACAAGTTGACGGGTAACGGTTTGTTGCCACAGCAAATGGTCGATCAAAACCCCAAGCAGGTTTACACCTCACCTGATGAGAGCAAAAACAACCTATTTCAATTCCAGCTATCAGGTATCTGGGATGTGACAGATACCTTCAACATCACTGCACAGGTGTATAACCGTAACAGTAAGCGCAAGTCACACATGTCAGATGTGAATGAGAACTTTGGGGGGACGAGTGGGCGACCGAATAGTGCAACAGAAAATGATCCTAGTCGACAGTTACTTTATGGCTTGCCAGATATCAACCGTGACGGTCTGCCAGATTATAACAACTATGCTTATAACGTCGCGGCAGATGCATCAGGAAGAGCATTGGATGTAAATGGGATTGCCGATGGTGATCCTGGTTTTGATGTAAATAACTTAGCTTATGGGGCGAATTTTAATACGCAAGCTAACGCCAATCAGGCTCAAGTTCCCGCTGCTGACGGGTCAGGTAATACTGTGTGGAATTGGACGTATGATCCAAGAAGAAATAATGACGATATTAACCAACCTTCAACGATCCCGAATGCATTTAATGCTCCAGTTACCTCAGATTATGAAGGTAGAGTTCGCTTTGGTTTTGAGAATTATGGAAAAATTCTGGCGGGTATTAATAACAATTACGGACTGTCGACAGATACTCTTCATCCTGGTACAGGAAACAAGCTTTATTTTTATGACATTCCAACTGGTCAAGGTCTTACAGGCACATTAAGCGGTTATACAGACACTAATGGTTTCTATCATGACTATTGGGAGTTGGTTACCCCAATTAATGAAGCGACTATTTCAAACTCTTCTGGCAGTGTTGGCGGGTTATCTCAGCAGTCAACTCGAGGGCCGTTGGTACTAGACTCTAATGGCAATGCGATTTTTAGAGACGGTAGGTATGCAAGTGGTCCTTTTGCTACAACTGGTTATATAAATGGTACTCCAACGGCAATATTCACTGATACAGAGGTCGATCAATTAGGAAAGGGAGCGTCATTACAATTTAACTGGAACCTTGATAAACATAAGTTCATGATTGGTAGCTCTATTGATAAAGCTGATACCACCTATGAAAGTAAGCAATATCTGGGAATGCTTGATGCGAATAGACGAGCGTATGTTGCGCCTGAGCTTTTAGGTTGGGAGTATTACGCAAATAGTCCTGAGCGTGGGTATGGTTTAAATGACTTTAAAGGAAATAGCCTAACAAAAAGCATTTACTTTAGTGAAACATGGTCGCCTACAAAGGCGCTAAATTTTACGTTTTCTGCTCGCTATAACCGTAGTTATGTCGATAATCAGCTCGCAGTAGCGAGATTGTCTTCATTCACTGATGTGAACTCAATACTGAATTATATAAACCTAATCACATTATGTACCGACAACAATAATGACGGCACGATAGAGGCGTCAGAATGCCCCAATGGCCTTGGTACCATTATTCCCTTTGACCCTAGCACTTTTCCACTTGACGCTAATGGGCAAAATATTGCCACCTTGCGTCCTCCCGAAAAAGAAAAATTTAAATACCGTTCGTTCAATCCCTCGCTTGGTGTGACTTGGCAAGCTACAGAAGATTTGAACCTCTATGCCAATCTAGGACGTGGGGCCAGGACTCCGACAGTCATTGAATTAGGTTGTGCCTATGACCCAACACCGGTTTTCCAAGGTAATGATGCCAATGGAAATCCGTTGTATCGACCAAGATCTACAAGTGAGCAGCGTGTATGTAATTTGCCAGGTGCACTATCAGGAGACCCTTATTTAAAACAAGTACGCTCGACCAGCTATGAAATCGGTGGGCGTGGTCAACTGACGGACAGTATTCAATGGAACGCAGCGTTGTATCAAACCGATCTGACCGATGATATCTATTTTGTAGCAATTAATGCTACCAGTAGTTATTTTCAGAATGTGGGAGACACTCGCAGACGAGGTCTTGAAATGGGACTTAAAGGGACATGGGGCAAAGCAGGCTGGGGTGTTAACTATGCACTAACAGACGCAACCTTCCAGTCCAAGTTCAAGCTTGCTAGTCCTAGTAACAGTAGTGCAGGGAATGTCTACGATATTGTGACCCAGACAGGCGAGGGTAACTATCAGCAGATTACAGTAACCCCAGGAGATCGTATGCCTGGGGTTGCGTTGCATAACCTTAATGCAAATTTTACCTATGACATTACCAATGCTTGGCGTGTTGGCTTAAATGTAGTCGCACATTCTGATGCATTTATTCGCGGTAATGAAAACAATAAACATAGAGCGGGCCCCGCTTCTCCTATTACAGGTCCGTTTTGTAATGGTGGCACCACCACTTGTACCGTACAGCGTGCCGAATTTGGTGAAGGTAAAACCGATGGTTATGCCGTCGTTAATTTCAATACAACCTACAGGCTTAGCCCCGAATGGACGTTGGGGTTGCGTATTAACAATCTGTTAGACAAACAATATGCTAGCGCTGGGCGACTAGGTCTAAACGCCTTCTCACCTTCTATTCGTGGTGTGATTGGCGAGAGCGGATTCAACTACAACAGTGCTGACTGGCAAGGAACAAGCTTTCTTGGAACGGGGGCCCCAAGGTCGGCTTTTGTGACTTTGAGCTATGAGTTTCAGCCTAAAAAGCTGGATGGGTTGATAGAGTAGCCCTTCTCTAAACAACTGAAGCAATTCAAGCACCTAAGATTGTAATAAAAGCTGATTGCAACCAAATTTTTAATGTAATCAGATACTTTTCCAATACCACCTCTCACCCATTACAACAAAATCAAACACTTATCAGACCAAGGGGTCAGACTCCTTTGAAAGTACCAATTTTGTTGCCCCTGGCGCCCCGCGCAGTGTCTGGCTCAACCTGAACCGTCACTTCGTCCCCGACTAGAAAAATGCCTCGCTAAGCGAGGCATTTTGACTCAATCCTTTGCTAAACAGTTAACTTTTAGGCATCAGCACAGCACTCACTGTATGAATCACACCATTATCCGCATTGATTTCATCGCCAACAACTTTCACGTTATTCACTTTCACGCCATCCGTCACTGACAGCTGCAAATCGGCGCCTTCGAGGGACTTAATTTTACCGGCACTCACATCGGCCTGCGTGACTTTGCCGGGGTACACATGATAGGAAAGCACTTTCTTGAGCTGATCCGGGTTGGACATCAGCGCCTTGAGTTTAGCCTTGGGTAGCTTGGCAAACGCGGCGTCGTTAGGAGCAAATAAGGTGATCGGCCCCTTATCATTCAGCGCGCCCTCCAAACCAGCGGTTTTGACTGCTTGCAAAAAAGTTTTAAAGTCGCCCTCTTGCTCTGCGGTTTGCAACAGGGTGTCAGCACTGGCATGGTTGGTGTAGCTAAGCGCAAGAAGAGTGAGTACAAAGAGTTTGTTCATGAGTATTCTCCAAATATTAAAACCAAAAACGTTTACTGTCGTCGACACGAACCACCTTACCCATCCTTTCTTACATAGCGCTTACCCGCGCTCCCATTAAACTTACACCGGGCTGACAACAGCCCCTCAAACCGGCGCGTTATCATATTCGCCATGACCGGTTAAACACAGACAGTCATAATCCCGTCACGCAAGCTCGGCAAGATAGCAGCATCCCCAGCCCTGGAGCGCAGTGAACAATGTTGATTGTGACGGATACCTTCCAGCAGACCAATGGCGTTTCGACCACCTATAAAAACCTGCGCCGGATTGCCAGGTCACGTAACATCCGCTTCCGGGTGCTGCATCCCAGCTTATACCGCTGGATGCCATTGCCGTTTTACCCGGAGATCCAGCTCAACTTGCAGCCGTTCCGCCTTTGGCGCACCCTTAACCGCCTGCAACCCAACCAGTTGCACATCGCGACTGAAGGACTGATGGGCCTGGTGGCGCGGCACTGGTGCAAATTAAATCAAAAGCCGTACACCACGGCTTACCACACACGCTTTCCGGAGTATCTGGCGTTGATGTGGCGCATCCCGCCGCGCTGGACCTACGCCTATTTACGCTGGTTTCACCGGGGTGCGCTCACTACGTTTGTCACGACAGAAAGCATGCGCCAGACATTGCTCAACCAGGGTTTCCATCACCTGGTGATCTGGTCACGTGGTGTATCAGAACAATTAATCAGCCCCTCACAGACGCCACTCCCCGCGGATAAACTGCGGGTTCTCAATGTGGGCCGTGTCAGCAAAGAGAAAAACCTGGATGCCTTATGTATATACCAGGATGTGTTTGACATCACGATTGCGGGTAACGGCCCTTATTTAGAAGCGCTCCGGCAAAAATATCCACGCGTGCATTTTGTTGGTTACCAATATGGCCAGCAGCTAGCCGAGCTTTATGCACAACAGGATGTATTTGCCTTCCCCTCCCGTACCGACACCTTTGGTCTGGTCATGATAGAGGCCATGTGCAACGGCTTGCCCGTCGCCGCTTTTGATGTCACCGGTCCCAGAGACGTGGTTGAACAAGGATTTTCAGGCATTCTGCATCACGACCTCAAACAAGCCATCATCCGCTGCCAGATGCTGGATAAGCAGGCGATTCGCCAAACAGCCCGCAGCCTGTGGAGCTGGGCACATTGCTTTGATACCTTTCATCACCACTATCAAAAGCCAGGTACACAAGCAGTCGATATGCAGCTTCCGGCGCGGCATGACGAATGCACACCAATGCGGTAAAATACCCGATCTAATTACTCAGGCATTACCGCAGGAACCTCAAGCATGGCCATTAGCGAACTTATCATTCAAAGCACATTAAAACTTTGCATAGACCCCAATACCGGTAAAGACTTTGTCAGTGCAAAGTCGGTCAAGAACATTCAGATCAATGGCAATGATGTCAGCCTCGATGTGGTGCTGGGCTACCCAGCGCAAAGCCAGCTGGAACCAATTCGCCAGCAAGTGACTGACGCGCTGAAAGCCATAGATGGCATTGCCAGGATCACCGTCAATGTTGGTAGCCGTATCGTGGCACATGGTGTGCAACGTGGCGTCAATTTATTGCCTAACGTCAAAAACGTGATTGCAGTGGCTTCAGGCAAAGGTGGCGTCGGCAAATCCACCACTTCAGTCAACCTGGCGCTAGCGCTGGCCGCCGAAGGGGCTACTGTGGGCTTGCTGGATGCTGATATTTACGGCCCTAGCCAGCCACAGATGCTGGGTATTTCCGGCCGCCCGGATAGCGCCGATGGCAAAAGCATAGAACCTATGCGTGCGCACGGCATCCAGGCCATGAGCATAGGCTTTCTGGTCGACACCGATACCCCCATGGTATGGCGCGGCCCTATGGTCACCGGCGCATTGGAGCAACTACTGCGTGACACGCGCTGGCAAGACCTGGACTACCTGGTGATTGACCTGCCACCAGGCACTGGCGATATCCAGCTGACATTAGCGCAAAAAATCCCAGTCACTGGCGCCATTATTGTCACCACGCCACAAGACATTGCCCTGCTCGATGCGCGCAAAGGCCTGAAAATGTTTGAGAAAGTCGGCATCCCTATTTTGGGCATCGTCGAAAACATGAGTACGCACATCTGCTCCAACTGCGGCCATGAAGAACATATCTTCGGCGCGGGCGGTGGCGCTTTGATGGCCAGCGATTACAAGGTCGATTTACTAGGCAGCTTGCCTTTGGATATCAATATCCGCATGCAAGCCGATGGCGGCCAGCCTACCGTGGTTGCTTCCCCCGACAGTGCAGTGGCGCAAAGCTATAAAGAAATCGCGCGCAAAGCCGCAAGCAAGATCGCCATTGCCAGCCTCGATCACAGCGCCAAATTCCCTAATATCGTGATTCAAAAAACATAAGCATTAAGGACGTTACGTATGACACTCCGCAAGCATCATATTGCAGAAGGCCTGATAGGCGCGCAGTACGAGGCCATGGATGAGCATATGCAACGCGTCGCCCGGCACATGACCGAGCGTCATCCGATGTCACGCAACCTGGCCGCGCATCACACTCACGAAACACCCAGCCGCGGCCAGCGCGCTGCCGATGCCATGGCGCGGTTTGGCGGCTCCTGGACCTTTATTTTCATCTTCGTTCTGATCCTGATTAGCTGGGTGATCCTGAATTCCGTAATCCTGCTGCGTAGCAACAGTGCGTTCGACCCCTATCCTTACATTCTGCTCAACCTGTTTTTATCCATGCTGGCATCGATCCAGGCACCGATTATCCTGATGTCGCAAAACCGGCAGTCGGAAATTGACCGCCGCCAGGCAGAACATGACTACGAAGTGAATTTAAAAGCAGAATTAGAGATTTTACTGCTCCATGAAAAACTGGATGGCTTGCGTGAGCAGCAGTGGCAGGAACTGATTCACTTACAACAACAGCAAATCAGCTTGCTTGAAAAGTTATTAGCCGACAAAAACGAGAAGTAATTCCAATTGCATAAATAAAAAAAGCCACAAAGATTTTTCTCTGTGGCTTTTTTATTTATGTGCGGCTTGAAGAAATATTAATTCAGTACAACCCCGAAGCAATACACGTCCACACCATTAGGCGACTGAATCAAGGTCGCTGGAATGGCGACGCCGTTACGCCAGTTGTCCACCGCCTCTTGTTTGCCTGCCCCTGTCACCAAAAACATGACTTCATGCGTATTATTCAGTCTATCCTGGCTAATGGTAATGCGATCTGCCGGCGGCTTGGGCGAATTGAATACCGGCACGGCATCAGCCGTGTTATTCACCACCTGGCCCGGGAACAGGCTGGCAGTATGACCATCTTCACCCAGACCTAAAATCACCAGGTCAAACGTACGCACACCCTTCAGTGTTTCCGCATACGCTTTCGCACCTTCAATATTGCCCAACTCAGCAGGAATATCATGAATCTGGCTGGCGGGAATGGCCACATGACTTAACCAGGCATCGCGCGCCATCTTGCTGTTGCGCTCGGCATGATCCACGGGCAAGCAGCGATCATCATTGTGATACACGTGCCAGTTCGCCCAGTCGGCATCTGCCTTGGCTAATAATTGGTAAACGGCTTTTGGGGTGCTGCCACCCGCCAACACAATCAGAAAACTACCGTGTTTGGCGATGGCTGCATCCGCTGCTGCCAGGACTCTATTGAGTGCTGCCTGGTTAATTTCTTCCTGGGATTGAAACGAGTGCCAACGAGTTTGAACATTCAAAGACATAGAAAACCTGTAAAAAACAATACAAAAAAGCGTGCGCAGCCTTTTAGTGCGTGACTGCATTTGCTATAATTATATCCGACTCGACATGATAATTCTGCAAAATTATCCGAAGCACTGATCGAGTTCATGCCATCCAAAAGATGGGTGTCTCTTAAAACTATCCTCACACCATAGGAAAATCCGAATGAAATTAGCAATGATTGGCTTGGGCAAAATGGGCGGCAACATGGCTGCACGCTTGCTGCGTCACAAAATTAACGTGGTTGGTTTTGACTTCAATACCGAATTCGTTAACAGACTCGTCAAAGAAGAAGGTCTGGAAGCAGCAACCTCAGTCGCTGATGCAGTCAGCAAACTCGAAGGCCAAAAAATTGTCTGGTTGATGTTACCAGCGGGTGAAATCACCGAAAATCAAATCAAAGACCTGATCCCACTGCTGAACAAAGGCGACATCATCGTTGACGGCGGTAACTCAAACTACAAACACAGTCAGCGCCGTGGCGCAATGTTAGCTGAACATGGTATCGGCTTTATCGACTGTGGTACTTCCGGTGGTGTTTGGGGCCTGGACAACGGTTACTGCCTGATGTACGGCGGCGACAAACAATACGCAGACGTATTGGCTCCTTATGCACAAGCATTGACACACGCTGACCGCGGTTGGGCGCACGTGGGTCCAGTTGGTTCCGGTCACTTCACCAAAATGATCCATAACGGTATCGAATACGGCATGATGCAAGCATTTGCTGAAGGTTTGGACCTGATCAAAGGTAAAGAAGACTTCAACCTGAACTTGGCGCAGATCACAGAGTTGTGGCGTCATGGCTCTGTTGTTCGTAGCTGGTTGCTGGACTTGACGGCTGAAGCACTGAAAGAAGACCAAAGCCTGCAGGCAATCGCTCCATACGTAGCTGACTCCGGTGAAGGCCGCTGGACAGTGGTTGAAGCGGTTGAGCAAGGCGTGGCAGCGCCAGTGCTGACAACAGCATTGCAAGCACGCTTCCGTAGCCAGGACTCCGAAGGCTACAGCTACAAACTGCTGTCACTGATGCGTAATGCATTTGGTGGTCACTCAGTAAAAACCAAGTAATCAAACAAGCCTCTCTCCATGGGAGGCTTTTTGCTGATTACTGCTGTTTTTTTGATATGGGAAAGGCTTGCCCTTTCCCGTTTACATTTTTATCTTAAGGTTAGAAATGACGAATAAAATTGATCCATGCACCTTGGTATTGTTTGGCGCAAGCGGCAACCTGGCCCGCGTTAAACTGTACCCTGGTTTGTTCAGGCTCGACCTGCTGGGCCGTTTGCCTGATGACATGAAAATTATCGGCGTTGGCCGTCAAGTGGTTGATCTGGACGCGTGGCGTGCAGACATCAAATCCATGCTGGATACCAAATTTAAAAAAGGTTACGACCAAAAGGTGTTTGAACGCTTTATTGCCCGTAACTTCTACCATGCCAACCCGCCAACAGATCCAGATGCATTTAGCAAACTGAAAGCCACCCTCAGCGACGAAAGCGTTTTCCCGCAAAACCTGGCTTACTTCCTGTCTGTGCGCCCTGTTGATTTCGCCCCAGTGGTTGAGTCTTTGGCAAATGTTGGCCTGACTCAGGAAGACAAATACTGGCGCCGTGTGGTGATCGAGAAGCCATTTGGTACCGATCTGCCTTCTGCCAAAGAATTGCAAGCTGCGATTACCAAGCACCTCAAGGAAAGCCAGATCTACCGTATCGACCACTACCTGGGTAAATCAGCACTGCAAAACATTTTGCTGCAACGCTTTACCAACACCGTGTTAGAGCCAATCTGGAACAACCAGTACATTGATCACGTACAAATCACCAACACCGAAATGCTGGGTGTAGGCGACCGTACGCAGTTCTATGACAGCACTGGCGCATTGCGCGACATGTTGCAAAGCCACATCCTGCAAACATTGGCACTGACTGCCATGGAACAGCCGAAAGACCTGTCCCCAGAAGGCGTGCGTGATGCCAAGATCAAACTGCTGGAAGAAATTCGCCCTATTCCAGTCAACGAACTGGAAAAACATGCTTTCCGTGCGCAATATGCTGCTGGTGAAATCAACGGCGAAAAGGTCCCTGGTTACCTGGAAGAGCTGGGCAACAATGACAGCGTGGTTGAAACCTATGCTGCTCTGAAATTGTTTATCGACAATCCTCGCTGGAAAGGTGTGCCGTTCTATATCCGCACGGCTAAACGTCTGCACGAAGCCGATACCCGCATTTCTATCCGCTTCAAAAAAGCGCCGCTGCAAATCAATGACCAGGACCAAAACTGGCTTATCATTGGTATCCAGCCACGCGAGTGTATCAAGCTGGAAGTACAGTCCAAGATTCCTGGCCTGGATGTGCAAACACGCACCATTCAACTGGATGCCGCCAACCGTTGGGATAGCGATGACTCCGTAGATGCCTACGAAGCCCTGTTGCTCAACCTGATGCAAGGTGACAACTCCAACTACCTGCATATTTCTGAAGCCGAAGCACAATGGCGCCTGGTGGATCCAGTTGTTAAAGCCTGGGCTGAAGACAAAAAGCCGGTACATCAGTACCCTGCTGGCAGCCGTGACCCTGAAGCGTCCAAAGTCATCTTTGAAGCTGAAGACCAGTTCTGGCGTTACAGCATTGAATTAGGCGGCGACAAATAAGTATCAGTGGCCTTCTGGCCACTGGCTGAAAAAATCGCCAAAAATTCACAAAAAATTTGCAAATTTGACAGCTTTTGTTGTTATTATTTGCACCTACTAAAAGCGGAGTTTAAACTCCGCTTTTTTCTCTTTAAGACAAGTAAATCAATACGCTGAGACTGGATATCGGAATGAGCATTAAGTCGGACAAATGGATACGCAGAATGGCTGAACAACACGGCATGATTGAGCCGTTTTCACCGACCTTGGTGCGTGAAGCGAACGGTGAGAAAATTGTGTCCTACGGCACATCTTCTTACGGTTACGATATCCGCTGCGCTGACGAATTCCGCGTGTTTACCAATATCAACAGCACCATTGTCGACCCCAAACAGTTCGATCCGCAGTCATTTGTTGAAGTCTCTGGCAAAGGTTATTGCGTGATTCCACCGAACTCGTTTGCGTTGGCACGTACGGTAGAATATTTCCGTATCCCACGCTCGGTCCTGACCGTTTGCCTGGGCAAATCCACTTACGCGCGTTGCGGCATCATTGTGAACGTCACGCCGTTTGAACCAGAGTGGGAAGGTTATGTCACACTGGAATTCAGCAACACGACACCACTGCCTGCCAAAATTTACGCCGGCGAAGGCTGTGCCCAGGTCCTGTTTTTTGAATCTGATGAAATTTGCGAAACCAGCTACAAAGACCGTGGCGGCAAATATCAGGGGCAGGTTGGCGTGACGCTGCCAAAAATATAGCCTCACCCAACATTGAAGAACAACCCATATTCACCACAAAGGCACCGAGTAAAAGCATGGCTTGCTCAGTGCCTTTGTACTTTGAGTTACACGTTTCAGTGACAAGTTAAGGATTCATTGAATGAAATTTAGATTTCCCGTCGTCATTATTGACGAAGACTTCCGCTCCGAAAACTCCTCCGGTCTCGGCATCCGTGTATTGGCGAAAGCCATCGAAGATGAAGGCGTTGAAGTACTAGGCGTGACCAGCTATGGCGACCTGACCTCCTTTGCGCAACAGCAAAGCCGCGCTTCTGCGTTTATCTTATCCATTGATGATGAAGAAATCGTCGAAGAGAAACCAGAAGCCATCGAGCAATTGCGCAACTTTGTCGCCGAAATCCGCTATCGCAATGAGGAAATCCCGATTTTCCTTCACGGTGAAACCCGCACTAGCCGCCATATTCCTAATGATGTCTTGCGCGAGCTGCACGGCTTTATCCACATGAATGAAGACACGCCTGAGTTTGTGGCACGCCTGATTATCCGTGAAGCAAAAGCTTACCTGGACAGCCTGCCACCACCATTCTTCAAGGCACTGACACATTATGCAGCGGACGGCTCCTACTCCTGGCACTGCCCTGGCCATTCCGGCGGCGTCGCCTTTCTGAAATCGCCAGTAGGCCAGATGTTCCACCAGTTTTTTGGTGAAAACATGCTGCGTGCAGACGTCTGTAACGCTGTGGATGAATTAGGCCAATTACTTGACCATACCGGCCCGGTAGCCGCCTCTGAGCGTAACGCAGCCCGCATTTATAACTGCGATCACTTGTACTTTGTCACCAACGGCACCTCGACTTCCAACAAGATCGTCTGGAACTCCACAGTGGCGCCCGGTGACATCGTCGTCGTTGACCGTAACTGCCATAAATCCGTGTTGCACTCCATCATCATGACCGGTGCGATTCCTGTTTTCCTGATGCCGACACGCAACCACTTCGGCATTATCGGACCGATTCCTAAGAGCGAGTTTGCCTGGGAAAATATCCAGAAAAAAATTGAACGCAACCCGTTTGCCAGCGACAAAAACGCCAAACCACGCGTACTGACCATCACGCAATCCACTTATGATGGCGTGCTGTATAACGTCGAAGAAATCAAGGAAATGCTGGATGGCAAGATAGACACGCTGCACTTTGACGAAGCCTGGTTGCCGCACGCCACCTTCCACGACTTCTATGGCGACTATCACGCCATTGGCGCAGACCGTCCGCGTTGTAAAGAATCCATGGTGTTCTCCACCCAGTCCACCCATAAACTGCTTGCTGGCTTGAGCCAGGCCTCACAGATTCTGGTGCAGGATGCGCAGGATAACCACCTTGACCGCGACCTGTTCAACGAAGCCTATTTGATGCACACCTCCACCAGCCCGCAATATTCGATTATTGCCAGCTGCGACGTGGCCGCGGCCATGATGGAAGCGCCAGGTGGTACTGCATTGGTAGAAGAGTCCTTAAAAGAAGCCCTCGACTTCCGCCGCGCCATGCGCAAGGTGGACGAAGAATGGGGCACCGACTGGTGGTTTAAAGTCTGGGGCCCGACTGACTTGTCCGAAGACGGCCTGGAAGAGCGCGATGCCTGGATGCTCAAAGCCAATGAACGCTGGCACGGTTTCGGCAACCTGGCCGAAGGCTTTAACATGCTGGACCCGATTAAAGCCACCATCATCACACCAGGGCTGGATGTGGACGGTGAATTCTCCGATGAGTTTGGTATCCCGGCGGCCATCGTCACCAAGTACCTGGCCGAGCACGGCGTGATCGTTGAGAAAACCGGCCTCTACTCATTCTTTATCATGTTCACCATCGGCATTACCAAAGGCCGCTGGAACACCATGGTAGCGGCTTTGCAGCAGTTTAAAGACGACTACGACAAGAACCAGCCATTGTGGAAAGTCTTGCCAGAGTTTGTGCAGAAACACCCGCGCTATGAACGCATAGGCCTCAAAGATTTGTCTACACAAATCCATGAAGTGTATAAAGCCAATGACGTCGCGCGTCTGACAACTGAAATGTACCTGTCAGACATGGTGCCGGCGATGAAGCCAACCGATGCCTTCTCAAAAATGGCGCATCGCAAGATTGAACGTGTCGCGATTGATGAACTGGAAGGTCGCGTCACGGCCGTACTGCTAACGCCCTACCCGCCAGGTATTCCATTACTGATTCCTGGCGAACGCTTTAATAAAGTGATTGTGAATTACCTCAAATTTGCGCGTGAGTTTAACGAGAAATTCCCGGGCTTTGAAACTGACAACCATGGTTTGGTGAAACAAATAGTGGATGGTAAAGCGGTGTATTACGTGGATTGCGTGAAGCAGGAAGACTAGTTTCTAGTAATGCTGCATAAGGGAAACGCCAAAGCGTTTCCTTTTTTGTTTTTAGGGCCATTGCGACATAGATGGATATTGTGGTTGTATGCATTGTTGCTTTTCGCCTTGTTGGCGAGTCACTTTCTGGTGCTTGTCCCCCAGAAAGTAACCAAAGAGGAAGACACCCAGCCATCACGGCCTTCGGCTCCCTTGCGTTGCTCAGCTTAGGACTTTCGTCCGATGCTTTGCTGGACTTAGGCATAAGCCGGTCACGAAACTCAACCTGGCAGCTCACACAAAACGTGAGCTGCTGCGGGATTCGGACAGTCGCTCCCTCTACTCTTATTTTGTCTCCGCTACTCAGCGTGGTGGAATGGGATTTATCTCGCCAAACAACTACTAGTGCAGACTGGTAAGAAGCATAATTCTTCTGGTTTATTGATGATGACTACTAACGTTGGCGCTCACTTGGTTTTCGGGGTCCCCATCTGCCGCGCCGAGCAACGCAGGGTTGGCGGGAGTATTCGGCCATCGGCTGTTCGAGCTCCACAACAAGCCACGAAGTGTGTGGCTTGTCAGGGCGAGTTTCGATGGACGCCCGGCAAACCGAGTAGCGCAGGAAACAAGCGGAAGCTGGGGTGCATTTCTTTTGGTTACTTGTTCTTTGTGCAAGCAAAGAAAAGTAACTCGCCTAAAGGGCGAAAAGCAATCCCCCAACCTTACGATGAAAGAATGACCTTCCCAAAGACTTCCTTAGTCAACTCATCCAAATCAGCGGCGCTGATAAACCATATCACTATAATGCAAACCATTCACCGAGGTATGCCCCTCCTCGCTCATCAACACCCAATCATGCATCTCCATCTCAGGAAAAAACGCATCCCCGCCGACATGCGCATACACACGCGTGATGTATAGCCGCGTGACATAAGGCAAGCCTTGCGCATACATCTCTGCACCACCAATCAAAAATGGCTCATTATCCCCTGCGCACGCTGCCAATGCTTCCGGCAACGAGTGAACTACTTTCGCACCTTCAACGGCATACTCAGTATCGCGCGTCACAATCACGGTGGTGCGTCCTGGCAGCAAGCGCCCCAGCGATTCATAGGTTTTACGGCCCATGATGATGTGGTGGCCCATGGTGAGTTGTTTGAAGCGTTTGAGGTCTTCTGGCAAGTGCCAGGGTAATTGGTTGTTGTGGCCAATCACCCGGTTGTCGGCGTGGGCAACGATGAGGGAAAGTGCTTGCATAGAGATCTCTTAAAAAGCGGATAAGCGTTTGAGGTCATCAATAATGGCCTGGCTATGGCCGTCTGGATTGACGTTGCTGTAGGTCTGCGCAATCATGCCTTGCGGATCAATGATAAAGGTCATGCGTTTGGCGGCCTGCAATATGCCGAGATTTAACAAAGCGCCATAGGCATCGGCCACCTGGCCATTAGTGTCTGCCAGCAAGGGGAACGATAAACGGTGTTTTTGTGCAAAGTCAGCATGGCTGGCGACGCTGTCTACACTCACGCCAACAACCTCTGCCCCAAGGGCGTGGATTTGCTGGATATCGTCGCGAAAATGACAGGCTTCGCGCGTACAACCCGGCGTATCATCCCTGGGGTAAAAATACAGGATCAGCCACTTGCCTTGCCAGTCAGCCAGGTGGCGTGTATGGCCTTGCGCATCCGGCAACTTGAAATCGGGGGCTTTCATGCCAACACTGACGCGGTTCGAGGGCTGTTGATACTGGCGATAACCCCAAATAGCCAGCCATAATACCAGTCCGTACATGATCAGTTTGATGAGCATTGCTTGATTCCCCCTGTAGACGTGAAGTGACTTTAAAGTGGGCCTGATGACCGTTTGGCCGTTGACGCTTTAAGCTGCTTATTGTACCTTAATCCGCCATCTGTCATTTTAAGGTCATACGCAAACGTTTGAAGTGTTGCAGTCTCTCCCATGAATAATGAAGCCATTGCAAAACTGCTCAAACTGATTGCCGATGACCCGTCGCGCTGGGATGCCTACCAGAAGCTGGCTGGCCTGATGTTAAAAAATCAGGAGTTTCATGCCGCCGAACAGTATTTACTGCAGGCGATCAGCCTGCAGCCCAACATACTTGAGCTGCATGTGCAACTGGCTAACCTGCATATGCGCACGCAGCAATTTAAAGCCGCGCACGAATGTTATAAAAAAGCGATTGCCCTGGATGCCAAACAGGCGCAACTGTATTACCTGGATGCCCGTGCGCTGAAAAACATGGGGCGCACGCAAGAGGCGATTTTGCGCCTGCGCACCGCGACCAAATTCGACCCACAGCAATCGCAGGCATTCAGCGAATGTGTAGACCTGATGCTGCAAGCCCAACAGCCAGAACAAGCGGCCAATATGCTCAGGCAAGCGGTGGCTGCGCATCCCGAACATGCGCACTTTCACTACCGCCTGGGCGTGTTATGCCAGCAATTACAGGCGACCGATGAAGCCCTGCAATGCATGCAACAGGCGATCAATATCCAGCCGGACTTTGCTGAGGCTTACCACCAACGCGCCCTGATGTTACAACTCCAGGGGCAAACACAAGCCGCGCTGGACAGCTTTAACGGTGCCATTCACTATCAACCCAATTTGCCGGTGCCGTATAACAACCGAGGGGTGGTGCTCTGCCAGCTCGGCCAATATCCGGCAGCCATTACCGATTTCAGGCAGGCGCTGCAACTCAACCCTGGCTACGCCTCGGCCTATTGCAACCTGGGGCTTGCGCTGTATGAGAACGGCGACACCGACGAGGCATACTCCTGCCTCAGCACGGCCCTGCAACATGCGCCGCAGCACGCACAAGCCCGTTACTACCTGAGCATGCTCAAGCTGGCCAGGGGCGAATATGAAGACGGTTGGCCAATGTATGGCTCGCGTTTTCAGCTATTGCCAGACCCGCAACGGCCGGACCCTGGCTTATTGTGGCGTGAATCCGGCTCGCTGGTCGGCAAAACCATCCTCATCCAGGCTGAGCAAACACTGAGCGATACCTTGCAGTATTGCCGCTATATTCCGCTCATTAAAGCCTTTAAGCCCAACCAGATGATTGTTGCGGTACCCGAGGCTTTGTTTGATTTAATGAATGCCCTTTGGGCACAAGATGCAGGCATTTTGGTGATTCGCCAGGACGGACGACCACTGCCGCATTTTGATGTGCATTGCCCCATGCTTAGTTTGCCCTCGGCGTTTAACACACGACTGGACACGATTCCATCCAGCCTGCCCTATCTGCAGATTGCTGACCGGCACCAGTTGCCCTGGCAGCAGCTGTTAGGCCCTGCGCGCCGGTTGCGTATCGGTCTCAACTGGTGCGGGGATGCAGGCAACAAATATGACCGTTTACGCAGCATTCCGCTCTACGTGATGGCACCGCTGCTGCAAATGGAAGTCGAATGGCATAGCATGCAAAAGGAGTTCCGCCGTGAAGACCACATCATGCTCAAACGCTTCCCCATGCTGGAATGCCACCATCCGGCCCTGACAGACTTGACGGAAACTGCCGGACTGATCATGCAAATGGACCTGGTGATTTCAGTGGATACCGCCGTCGCCCATCTGGCAGCAGCATTAGGCAAAACGGTCTGGTTATTGCTGCCGCACCAGGCGCATTTCCGCTGGTTGCAACATCGGCAAGATAGCCCGTGGTATCCGGGCATGCGGCTATTCAGGCAAGGGGCTGAAGAGCCTTGGGAAAATGTGATTGACCAAGTACACCATGCGATTACCGACCTGTTGGCAAACCGGCCTGGCGAAACCTGAGCAATATTTTAAGGGACTAGTGCGGCACGCCGACAATATGCATCACGCGTTCCACATCCACATGCAGTAACTGGGCGATATCCTTATAATCGTCCGGCAAAGCCGCGTTATGCCAGCCCTCGGCAGAATGCCGGGCCAGATTCACCGCTAACTGTACATTGCGCACACGTGGCAAATGGGCACGCTGCTCATCCATGAGGTCGGTCAACAACGATGGCAGATTAAACACCCTGACCAGCTCGGCCTGTAATTCCACCACACGGAAACCAAGCACTTCCTGCTGTACGACACGACTGCGCAAGGTCTTATCGGCAGCCTGGCGCTTGCTAATTTCCCCCATGGCCTCCGGGTTAAAACACCACATCAACATTTCGGCAAAATCATATAATGAAGCCGCCACACGCAGCTCTTCTGCGTGCAAATCCATCAGGTGTGAGGCAAATTCGGCCGCAAAATAACCAGCACGGTGGGCACGTATCATCAGTTTCAGTAAATCCACCAGCGCTGGCACATGCTGGTTTAATACATCTTCAACATGCGGCACAGCAGGAATCTCGGCAAAGAAAGTACTGGTGCCCATCATAATAATTGCCTGCTCGACCTGCACCAGGTCTTGTAACTGATGACGGCTACGATGATTGTTGGCATAAGTCAGCACTTTGAACATCATCAGCGGGTCATTGATGACCACGCGGGTAATGTCACGCGCACCCGTATCGTCTTCATGTTCACGCAGCGCAGCCAACTCTCTGGCGGTTTGCCGCAATACCGGGATATCGGCCTGTTTAAAAAAGGCCACCCAGTCATTCACAGTCCGGTGTTGCCTTGCTTCGGTGAGTGTCACCATGTATTCGCTCCAGCTTGATTATGCGCCCGAGTATAAAACATTGGTACCGCATGCGATGTCGCAATCAATCGCACAAATCAGCGCCTGTTTCTTTTTAGGGCATATCTGTTTTAACGCCACAAAAGGCGTGTTTCTTTAGTCATGACTGATAAATGCCTATGTTAGAATGACATTTTAGTTATTGATTCCCAAGCCAGATCCTGAAAAATCTGGTTTTGTAAGGTCATCAGCATATGGCAATCATTCTGCACACCCCCGAAGACATCGAAAAAATGCGCATCGCCGGTCGCCTGGCCTCAGAGGTGCTGGACTACATCACGCCGTTTGTCGTGGCTGGCGTCACCACCAACAAGCTGGACCAGTTATGCCATGACTATATCGTCAATGTGCAACAGGCGATTCCCGCACCGCTTAATTATGCGCCAGATGGCCATACGCCTTATCCCAAGTCTATTTGCACCTCAATCAACCAGCAAATTTGCCACGGCGTGCCCAGCGAAAAAGAGCTGAAAAACGGTGATATCGTCAATCTCGATATTACCGTGATCAAAGATGGTTATCACGGCGACACCTCGCGCATGTTTATGGTCGGCAGCGTCACGCCACAGGCAAAACGCCTGTGCGAACTGACCTACCAGGCCATGTGGCGTGGCATTGAAAAAGTGAAACCTGGCAATACGCTCGGCGATATCGGCTACGCCATTCAATCGTTTGCCGAAAAAAATGGCTACAGCATCGTGCGTGAATTTTGCGGGCATGGCATAGGCAAAAAATTCCATTGTGAACCACAAGTGCTGCATTACGGCAGGCCAGGCGCAGGCCTGCCGCTCAAGGCAGGCATGATCTTCACGATTGAGCCCATGATTAATGCCGGTCGTCGCGACATTAAATTCATGTCCGATGGCTGGACAGTGGTCACCAAAGACCGCAGTTTGTCAGCCCAATGGGAGCATACGGTACTGGTCACCGAAGAGGGTTTTGAAATCATGACGCTATCTGCCGGTACGCCGCCGCGCCCCGTTCTCTAGGCGACAGAATCATGATGGTGATTGCCAAAGAACAACTCAAGCACTGGCGGGAGTCGTTACAACTGGCACGCCAGCAGATGGCAGACGCTTACCTCGCGAATCCGCAAGCCAAAACACTGCTACAGCAACACACCCGTGTGCTTGACCAACTGCTTAAAGACCTCTGGCGGAATTATGAACTGCCACCGACCGCCAGCCTGATTGCCGTCGGCGGTTATGGCCGGGGCGATATGTTCCCGCACTCAGACATCGACCTGCTGATTCTGATGCCTGAAAACAGTGACAGCGCCTTGCAAGCGACTGTCGAATCCCTGATCGGCACTTTATGGGACATTGGCCTCAACATAGGCCACAGCGTGCGCACCTTACAAGAGTGCCTGGACGAAGCCAAGCTCGACGTCACCATCATGACCAACCTGCTGGAAGCACGTTGGCTCACCGGTGACAAAATCAGTTTTAAAAGCCTCACGCACACATTACACGCAGAACTAGACAGTGCCCGTTTTTTTGCCGAGAAACTGCGTGAACAACAAATCCGTCACGCCAAGTTTCACGATACCGCCTACAACCTGGAGCCTAATATCAAGGAAAGCCCAGGCGGGCTGCGTGACTTGCATATGGTGTTATGGATAGCCCAAAGCCAGGGCTTGGGTCATGACTGGAATGCCCTGGTGCAAGCAGGCCTGCTTAACCGCAGCCAGGCCAGCCAACTAAAGCGCCATGAACGCCTGCTGCAAAACCTGCGTATCCGCCTGCACCTATTGTCCAAACGCCGCGAAGATCGCCTGGTATTTGACTTTCAAAATACGCTGGCCGAACAAATGGGTTATCAAACCACACCGCAAAAACGTGCCAGCGAACAATTAATGCAAGGCTTTTACCGCAGTGCCAGGGCCGTCATCATTGAAAATGAAGTGCTGCTCAAACTGATGCATGCCCGCGTCAGCCCTGCCACAGAAGCACCCAGCGTCCTTGACCAGGACTTTACGCTATCACAAGGCCTGCTGAGCACGCAGACTGAAGATCTTTTTCAGCGCAAACCAGAAGCCATCCTGCGCTGCTTCCAGCTACTACAACAGCACCCCGCCATTACCGGGTTCAGTGCGCCGCTGGTCCGGGCGTTACAAACAGCCCAGCCACTGATTGATCGTCAATTCAGGCAGAATGCTGCACACAAAGCGCTGTTCCTGCAGATACTGCAAAGCCGTGAAGGCGTGCACCGCAGCCTTCGCCGCATGAACCGTTATGGCATCCTTGGGCGTTATATCCCGGTGTTTGGCCGCGTCATTGCGCAAATGCAGCACGACCTGTTTCATGTCTACACGGTAGATGAACACACCTTAAATGTGTTGCGCAATTTGCGCCGTTTTGCCAAGCCAGACCTGCGCCATGAGTTTCCGCTATGCAGCCAGCTGTTTAATGAATTTAGCCAGCCGCATTTACTCTACCTGGCCGCGATTTTTCACGATATTGCCAAAGGCCGTGGCGGCGATCACTCACAGCTAGGCACCATTGATGCCAGACGATTTTGCCAAACACTGGGCTTGCCCAAAGCGGATACCGATCTGGTCGCCTGGCTGGTTGAAGCACATTTGAAATTATCGAGTACGGCACAGAAAAGCGACTTATCAGACCCGGATGTGATTGAAGCATTTGCGCAACTGGTAGGCTCTGAATACCGCCTGACCGCCTTATATTTATTAACCGTGGCAGACATTCGCGGCACCAGCCCCAACGTGTGGAACGCCTGGAAAGCCAAGCTACTGGAAAGCCTGTTTTTGCAGACACGCCGCGTGTTACAGCAATCACTTAACACCGAAGCACAGCTGAGTTTGCGCAAGCAGGAAGTGCTACAAAAACTCAGCAGTTTCAACCTGAAAGAGGCGTCAGTACAGCCGTTATGGCAAGCCTTTGGCACGGGTTATTTCAGCCGTTTTGAGAGTGACGAGATTGCCTGGCAGAGCCGCTTGCTGATCCCGCACCTGCGTTCGGAAAAACCGATTGTACGCGCGCGCCTGAGCCCCAAAGGTGACGGCATACAGGTCATGATTTACAGCCGCGACCAGAAAGAGATTTTTGCCCGCATCTGCCACTTTTTTGACAGCATGCAATACAACATTGTGCAGGCTAAGATTTACACCACTGCGCATGGCTACGCGCTGGATAACTTTATTGTGCTGGAACCGGAAACCCGCCAGATCAGTTATAACGGCCTGCTCAAACACATAGAACAAGGCCTGAACGACCAGTTGCTCAGTGCGCAGGCGATCCCTACGCCTATACGCGGACGCGTCAGCCGCCAGGTCAAGCACATGCCGATTCCAACCCAGGTCAACCTGCGCCCAGTCGCTCACCAGTTGGAGACCTCGGCAGTGTTCCAGCAACTGGATGTGGTTGCCAATGACAGGCCAGGCCTGCTGGCTAGCATGGCACTGGTGTTTCTCACGCATGGTATTGAATTACATAACGCCAAAATCAATACGCTGGGTAACCGCGTAGAAGACAGTTTCCTGATCTCATCATGCAATGGTCAGGCCATGGACGACACGCAAACCGACGCACTCAAGCAGGCACTGTCTGCGCTTTAAACACTACTCAAAATGATAGTGTTTGCGTAGCGGCTTTTTGACTTCCCAAACACAATCCAGGCCGCTGGCGAAGGTGACCAGGTCACCGGCTGCAAAGCTCACCGGCGCACCATCTTTAGGGGTAACAGTGACCTCCCCTTCAATAATGTAAGCAATCTCAGTGCTGCTGTATTGCCATGTAAACGTCGACACGTCTTTCGACCAGGTTGGCCATTGCTTCACCCCCAAGGCGGCCAAGGTCACCGCACTGGGCTTTTCTACTTTGATCTGGCTCATCGCAACTCCTTTGTCATGGCGTCAAAAAACCAGGCGATGCTAAAAAAGCATCCTGTTTACAATAACATGCATGCGTTATTTTTGCGGATTCTGTCTCACAGTTCAATCTTTTTCAGTGATATTTGCATGTCAGCGCAAGGCACTGTTTCTTATCAAATCTTTTCATACCCACGCCTTGATCGACATTGATTATGCGATTTTTAAGGCACATAATGACATTAACATACGTAAAGAAATTCCTGTTTCTTGCCGAAAAAGAATAAAGACGTGTGTCATGCCATACAAAAATGACTACGAACAGTATTGGGGGTAGTTATGATCAATCAGCTAGCTGGGGCATTGCCCAAATATTCCGTCCTCGACGACATCGATGTGCCAGAGAAAGTGCTGCAAAGCTGGCAAATCACCACAGACTTGCTTGCCTATATTGCCCATATTCCGGCCGCACTCATCATGCGTGCGCATGCGGAAGAAATTGAGGTATTTGTTGCCAGCCATAGCGAAGGCAATGTCTATCATCAAGGGGAGCATGCCCGTTTAAATACTGGCCTCTATTGCGAAAATGTCATCAGCAATCGCCAAGCCCTATTAATTCCGAATGCATTGACCAGCCCTGGCTGGGAACAGAATCCTGATGTTGCCCTGGGCATGATTTCCTATTACGGATTACCGCTCAACTGGCCGAATGGCGAGGTGTTTGGCACCATTTGTATTCTGGACACCAAGGAAAACCACTATGACCACCTGGTGATAGATCTGCTTGGGCAGTTCCGCGACAGCATCCAGCTCAGCCTCTACCATATTTACCACTCCAGCCTGGCCACCGAGCAAAGAGACCAGGCCAGGGAAGCCCTGCGGGATAGCGAGGCCTTATTCCGGGCGGTGTTTGAACACGCTGCGATTGGCATTGCACAAGTGGATTTATCTGGCCGCTTTTTGCAAATCAACCGCGAATTTTGCCGCATCATCGGTTATAGCCAGGACGACATCCTGTTGCACCACATGACTTACCAGCAAATTACGCTGCCCGATGACCTGATCAAGGAAGCGGAAACCATTGCGCATTTGTTAAACGGTGACATTGACCAATATATTGTAGAGAAACGCTACCTGCATAAAATGGGGCAAGTAGTCTGGGTGAGTCTGTCAGTGCATTTATTGCGCGACCATTTACAACAGCCCCTGTATTACATCAGCGCGGTGCAAGATATCAGCGAACGTAAACTGGCCGAAGAGGAGTTGAAGCTGGCGGGGCTGGTATATAACAACAGCAGCGAAGCCATGGCCATCACAGATGCCTATGGCGCGGTTTTGGCAATCAACCCCGCATTTACTAAAATGACGGGCTATGCGCTGGAGGAAATCAAGGGGCAATCCATCACCCTCTTGCGCTCCGATCAGCACGATGCCCCTTTTTATGCCGCGCAAAGCCAGGCCATTCAGGCCCGTGGGCAATGGCAAGGTGAAGTCTGGAGCAAACGTAAGAATGGCGCTATTTTCCCTACCTGGCTAACGATCAACACCTCTTACCAGGCAGACGGTACGGTGCATAGGCGCGTCGGCCTGTTTTCTGATATCTCAGCGATCAAAGAAGCAGAGGCGCTGATACTCAAGCAGGCCAACTTTGACCAATTAACCAAGCTGCCTAACCGGCAACTATTTCAGGACAGACTGGAACAAACCCTCAAACTGACGCAACGGGAACACCAGAAATGCGCCCTGCTGTTTATCGACCTCGACCGCTTTAAAGAAATTAATGATACGCACGGCCACAATGTCGGCGATACCTTGCTGATTGAAGCTGCAGCCCGCATCGTCAGTTGTGTGCGCAAATCCGATACCGTCGCCCGCCTCGGTGGCGATGAGTTCACCGTGATTCTGAGTGATACCCACGACAATATGATGATTGCGCATATTGCACAGAATATTATTGATCACTTGTCTGAACCGTTTATCACCGCGAAAAAAGAGGCATTTATCTCAGCCAGCATCGGCATTGCCATTTACCCTGAAGACGCTACCGATGCACAAGAGCTGCTCAAAGTCGCAGACCAGGCCATGTATGTGGCCAAAAATGCCGGGCGTGGCTGTTACCGTTTTTTCACCAAGCTCATGCAGCAGGAATCCGATTTCCGCATCCGTCTGTCTACCGACTTGCGGCAAGCGCTGACGCTCAAACAATTTTCCGTGCATTATCAACCGATTATTGAGCTATCCAGCGGCCGCATCAATAAAGCAGAAGCCTTGCTACGCTGGAAACATCCAGAGCTAGGGTATATCAGCCCTGATATTTTCATCCCCATTTGCGAACACTACGGCACCATTCATGAGATTGGTAACTGGGTATTTATTGAAGCCGTTAAGCAAGGCGCCAGGTTTAAACAACTGCTGGGGCGTGACTTTGAAATTGCCGTCAATAAATCACCAGTACAATTTAAGACGAATGAAGAAATGATGCATAGCTGGATCAACCTGCTGGACCACATTCATTTCCCAACCAAGTGCGTAGTGATTGAAATTACCGAGGGCGTGCTGATGGATGTGGTCGGCAATATTGAAGAAAAGCTGACGGGATTTCACAATGCCGGTATGCATATTGCCATTGATGATTTTGGCACCGGCTATTCGTCACTGTCATACCTGAAAAAATTCAACGTAGACTATTTGAAAATTGATCGCTCATTCACGGCCAACCTGGCGCTAGATTCCAGCGAACTCGCGATTTGTGAAGCGATTATTGAAATGGCGCATAAACTCAACATTAAAGTCATCGCGGAAGGCATAGAAACGGAAACACAACTGCGTTTACTGAAAGAAATACATTGCGACTTTGGGCAAGGCTATTTATTTGCCAAACCAATGCCAGCAGATGCATTCGAGAAGTTACTGATTGATTTAGGCTAACGGCCTGACGTGTCACGATGAGTAAGATGATTTAAACCGTCTGATGATTTAAAATGACTCGCTTAAATGTTTACCTATCCCCTACTCACTCCCGCCGAACAAGCCAGTTTGCCTACACTGGTTGCCGAGCCTAATCCCATCCAAGCCAAGTTTGAGGATAGCACGCACCAGCTGTTTTATTGCCAAACGACGGATGGCGAAATGGTGCTGAAAGTGTGCAATGAAGCGACCATTAGAAGCTCTCACTTCTGGCTAGGTGCAAACCATTTATTTGCAGCCAACTTCCCTGACAGCCTAGGCGATATCGATCTAACGCATCATTTTTTGCAGAAAAACGGTGCACTGACAGTGCCTGGTTTTGTCGCCGCCAATCCTCAACGATTTGTGCTTACCCGTTTTTTAGCGGGCAAGGACTTAGATGCTGAACTTATTGCTGATGATTGGGTAACACAGTTAGCCGAGCATATTGTAAAACTGCATCAATGCACTTACGCCAGCTGGGGCCAACTGCATGCGCCAAAGCGGCCTGCCATTGAATGGTCCGGCCGCTTGCACGAAACAATTACTTTTCTGGCCAAACAACAAGGCACGCCGATTGATAAAACGTTATTGGCTGAAGTACTAGCGAACGCAGAAAATATCCGCGAAACCGAATTCGTGCCGATGATGCTGGATTTACGTTGGGATCAATTCCGTTTAGGCTCCAATGATTTGGCTTTGATTGATCTGGATGCATTTTTCATCGCACCACGTGCGCTGGATCTAGTGCTGCTTGAATATGTATTAACACCCACGCAATTGGCTTTATTCAAACAGCACTATATTCAAACACACAACTGGCCCGAGCATGGAGCATACAAATCCTGCTATCAGTTGCTGTTGTTTTTGATGAATATATTAGGTGAGACTGATTTGGCAAAATGGATGCAGCAAATATAAACGCTGCATTCCGCTCACCATCATGTTGAGTTGTTTAAGCTTTTTGTTGCCGGTAAAGCTTCACCCAGCTGATAAAGCCGACAATCGCCAGAATCGTATTCAGCACAAATAAAGCCGCCGTAGCGTAATAGCCTGTTTGCACATACAAAAGCGTGGCAGCCCCATCGATCACCGCCCAATATAGCCAGTTTTCCAATACCTTCCTGGCGATCAGCCAGGTGTTCATGACAGAAAAGACCGTGGTATAGGCGTCTAATACCGGGCTTTGCGATTGTCCGGTTTTTTGCAAATAGGCACTGACCATCGCACTCACAGCAACCCCTACTGCAACAAATGTCATATGCCAAGGCCAAGGCCAACGGCTAATCTGCAATGTATCGGCTTGCTTGTCATGTTGATGCCAAGCCCAAAAACCGTAAAACGCCATCCCCATATAATAAAAATTCAAGAGCGCCTGCATGGGTAGCTGATCATTCCAAAACAGGATGGTATACACCAGCGTGCTAAAAAATGCGAACAACCAGCACCATTGAGACTCTTTGGCGGCTAACAGAATATAAGCGACACCCATCAAAGCTGCGGCGATTTCCCATAACGACATTTGCTGAAATGCTGACAGGATAGGCTGAAAATTATCTTGATTCATGGTCGATAAGCACGAAATAAGTGAAGGAAAAAATCTTATACATCGACAACATCGGCCCTGTCTGTACCAATAAACTTCATCACAAATACGCTGTGCGGCAGCGCATTAAACACCGCCTCCATTTCAGCATCCAGGCAATCCATCACGTCGCGATACTCGCCAAATACTTGGGTCGCCAGGCTATTGCGCTTGACGACCAGATTTTGATTGGCTTCGAGCTTATTGATGAACTCAAGAATGGGCTCTACATAGCCTTCGGTTAAAGGGTACAAACTAATATCGACTGAAATACGCATTTAGCGCTCCTTTCATCAGGCGAGCTCTTGCTCTGGCAACATTTTAGTAATCATAACTGACGGTAATTCCGGCTACGCGTGGTTGACCGTATTGAATATATTTTTCATTAACCGTGTAGTTATTCGCTGGGTTGTTAGGAAAGTAAAATCCTCGAGTAGCATACTCTTTGTCAAATAAATTCCGTACCCAACCGCTGACCTTCCAATGTTTGTCATGCTTATAATCGAGACTTGCATTCACAAGCGCATAAGCATTAGATTTGGCATTATGACTGTCTGAAAAATAAAACTCATCTTTACCTTCTACATTCGCGCGCAACGTCAAGTTTTCATTCGCATAGAACTCAGAACCCAAGTTAAATGTGTATCTGGGAGCGTTGGATACTTGGCGACCATCGAAACTCACTCCGTTTGCGATATGGTTTCTAAACTTGGCATCCAGTAGACCCAATGATCCCAGGATGCGCAATTTGTCAGTTGCAAACCAATCGAAACTCGCTTCCAAGCCTTGATGAGTCGCATTTGAAGCATTGTTAATATATTCTAGGAATGGGCCACTACCAAGAGCCTTGGAAGACTTGATCTGGGCATCATTTCGCTCTGTGCGAAACACAGATAATGTTGTAATCAACGTTTTGTTAAACCAACTGGATTTAATACCCGTCTCGAGACTGATGTTGTATTCCTGCTTGATATTGCGTTGCTCACTGTTCAGTCGGCCATCATTATTAACACCACCAGCTTTAAAGCCACGCGACAATGTTGTGTAAAGCAAATGGTCTTGATTGGCTTGATAGTTCAATCCAATTTTCCCACCGAATAGATTTTCAGCAACAGAAGTGTTATCGATATTCACTAGGTTATAGGCATCATCGTAACCTGTTGCATCAGATAAAGTGGCCTTGAAATGCTCAAGACGCAGACCATTAGTTAACGTTAATTTTTCAGTCAAATAAGTATCTAGTTGACCATATAGCGCAGTATTGTTGGTTTCATAATGGCCGCCGGAGTTGGGGTCAGCATAATAATTGGAATTGATTTGAAAGTTTTCTTTTTGGTTATAATGAAATAAACCGACTGTCCAATCTGTGGTCCCGCCAAAGATTCGACCTGGTTTATCAGAGAGCGCACGAACATCAAAAGAGTAGTTCTCACGTTTTCGGTTAAAACTCTCAAAATAATCCGGCGGTACAGCGGTCCAATCTGCATCGTAGCTGTATAGTACGTCTGAATGCAGGTAATTGACTTGTGATTGAATAATCACTGCATCAGACGCTTGCCAATTAGCTTTTAACGCTAGCGCATTCGTTTCTTGGTTATCAGAACCTGGCTGATTCGATCTTGTTTTGCCGCTATTATCCAATGTAAAAGCATCATAGCCATTGTGAATATTCAAATGTAGATAGGTCAAATCTACAGTTAAATTTTCTGTAGCAAGCCATTTTAACTTGCCACGTAAAGTCAGCTCGTTTTGGTCTTGAGTATCATTCCGGCCTAAATATGCATTTTTAACATACCCATCTGATTTGTGGTTGTAAACAGCAAGTCGTCCCAGCAAGGTATCATCTTTTATAGTGCCGCCAACAGCAAAACCAACATTTTGCGTATCATAGTTACCTGCGGCAGACTCAAAGTGCATCTTAAAGTCTTTGGTGGGCTCTTTACTACGCAAATTAATAGTGCCTGCTAAGCCATTGTTACCAAACTTGGTTCCCTGTGGACCACGTAAAATCTCTACCGAGTCAATATCAAACAGCGTTGCGGCACCGCCAATACGACTAAAGTCTATTCCATCGATAATGAGGCCAACTGAAGGATTTATTGGAGATGAATACTGACTGTCTTCACCCATGCCGCGTATTTGAAAAAACTGCCCCCGAGAAGCACCACTGGCAAAACTAACGTTAGGTGCCAAGTTAAGCACTTCTTCCAAGTGTTGCGCACCACGTGCTTCGATGGTGTCTTTGTCAATTTCAGTCAAACTGACAGCGGTTTTTTGTGCTGTTTTTGGTCGATAGTCAGCACTGACAACAACTTCAGAGAGCTCGACTGTTTTGTTTTCTTCTTCTGCGCCAAGCGCAGGCATGGCCAGTAACAGCCCGATGAGGGGTAATGGCTTTGTAATCGGTTTCAAGGTAATCCTTTCTATAAGAAACATAAAAAGGACAGGGTGAGAGTGACAATGACGTGAGTAGGTGTGTTGATGAAACAACAAACCAAAAACATTTGCGTTGTAGAGGCTCTGCCTGTCCCTACGCCAGCATTATCTGGGTCAGGTTCATTGGGTTTCTCACTTGCGCGAGATCTCAGGCGGTAGCCACCCCAAGGCGTTTTGATTTTTCAATCAGGGTGAGATTGTATTTTAATATCAACAACTTGGCTAGAGAGCGATGTTGAATGATGTTTGAATTTAAAGCACAATTTGCAAAGTTTAATGATTCCAGCTTTAAATCCCAGTGTTCTAAAAACAAAAAACCCTGCATTGCAGGGTTTTTTATTGAATACTGGCTACAACAAATCAATTAGAAATGTTTGTAGTGTTTTTTCAATTGTTTAACCACTTCCCACTGGGATTTCAGGCCTTTTGGAAACTCAACATAGTCACCAGCCTTGATCGTTACAGTGTCGCCACCTTGTGGAGTCACTTTGAATTCGCCTTCTAACACGTAGGCTTTTTCAGTTGCTGTGAAATCCAAAGGGAATTTTGAAGGTGCGCAATCCCATGTGTTCCAGCTTTTTACGCCCAGTTCTTTCAACTTCTCTTCTGATGGGTTATGGTCGATGATGATTTGAGTCATGACGATTCCTTAAATTGTGTAATTAAAACCTGCAAATAGAAATGCCGCAAAAACTGCGGCATGACGTGTTTGGCGGAAGAGGTGAGATTCGAACTCACGGAGGGCGTGAACCCTCGACAGTTTTCAAGACTGTAGCATTAAACCGCTCTGCCACTCTTCCGGAAAGACGGCATTATAACAAACAATCAGTCATCTGGAAGTGTTATTCCAGGAAAAAGTACATCATTAAAGCCAAATTTTGTCAGATCACGGATGCGCATGGGGTAAAGTATGCCAAATAAGTGGTCGCATTCATGCTGAACCACGCGCGCGTGAAAGCCGCTCACGGTGCGATCAATGACCTGCCCTTGCGGATCAAACCCACGGTAATGCAGTTGCTGGTAGCGTGGGACCAGACCGCGCATGCCGGGCACAGACAAGCAGCCTTCCCAGCCATCCTCTTCGGCCTGGTCAACCGGGGTTAATTCAGGGTTAATTAAAATCGTAAATGGCACTTCTTCAGCATCGGGGTAACGCGGATTGGCACCCACACCAAACATCACCACCTGCAAACTGACGCCAATTTGCGGCGCCGCAATGCCTGCACCATTCATATGCGTCATGGTGTCGTGCATATCCTGGATCAGCGTATGCAAGGCCGGCGTATCAAATGCAGTCACTTTATCTGCCACGCGATTCAGCAGTGGCTCGCCCATTCTAAGTACAGGTTTTACCGCCATTGGCGTTACTCCTCCGGGATGCCTGGGTGGACTTAGGCCACCGAACAATCGTTATCGGACAAATATTGTGCAATCACGGTGCGCACTTTATCCATGGTTTGCTGCAACAAAGGCATGACTTGCTCAAACTGGATAGATTGACGGCTATCGCCACGCCCAGCCGCAAAATTGGCCACCGGGCAGATGGCTGCATAAGCCACGCCTAGTTCACGGGCCAATGCCGCCTCCGGCATCCCCGTCATACCAACCACTGTTGCCCCATCGCGCTCATAACGGTCGATTTCTGCTGCAGTTTCCAGCCGAGGGCCCTGCACACAAGCGTAGACTCCGCCATCAACCAGGCGGTAGCCCACATCACTGGCGGCCTTAATGCAACGATCACGCATGGCCTGTGAATACGGCAAGGTAAAGTCGATATGGCGCACCGGAAGCTCAATGCCATCATGGTAGGTATTGCTGCGGCCATAGGTGTAATCCAGAATCTGGTTGGGCAGCACAATATCGCCGGGAATCAAGTGATCACCGATCCCACCGACGGTAGCCACGGCCAGCAAATCACAGACCCCGACAGAATGCAGCGCCCAGATATTCGCTCGGTAATTCACGGCATGCGGAGGAATCGTATGGCCGCCGCCATGACGTGCCAAAAACACTACTTCTTTGCCATTAATCTCACCAAATACCAATGGCTGGGAAGGCTCCCCGTACGGCGTACGCACAATCAGGCGTTTAGAAATATTCAAATTCGCCAGCTCAGTGAGTCCGGTGCCGCCAATAATTCCTAACATAAGTTCTCTTTATGACTCGTTAATATGCAAGGCATAAGCGTATCACGGATTTATGGCATACTTAAGCCATGCAAGCCTTTTCCAAGCCAGTCCAGCCGCCATCCGGGGCACAACCCAGTTTGTCGCTGGCACAGACCCATTACGAAAACTTCCCGGTTGCCTCTCTGCTGTTACCCGCGCATTTACGCCATGCCGTCACCGTCATTTACCAGTTTGCACGCGAGGCAGACGATATTGCCGACGAAGGTCACGCCAGCGAGGCCGAGCGCTTGCAGGCATTGCAAGTCTATGAAGACGAGTTACAGCTGATCCAGGCCTATATCCAGCCATCGCTGCCATTGTTTATGGCCTTGCAGCAAGTGGTCAGGGCACACAAACTGGATGTGCAGCTATTATTGGACCTGATTGATGCCTTTAAACAGGACGTGGTTAAAACCCGCTATGCCAATATTGACGAGGTGCTGGACTACTGCCGCCGCTCGGCCAACCCGGTCGGCCGCCTCATGCTACAACTCTATGGTAGCGACACGCCGCAACACCGTTTGTGGTCCGACCAGATATGCAGTGCCTTGCAACTGATTAATTTTTACCAGGACATTGCCATAGATCTGCAAAAGCACGGTCAAACCGGACGGGTTTATCTGTGCCAGGACGAAATGCAAGCTGCGGGCATCAGTGAGCAGGATTTGCGTCAACAACGCCTGGATGCCACCTGGGAAGTATTCTTTTTACACAACGTGATGCGTGCAGAAGACTTGCTACTGGCCGGGAAACCACTGGGTCGTGCCCTGCCTGGCCGTATCGGTTTTGAATTGCGCATGATGATTGCAGGTGGCGAACGTATCCTACATAAATTAAAATCCTGCCGTGGCGATATTTACCACCATCGACCGACCTTGAAAGCCTATGACTGGCTGCTGATTTTGCTGAAAGCCCTGTTTAAACAATGACACCGCAACAATATTGCCAACAAAAAACCCGTGAAAGTGGCTCCAGCTTCACGCTGAGTTTTATGTTTTTGCCTAAAGATAAACGCGATGCCATGACCGCGCTGTATGCGTTTTGCCGCGAAGTGGATGATGTGGTGGACGAGTGCACGGACTACCAGATCGCCCAGACCAAGCTGGCCTGGTGGAAGCAGGAAATTCACAGATTATTTCATGAAACTCCGCAACACCCTGTGACACAGGCCTTGCACCCGGTGGTCAAGACCTTTGGCTTGCAAGAAGCGCATTTCGTTGAAATCATCGACGGCATGCAAATGGACACACAATACAACCGCTATGCCGACTTTGAGCAACTGGCTTTGTATTGTTACCGCGTTGCCAGCGTGGTGGGACTGCTGTCGGCACAGATTTTTGGTTACAAAGACCAGGCAACGCTGGAATATGCACATGACCTGGGCATGGCATTTCAGCTCACCAATATCATTCGCGATGTTGGCGAAGACGCACGCCGCGGCCGCATTTATATTCCGCTCGATGAGCTGGAGCGTGCCGGGGTGACTGAGGAACAGTTACTGCACAGCCAAGCTTCGCCGCAGACACAAGCCTTGTTGCTGAAGCAAATCGAACGTGCTGAAATGTTTTATGACAAAGCGCTGAGCCAGCTCCCCAAGGCAGATACCAAACCACAATTGCCAGGCTTAATGATGGCGGCCATCTATCGCGCACTGCTGCAAGAAATCAAACCCGAGCCTAACCTGGTGCTGACACATAAAATTGCATTACCCCCTTTCAGAAAGCTCAAACTGGCGCTGGGCGCCTGGTTTAAATATCACCAGTCATGAACGCAACTGCGTCTGTAGGTAAGAAAGTAGCAGTCATCGGTGCCGGACTGGCGGGCGTATCTGCCGCACTCAGGCTACTGCAACATGGTCACCAGGTGTGCCTGTTTGAAGCTGCTCCGCAAGCAGGTGGCCGTGCGCGCGGCGTCCCACATCACACAACCCTATTAGATAATGGGCAACACCTGTGTATAGGTGCCTATCGTGCCACGCTCACATTGTTACAAGAAGCGCAGCTAGAGTCAGGGCAAGTGTTTATGCGCCTGCCACTGACCTTGCATATGCATCATGGTACACAGCGTATGTCATTGGTCACGCCCGCCTGGCTGCCTGCGCCGCTGCATTTATTATGGGGCTTACTCACTGCACAAGGGTTGGATTGGCATAGTAAATGGCGCGCGATCTGCTGGATGCAGCAGCTTAAACAACAGGCATTTACACTGGCGCAAGACATCCCTGTTGCTGAATTACTCAGACAAGGTCAGCAAACGCCATTCGCCATTCGCACATTGTGGGAGCCGCTGTGCCTGGCGGCGCTCAATACACCAATCATCTTTGCCAGCGCACAAATCTTTCTGAATGTGCTACGCGATAGCTTTCAACACCGCCGCCAGGACAGTGATTTTCTGGTGGTGAAAACAGACTTATCCAGTGCCTTGATACAGCCGTTATTACAGCGTATTCAAGAATCTGGGGGTGAGGTCAGGTTGCGCTGCCCGGTGACAGCGATCAAAGCCACAGATGCCGGTTGTGAAATATCTACCACGACAGATGTAGCCATATTTGACGATGTCATTATTGCCGCAGGCCCGCATCAACTTAAAACCATGACCGGTGTGGCCATCCCGGCATTCGACTATCAACCAATCACCACGGTTTACCTGCAATACAGTACGGAGACGCGCTTACCACACTCCATCATGGGCTTATGTCACGGCCTGGCACAATGGGTATTTGACCGCGGACAATGTTGCGACCAGGCTGGCCTACTTGCCGTGGTCATCAGCGCGCATCCGCCGCTGATCGCTGATAAAACCGCCCTGGTGGCGCAATGTATCGCCGAAATCAATCTGGCTTTATCCACCTACCATTGCTCGCTGCCAGCACAACCACTGTGGTCGCAAATCATCACCGAAAAGCGCGCCACCTTCAGTTGCACACCATCGCTTCAACGACCTGCCACGCACACCGCCGACCCGCATATTTTCCTGGCGGGAGACTATGTCGCCGGGCCCTACCCCGCGACCATTGAGGGTGCGGTCAGCAGCGGCTTTGCCGCGGCGCAGGCCATCATAGACAGCGCAGACTTAACCCGCTGAGTCTTTACACACAACCGCCAGGTGATTGTTGGCTGGCCGGTAAATACCATCGCCGCTATCAGGGAAAGTCTCTTTAAAAGACAACTGCTTGTCTACTTCATATCCTTGCGAACACAGTTCACCAGCTTTGGACTGGCACTGCTCCCATGTTGTATTAAACTCGCTGCACGTCAATGTATAGCCCATCTTGCCTTGTTGCGTCGTATATTGATGCGGCGTCACGCTGGCACAAGCCGACATCATCAGCGGTAAAAGAAAAATGATTTTTTTCATTATTGTTGCTCCTGATGTATTTTTTATTGAATGTCATCTTATTGTCACACCCATGTGATAAGTAACACCCATTTGGGGCAAGTGCTTGTTGCGAATAGTTGCATGAAGTTTTTGTGACTAAATGCCATCGTCGTGGCCGACGCCGCCCCTTCTGTATCGAAGTCGCTACAAATTGCTACAAAAGCCAACCGGTTTGTAACTGACAATGCCGCAGCGGTTTTTTATACTGCATCCATCGTCAATCGCAGAAAGGCAAGCCCATGAAATACGCAACTGTGATGACCACGGGACTGTTGGTGAACATCTCTATCTTTGCATCAGACATGTCGTCCACGGAACCCTATGCCAACCTGATGCAAAATAAACAACGCATCATTAAAAAACTGAGCAAGCAAGCAGAATGCGTGAGACTCGCCAACGACGAACAGCAACTGAAAGCTTGCCAAGACCCGCTGACACACATGGAGATCAATAAGATTAACCAGGAAAAAACGGCCAGAAATGATCAGAAACTGAAGACTGACAATCCGAAACAAACCGAGTTTTTTTAATACGCTGCCTAAATACAGGCGCACAACCGCTTCCCTGTGGCTGTCCTCCCTCTTCTGGGCAGCCTCACTCTCTGGCAACGATTGCATTCCCGGCAGTCGTTGCCATTTTTTTATGCGCGCAGCACGTCTATGGCTTGTTCCAACCGATCCACGGCATCAATGTGCAACCCGGCAACACCGCCCTTAGGCGCATTGGCTTTGGGGATAATCGCATGTGTGAAGCCCAGTTTGGCCGCTTCTTTCAAGCGCTCCTGACCGCGCTGTACTGGCCGCACTTCTCCAGCCAAACCAACCTCACCAAATACAATCAGCTTATTGGCTAGTGGTTTGTTTTTCAATGACGACACAATAGCCAGCAACACGGCCAAATCAACCGCAGGCTCACTGATTTTGACGCCGCCGACAGCGTTGATAAACACATCCTGATCAAAGCAGGCCACGCCTGCATGGCGGTGCAACACTGCCAGCAACATGGCCAGCCGGTTTTGCTCCAGACCAACACACAAGCGCTTGGGATTAGGGGCATGTGCGGTATCCACCAGCGCCTGAATTTCAACCAGCAAAGGCCGCGTGCCCTCCTGGGTGACAGTGATGCAGGAACCAGGCACCGGCGACTCGTGATGCGATAAAAACAAGGCCGAAGGGTTGCTGACTTCACGCAAGCCTTTTTCAGTCATGGCAAACACGCCCAACTCATTGACCGCACCGAAACGGTTTTTAAAGGCTCGGATCAAGCGGAAACTCGAATTCTGGTCACCTTCGAAATAGAGCACGCTATCGACAATATGTTCCAGCACGCGCGGCCCAGCTAGAGAACCCTCTTTGGTCACATGCCCGACCAATATCATGCTGATGCCCAATTGCTTGGCAATGCGCGTCAGTTGCGCACTGCATTCACGTACCTGCGCCACCGAACCAGGCGCCGATTGCAACGCCTCTGAATACACGGTTTGAATCGAATCGATCACCACCACATCTGGTTTATGCTGTTGCAGCACCTGGCTGATTTTTTCCAGGTTGATCTCGGCCAGCACATCTACCTGGCTGGCATCCAGCCCCAGGCGTTGTGCACGCATGGCAATCTGCTGCGCAGACTCTTCACCACTGATATAAAAAGATTTCAGGCTCTGCGAGACCTTGCACACGGTTTGCAGTAAGAGCGTAGATTTACCGATTCCAGGGTCACCACCAATCAGTACCACGCCACCTGCGACCAAGCCGCCGCCCAATACGCGGTCAAATTCGGCAATACCGGTTGCCTGCCGCGACACATCCTGCGCCTCGACATCGGCCAGTTTTTGCAGTTGCGCTGTCGGCGCCAGACTGGCAAAACGGCTTTGCGTCGCCGTTTCGGGCACTGTTTCTAGCAGTGTATTCCAGGCATTGCAGCTCGGGCACTGCCCTTGCCATTTAGGCTCAGACGCACCGCATTCAGTGCAGGTATATTGTGTTTTTGCTTTAGCCATGAATTTTAAAAGGCACCCTGGCCGTGACTGCACATAACAATTCGTAGCCTATGGTACCGGCAGCCAGCGCCACCGCGTCCACCGGCACCTGTTCACCCCACAGCTCCACTGTACTGCCAATAGCAGCTTGTGGAATATCGGTAATATCGGCTGCCAGCATATCCATGGAGACCCGCCCTAATGTGCGGGTTAAATGGCCAGCGACGGCAATGGGCGTGCCCGTAGGCGCATGCCGTGGATAACCATCCGCATAGCCGCAAGCTACGATCCCTACGCGTGTGGGTTTGTCTGCGGCAAACAGGCTGCCATAACCTACGCTCTCACCGGCGGCAATTTCCTGCACCGCAATCAAGCCAGACTGCAAGGTCATCACCGGTTTTAGCCCCAAACTGCTGGCAGATTTTTCAGCCACTGGCGTGGCGCCATACAGCATAATGCCCGGGCGTACCCAGTCTGCATGTGTGTGTGACTGCTGCACAATAGCAGCAGAATTGGCCAGCGAGCGTGCATAGGAGGCTGGCATCACCTGCGCCACGACTTGCATGGCAGCATCGGTACCATCAGCCACATCTGCGTTGGCGAAATGGGTCATCAATATCAGTTCACGCACATTCGCTGAACTGGCCAATTGCTGCAAGGCATGCGCATATGCCTGCGGCTGAAAACCCAGCCGATGCATACCGCTATCCAGCTTGAGGTAAATTCGCAGCGGAATATTAGGCGCACTTTCCAGCACCCACGCCAACTGGGCGTGATGAGAGACCACCGTATCCAACTGATAGCGATCCACCAGTGTCATCTCTTCCGCCGAAAACACTCCTTCCAGCAACAGAATCGGGTGCTGGTAACCGGCGTCGCGCAACGTAATCGCCTCACTGATATTGAGTACGGCAAAAGCATCAGTTTCTTTTAATCCGCGCGCAGCATTGAGCAGGCCGTGGCCATAGGCATTGGCTTTGACGACGGAAATCACTTTGGATTGCGGCGCATAGCGCCTGACTTGCGCGAGGTTATGCGCTAGCGCAGCTTCTGAAATATGGGCAACAATAGGACGCATATGTAATGCCAGCCAGATTAATACTCGTCAGGCATATACGCGGCGTTGGCGTAATCCATAAAGCGTGTATGCGCACCCATAAAGGTCAGGCGCACGCGGCCAATCGGGCCGTTACGCTGCTTGGCAATAATGATCTCGGCAGTGCCTTTTTCCGCGCTGTCCGGGTTGTAGTATTCGTCACGGTACACGAACATAATCAAGTCAGCATCCTGCTCAATCGCGCCAGATTCGCGCAAGTCACTCATCACCGGGCGTTTGTCCGGACGCTGATCCACACTGCGGTTTAACTGCGAAATCGCAATCAAAGGCACATTTAATTCTTTAGCCAAGGCTTTGAGAGAACGTGAAATTTCAGAAATCTCGGTCGCCCGGTTTTCACCCTGGCGCCCGGCCGGTGAACTCATCAATTGTAAATAGTCGATCACAATCAGGCCCAACTCACCCGTCTGCCTATGCAAACGACGCGCACGCGCACGCACGTCAAAGCTACTTAAACCTGCGCCTTCATCAATATAAATCGGCGCTTCGTTCAGTTTACCTAGCGCGGTGGTGAGTTTTTCCCAGTCCTCGTCTTCGAGGTTACCGTTACGCATCTTATGCTGGTCCAGGCGGCCAATCGAGCCAATCATACGCGTGGTCAACTGTGTCGCGCCCATCTCCATCGAGAAAATGGCCACTGCTTTGTTGGTCTCCAGGGCCACGTTTTCAGCGATGTTAATCGCAAACGCCGTTTTACCCATGGACGGACGCCCGGCAATAATCACCATATCGCCACCTTGCAAACCAGAGGTCATTGAGTCGAGGTCGGTAAAGCCGGTTGGGATGCCCGTCACATCAGAATGGTTTTCACGCGAATACAAGTAGTCAATGCGGTCAGCCACTTGCGGCAATAACACTTGCATGCCCAAAAAGCCCTGACTCTTGCGGTTACCGCCTTCGGCAATCTGGAAAATCTTGGCTTCGGCTTCGTCGAGCAATTGCTGTGCATTGCGGCCGTTCGGCAGGTAAGCGCTTTCGGCAATATCGGTGCCGACAGTGACCAGTTGGCGCATCACAAAACGCTCATGCACAATCTCAGCATAGCGGCGGATATTGGCCGCCGTCGGTGTGTTCTGTGCCAGTGCGCCCAGATAAGCCACGCCACCTACCGTTGTCAGCTCATTGCTGTTTTCCAGCGACTCAGCCACTGTCACAATATCAGCAGGCTGGTTGCGCTCAATCAGACGCGCAATATGCTCATAAATCAGCTTGTGGTCGTGCTGGTAAAAATCTTGCGGCGCGAGGATATCGGCGATTTTGTCCAGTGCTTCGTTGTCGAGCAACAGCCCACCGAGGACCGATTGCTCAGCTTCAATGGAATGTGGAGGGAGTTTTAAGAATTCGAGTTGTTCATCAGCCATCTGGCGATTATACCGAAAAGCAGTCACGCATTTTGGGGTTTTGGCAGGGATGAAAGATTAAAAGTATTTTAGCTATGGAGGACTCAGAGAAAAACAAAAAGGCTACCGAAGTAGCCTTTTTTATACTACATACAGAGGCTTGATTAAGCTTCTGGTGTCACTGTTACAGTGATGTCTACAACCACGTCGTGGTGCAGTGCAACGCTCACCGCGAAGTCACCGATGTTCTTCAGTGGGCCGTTTGGCAGGCGCACATCCGCTTTCTTCACTTCGTGACCTTGTGCTTGCAAGCCTTCAGCGATGTCCATGTTAGTCACGGAACCGAACAGACGACCATCCACACCTGCTTTTTGAGCCACTGTCAGGCTGAAACCAGCCAGTTTTTCGCCGCGTGCTTGTGCAACGGCCAACAAGTCAGCTTGTTGTTTTTCCAACTCAGCGCGCTGTGCTGCAAAAACAGCTTTGTTTGCTTCTGTTGCACGTTTAGCTTTACCTTGTGGAATCAGGAAGTTACGGCCGTAACCGTCTTTCACTTTAACCACGTCGCCCAGTGAGCCCAGGTTTGCTACTTTTTCCAATAAAATTACTTGCATGTTGTTCTCCTAAGCCGCCAATTAACCTGGGTGTTTGTCTGTGTAAGGCATCAGTGCCAGGAAACGCGCGCGTTTAACCGCGGTTGTCAGTTGACGTTGGTATTTAGCCTTGGTACCAGTCATACGGGCTGGGATGATTTTGAAGTTTTCAGAAACGAAATCTTTCAACAGATCTACGTCTTTGTAGTCAACTTCTTTGATGCCTTCTGCGCTAAAACGGCAGTAACGGCGACGTTTGTACATATCTCTTGCCATTTGAAACTCCTTAAATTCTTTAATACTGTATTCGCTGTAATTCTTGTATATGCAGTACCACTTGTGTGCTTTTTGCACTGCGCTGCGCCAAAAACCCCTTCACTTTGATGTGATCGCCGCTTTGCAATGGCAGACTGGCTTTTTCACCAATCAACACTGCGGGTAACTGACACTGCACTTTGCGATTCATCCCAGCTTCTTGCTGTTCTGAATCATGCTGCAATTGCAATCGCAACAAGGGCAAGCCTGCCGGTGTGTAACGCAACGCTTCAACAGAGTGAATCGTTGCCGCAATCACCAGCGTATTCACAACACGACTTAAGCAGTTGCCTCAGTGGTAGCAGCAGGTGCGTCACCAACGATGGTTTTGGATTTTTCCTCTTTCATCATTGGGCTTGGTGCTGTCACTGCTGTTTTCGTCGCGATTGTCAGGTGACGTAATACAGCATCGTTAAATTTGAAGCCGTGTTCCATTTCTTCCAGCACTTCTTGGCTGCACTCGATGTTCATCAACACGTAGTGTGCTTTGTGTACTTTTTGAATTGGATAGGCAAGTTGACGACGGCCCCAGTCTTCCAGACGGTGAATGTTGCCGCCATTGCCAGTGATTTGAGCGCGGTAACGCTCGATCATTGCTGGCACTTGTTCACTCTGGTCAGGGTGAACAATAAACACGATTTCATAGTGTCGCATGAGATTTCCTTGTGGTTATTAGCCACCTTCAGAACCAATCACGCACATGCCATGTGGCATACAGTGGTTGCAAACAAAGTGTGGCAAGGTTGCAAAGCACGCGATTATAAACCGGATTTCATGCTACAACAAGGACTTATTACTTTTTTGGCGGATTCTCCAGGCTTTTGTCTTCCTTGGGTAGAAAATAAGGATCAGACACATAACCCGGTCCTTTCATGATAATGATCACAATCAGCCCTATCATCATGGCACCAATAAAAAACCAGAAGGTAAACAGCAACCCCAGGAACATGGCCGTGCGCTCGATATCACGCGTCAACAAATCGCCGTTCTGCCACCAGGCATACGCTAGCGGCGCCACAAACACCAGCGTACCCAACAACCACCATTTGGGCAGTTTTTTCAGCAACTGCCATTCTTTATGACTGGGATAACGCACGCCATTCGGCAACTTATTTAGTCTACTCATCGCTGTCCACTCATACCTGCTGATGCATTACGATTCTTTACTTCTTATTTTAACGCAAGTATCCCTTTGTTTTGAAATGAAAAATCCAAAAAAATGAAATCCTTGACTTGTATCAACCGAGATTTCTGCCTGAGCCACAGACTATCCCCATTAAAGAAGTATAGAATTGCGCCGTAAAGACCTTGAGACCATGAAGATACAGCGGGCTAAGTCCGTCCTGCGTAGAATAACTTGAGGTAACTGCATGCTGGTACAAAAAAAACAAACCCATTGGGAAGGCATCTTGCAGGCCATCCAGAACTCATATGCGATTAAACGCCATATTGAATTCTTTAACTGGCTAAAACAAGACATTCATCCGCTGATGCGGCACGATGTACTATTGGCGGCCTGGGGCGACTTTAGCAGTGGTGAACTGCATTTTGATGTGTCGTCGTCATTTCCTGAATTATCCACACAGCGCCTGCTTGAAGACTCGGCCATTGTGAACTACCTGATGTGCAACTTATACAAGCGCTGGGTAGAAAATGACGACAAGTGGTATGTCATCAACCGCTTTGATGCCAGCGGCATTCATGCACAATCGCCCAATCCGTTCACCCAGCAACTGATTAAAATGCATTCATTAATGGTGTATGGCGTGCGTGATACGCGTGGCAAAGCGGACTGCATTTATGTCTTTTTTGACCGCACCAAAGAATTTACGGTACCAGACCAGATGCTGGGCATGATTATGCCGCACCTGGATGCTGCCATCCGCCGTATCGGCCACCTGACACCAGTGGTAAAAGATGAAGACTTGCTGGATAGCATGGCGCAAGGCGGCTTGTCTGACCGTGAGCAGGAGATTCTGCACTGGGTGCGTAGCGGCAAGACCAACCTCGAAATCGGCATGATCCTGAATATCAGCGCTAATACCGTTAAAAACCACCTCAAACGTATTTTCCAGAAACTGGATGTGTCGTGCCGGGCACAAGCCGTGGCTAAAACAGGCATGCCTGTAGGTGTACGCCGCCCGAGCTAATTCAAGCAACTAGCCCCGGCCGGTAAAGCGCTGAATCTCGCGCATTTGCCGCTTGGTGGGTCGCCCGAGGCCACGGTCACGTTCGGCATACTGATCAGCACCTGTCTCTTGTGCCTGTTGGCGTAGACGCTGGCTTTCATCCGTTTCGCGATAGAGTAACGCAGCCTCAGGTGCACCACGCCGCACGTTGCTTAACGCCAGCACTTCGACCTCAATCTGCATGTCCTTGTTTTTGATGCTGACACGCATGCCGGGCTTCATTTCTCGTGCATTTTTAGCACGGTCACCATCGATACGTACTTTGCCGCCATCTACCGCTTCTGCCGCCAAACTGCGTGTTTTAAAAAAGCGTGCAGCCCATAACCATTTGTCCAGGCGGCAACCGTCGTCTTTTTCTGGGGGCGCCTCCTGCTTACGATGATGCGTGCGCGGCATAGTTAGAGGTCCAATTGATCTGGATGCTGTTGGATATAAGCCATGCGCGCCTGGTTACGTTCAAGGGTATGCCGGTAACTGGCCAAGGCGCCTTGTGCACGCGCCATCAGCGTATCGCCTGCATACGTGCCGTCAGCCTCCTGCGTGCCAGCCTCACATTCCGTTAAATGCGCAATCCCCTCCAGCACGTGGTCGATGGCAATAATCTTGAACATGCCATTATTCACTGCCGTCACCACGCTCTCATCCAGCACCAGGTGGCGCTGATTACGTTTGGGGATAATCACGCCCTGCTCGCCATTCAAGCCCAAGGCTTCACAGACACGGAAATACCCTTCAATTTTCTCGTTGATGCCTCCAATCGGCATTACTTCGCCAAACTGGTTGAGCGCGCCGGTGACTGCCATGCCTTGCTTGATTGGTAAACCGGTCAACGCGGAAAGCAGTGCGAACAACTCGGCGCACGAGGCAGAGTCACCCTCAACGCCGGTATATTCCTGCTCAAATACCAGTGAGGCATTCAGGCTCAGTGGCGCCAGCGCCCAAAAACTGGCACTGAGCCAGTTTTGCAGAATATAAATCCCCTTGTCGTGCGTAGGGCCGCTCATATTGACTTCACGGTCAATGTTGATCACCCCACTGCGACCAGGATAGCAACGCGCAGTAATACGGATGGGCGAACCGAAACTGGCATCCCCCAACTCAATATGCGTCAAGCCATTGACCTGCCCCACTACATTGCCATGCACTTGAATCAGCAATTCGTTATCGATAATGGAGTCACGAATCTGCGTTTCAAAAAACTGCTGACGTAGCAAACGGGCCGAGAGCGCCTGCTTCACATGCACATCGGTCACCAATCGCGCATCCGCTGCCACCGCCACACTTTCGTACATTAACTGGTCCAGATGGGCAAAACGCGTACTGATACGGCCCTGATCCTCCTCGACGCGATGCATAAACTGCAACATCACATTGACCGCTGCGCCGCTAAAATGAGGCAACACTTGCTGCTGACATTTGCGGGCAATATAGCCTGACACCCAGGCATAGTTTTCCAGCGTGGCTGGCACACGGTCTTCAAATTCGACTTTAATCGGGAAGAAATCAAAGAAATCCGGTTGCGCTTCCAGGCAATCGTAATAATCTTCGCGGCTGGCAATCATGACAATTTTCACATGCACCGGCAGTGCGCCATGGCGGTTGCCGCCTGCGCCCTGCTGTGCGTGGTTAGCCCAATCCTCAATCTGCACCTCGCAGTTACGCATAAAACGATACAGTTTTTCGAGCAATGCACTGCCATTGCCCTCGTCCTGCATTAAATCACGCAGATGCAACAACAACATGCCGCCATCGGCCTGATGCAGGCTACCAGCACGCAGGCGTAAAAACTCCGGCCATTGCGCAGACTCACCAGCGGCTGTTTCCAGCATGCCGAACAACGCCGCAAACCCCGGGTCTTTTTCTTCGACCACCGGTTGTTTCACACCAGCCGTGAGATTGGCACGCTGATCGACCAGTAAATTGACGCGGAAGCGGGACAAGAAGCTGTCGTTGATAATACTGTCAGAGCCGCCTTCGCCCTCGCCACCCACTTGCTGCCAGGCTTGCAAATAGGCCAGTACTTCCGGCTTAATGATATTAAAAAATGGTGATAACTTGGCACTGCTTAACTGCGAGCGCAAGCTATCCACACGCTCTTCCAGCCAGGTTTCAGCCTGTGGCAGATTCACCTGCCCACTGGCATCTACCCACTGTTGCATTTCAGCGACCAAGGCCTTGATAAATGAATCCATCACCGTGCGTAATTGCGCACCCAGGCCCGCAGGCAATTTGATGTAGTTGACGCAAGCCTGCTGGCTAAAGTCATACAGGGCGACCAGATCTGTCAGCGAACTATCAATACCCGTGACGGCAGCGGCCTTCATGGCCGCCATGGTTAACGCCGCCCGACCTGAGCCAGGTGTACCCAGCACCAGCACATTGCTCCCGGCCTGCTGCAAGGACAGTCCCATCATCAGGGTTTTCTGCGCTTCCGGCTGTAATTTCCAGCCATAGTCCGTTAATCCCAAGTCGGCCGCATCCAGCAACGCTTCGGTAGATTCAAACGACATGGGCGACAGCTTGTAGGAAACGGTCATTTCATTAGGACTGAGTACTTGCATCATTTAGGCAGTTTCCACTGTTGTTTTGCTTGTTCATCGGATACACGGGCTTCTACCCAGTGCTGGCCAAAATCACCGACTTCTTTTTTCCAGAAAGGCGCCTCGGTTTTTAAATAATCCATCATAAACGCACAGGCTTCAAACGCCGCTTGCCGGTGCAAACTGGTGGCAGCCACCAGCACAATCTGCGCCTGCGCGGGCAATCTCCCAACACGATGAATAATACGCACCCCTAGCAACGGCCAGCGTTGTGCGGCTTGCAGGGCAATCTGCTGCAAGGCTTTTTCGGTCATGCCAGGATAATGTTCAATGACCATCTCGCTTAACTGGCCAGCCGCAGACAGCTCGCGCACCAACCCGACAAAGTTCACCAGTGCACCCGCTTGTGGCGTCGCGGCCCTGAGCCGCTGCAACTCCAGGCCAACATCAAAATCGTCGGCCTGCACAGACACGTTGAGGTCAATGAGCGCGCTCAATCTAGCCCCCGGTCACCGGTGGAAAAAACGCCACTTCATCACCATCATCAAACGTAGCCATATCATCCACCAGCTCATGGTTGATGGCGGCACGTACAACTCCGCCACCACTAAACAATTTTTGCCAGGTGTCGCCACGGCCCGATAGCCAGGACTTGAGCGCCACAATGGTTTCTACGCCGTCTGGCAACTCAACGTCTTCAGAAGAATAATTGACGACTTCCTTGATACGGGCGAAATATAAAATGGTGATATTCATGTTGGGGTGTTCTTTCCAGCCTCGTCTAATTCATCCAGCAATTCCAGCGTATCCAGGCCTGTCGTCTGCACCAGTTCAACCTTTTCAATCTGGGCAAAGCGGCGGGAAATTTTCTGGCTGCTGATATGCACGTCCTGTGCGTTTTCATGTGCCTGGCGGATATTATCGGCCAGTTTTTTCATACGGGTATCAAAGCGGTCAAAATCTTTACTCAGTTTGCCCAGTTCATCTTTAATAATATGCACCTGCTTGCGCATCTCAACGTCTTTGAGCACCGCGCGCGCAGTGTTTAACACGGCCATCAAGGTGGTAGGCGATACCAGCCAGACACGTTTCTGCATGGCGTAATCAACCACATCGCCGTGGTAAGCATGAATTTCGGCAAACACCGCTTCGGCAGGAATAAACATCACTGCACCGTCCGAGGTCTCATTGGCAATAATATATTTACTGCTAATGTCATCGATATGTTTTTTAATATCGGCTTTAAACGATTTGGCCGCCTGCGCCTGCATCAGCTCCCCCAGGCTGCTATCAATCATGCGGTGATAGTTTTCCAATGGGAACTTACTATCTACCGCCACGGTGCCAGTCGGTTCAGGTAAGAACAAGGCGCAGTCCACACGCGCGCCATTGCTCAGCGTATGCTGCATAGCAAAACTGCTGGCGGGCAACACATTACGCACCAAACCCTCCAACTGCACCTCACCGTACGCGCCACGGCTGCGCTTGTCGCCAAGCAGCTCTTGCAAACTCACCACATTCACGCTCAGGCCATCAATTTTCTTTTGTGCTTCATCAATGGTGGCCAAACGCTCCATGACGCTAACGAAGGTCTCATTGGTCTTCTTAAAGCCTTCTTCCAGGCGAATAGACACCTTGCCGCTCATTTCTTCCAGCCGCGTGTCAACAATCTTGGTTAACGCCTCTATGCTTTGCGTCAGGCTTTGCGTAGTGGTTTGCAAGGCGGTTTTGAGCAGGTTTTGCTGCAACATGCCCTGCTCGGACAAACCATTACGCAAACTCAGGCTGAGTTGCTCGCTGCTTTGGCTTAAATAGTCACGCTGCGCTACTTGTAAGGCTTGCATGGCTTCGCGGGTCGCGGTGAGTTCTTGCGACAACTGCGCACGCAAGCGATCCTGCTGGTCGTTATTTAAGCTTTGTAATCGGTCAGCCAGTTGATTAAGCGATTGATGCATCTCGCTCATCATCAGGCGATGTTTTTCTTCAAGCTGTTGGGAAAGTAATTGCGACAATGCCTGCTGTGCAGCTTGTTGTTGCGTACGCCACTGCCAGACCAGCATGGCAATCACTAACAGCAACAGGAGTAACTGAATAATTTGAAGCGTCATGGCGGCATTATAGCCGATGAGCGTGTACGCCACATCGACGTAGCACAAATTCGCTGCGTCGATGTATGCGTGCTTGAAACGGAGATTAAACGAGTAGGTTAATGCTCATGCGCATGCAAACCAGGCGCGCCGTGCGCTTTGGCTAGCCATTGCATTTCAGAAGGATTGTGCTCCATATCGCCGAGGTCAGCATAATCCACGTGCTGGTAGTTGCTCAGTGCCGTCAGCGAAGTGGCAGGCGCAATCTCTACCGGCTGATTTGCCTTGGCGGCTGGTTGCAGTGCTTGCAACTGGATATTCACCGTGTGCTGCGGATAGGTATAAGCCACTTTATAAGGTAATTTTAATGCCGGAATCCACCAGACTTCGCTGCGAATGCCATCGCCCAAAGTACCCTCATATTTTTCTACCGGGTAACCGTATTGCGTCGCAGGCGCTGCGTCTACTTTTTGCAGACTGGCCAGTTCGCTATCCGTCACCAATTGTGATTTCAGTTGCCAGAACTGCTCATCGGTCTTGATAGACAACAATTTCAAATCGACATCGGCATAATCAATGGCGCGGCGCTCGTCATGCATCAAATATACATAATTCATTTGCCCGGCTGGTTTTTTCAACCACAGGCTGCTGTGATGTGCAGGCTCACCGTTTTGATACAGATTGCGTATCTCGACCTGATTGGTGTCACGCATCAGCCACCACTGCACATGTTTGGCCTCTTCTGCTTTGCATGGTTGTGCGCATTGCACCGTTTCATAACGCGCATTCACTACGTCATCTGCCATGGCAACAGCACTCATGAATAACAGTGCCAGACATCCAGCGGATTTTTTCAATATCATGTTTTTCCATTCCAACCAAAGGGATCAGGGCAGCTTCAAGCTGCCCTGCCATTACTCACTATACTCAATACTCACAAGCGTACTGCAATTTAGAAGCCAAACGCATCTTTCATCACTTGATAGATATAGCTCTGCTCTTGCACACCGTGCACCAGGTAGGCTTTAGGGCCAATCGCGTAAATCGCAACCTCTTCACCAGCATGGGTTTCTGAGCTCAATGGTACCAAAGCTTCTTGGTGGAAATCAGGATCTTCAGTATCCACACCAGACATATCTACCACACGGCCAGCAGCGATAGACTCGTTGTACACGGCATCGCCTGGGGAGTTCACATGGTAGCCTGGGCCGTTGGCGAAGCTCACTGTGGTGTAAGGCTTGCCATCTGCTGCCAGGGTTGGCGTCGTTTTGCCTGGTTCAACCACTTTGCCCAAAATCGGGTTGCCACGTTTTGGGTAACCGCCAATAGTCAAGGTGTGGCTATGGTCAGCCGTCACAATGATCAGGGTATCGTTCAGGTTCACTTTAGACACCGCTTCACGTACCGCATCAGACAATGCCACCGCATCTTTAAACGTACGGTAAGCGTTACCGGCGTGGGACGCGTGGTCGATACGGCCGCCTTCTACCATCAGGAAGTAACCGTTCTGGTTTTTCTTCAGGATATCAACGGCCTTACCAGTCATCTCGGCCAGTGAAGGTTCGCCAGCGATATCGTTAGGACGGTCTTGCTCGTATTCCATGTGGGATGGATTGAACAGGCCCAATACTTTGGTAGTTGTTGCCGGGTTCAGCGCATTGAATGCGGTCTGGTTTTCGATATACACGCCACCAAACTTGCTCACGTATTCTTGTGTCAGGTTACGGCCATCCGTACGGCGGCCTTTAGTGCCTTCGATGTCAGTCACGCTGTTAGGCAAGAAATAACTACGGCCACCACCAAATACCACGTCTACGCCGTCACCGATTTTGCCAGTGCCAAAGTTGTCGATCAGTTGTGCAGCGATATCTTTTACACCATTGCTGGCAGCCGCGGCGGACAGGTTTGCATTCGCTTCCCAGTCACGGTTGGAGATATGTGCGTAAGTGGCTGCTGGCGTAGCATGGGTGATACGTGCAGTTGAAACCACGCCAGTCGCTTTACCGGCTTGCTCGGCCTGCTCCAGCAAAGTGGTCACTTTGTTAGCGTTTAATACGACTGGGCTAGGCTCATTGCGGGCCACAGACTGGTTCAGGGACAAAATACCATCGTTGGTTTTTACGCCAGAAATCATGGCTGTCATGGTTGGTGCAGAGTCAGCCGTTTGCTGGTTGGTAGAATATGTTTTTGACAAGGCAACATATGGGAACTCTTCAAAAGACAGCTTATGACGTTCGCCATCAATGCCTTTCAGTTGACCTTCAAAAATACGTGCGCCAGTCACGGTAGAGATACCCATACCATCACCGACAAACAGGATGACGTTCTTGGCTTTTTTGGCATTAGGTACCAGCTTCTTGCTGTCATTCAGGCTGGCAGCGCCATCGTTCAGCCAGAACTGGGCATCCTCAGCCATCGCCGCGTTAGAAAGAAGTTGTGAGCCCAGCAGCATGGCGACCATGGCCGTGCGTTTCAAGTTAAACAGTTGCATGTTGATTCCTTTATCAGCTTTTAATATTGTAAGTTATGAATAACGACGGCGCATCACTGCCGCGATCACACCCAGGCCAGCCAGCATCAGCGCATTGGTATCTGCCTCTGGCACAGATGACACGGTTTGCAAGCTCACGTTGTCCAGGCCCAACTGCAATGAGCTTTGGTTAGCCACCGTGGCAAAACGCAACACATAGCTACCACCGGCCGCCAGGCTGGATGAAAGGTCAAACTGGTAGTTGATATAATCGTTCGCTGCCAGGCCGCCATTGGCGCCACCGACATACAGTGTTTGCAGGATATCTGCGCTATTGGTAGAGAATGGATCGCTACCGGCCTTGAGCACATCTACACGCACGTGCTGGTTAGCATGGTCAGTCGCATCGACGCTGTAATCCAGGCCTGCGGCATCGATCTCGGTCGTCGCATTCTGGTTATTCACAAACATCTGGAATGACAAGGTCGCCTGGCTGACTGCCGTGGTTGTAAATGACTGATACAGCACACTAGCCGCGAGGCCATAGTTATCCAGCAAGCCATAATAGCTGCCTTGAAAAGCGCCAACCGTTGTGTTGCCTGTCACTTCTGACACCGTACCGGATTGTGACAACACACCACCTAAAAAGCCTTGCTCGCCGACTTGCCAGCCAGAGATATCGTAGCTATCTACGCCCTGCACCTCGAACCCACCGTTTTGAATCAACTCTGCTGCCTGCGCCTGAGACAGTGCCACTGCGCCGAGCAAACCAGCCAACACCCATGGTTTTAGCTTCATTCTGAACATCCTCTCTGAATGCTTAATTAAATATTGTCTGCCACAGCACTTTGTGAGCGCTGTGTCACCTTGAGCATTCTTGAAAAACTGTATGTCAGAAAGTTTTCACTGGCATGAAGCTTATATGACGGGCCTGACTACGCCGCCGCCGAGAAAATAAAATAATGCAGGGATTAAAAAGAAAAAACCCCGCACTGGCGGGGCTATAAAGAGACTTTAAACTTGAAAAACACGCCACAATCACACCAAGGCATCTACGATGCCAAAAATGAGCAAAAGCAGAAATCGAAACGATATGATTTTCAGATTTCAGCAAGTGATCATCGCTGCGTCCTTGTGATGTTGCTAGAATACTGACGATGCCTGGTGGTCACAATGACCCGTTCGGGTCATCCTGCGCTAGTCGCAAGAAACCAGGAGCAAGCATCACCTGAAACAGGCAAACAATAACAAGGGAGCGATATGTTAAAACTCAAATTGATGCTGGGCTTCTGGCTGGCCAGCCTGACCCGAAAACTAAAGAATAACTTTTACCTGTATCTGGCCCTGTTATTCAGCGTGGTAATCTTGCTCGACGCCGCCGTGTTTCATGTCGGGCAAAACATGCGCGACAAAGCCTTTGACCTGATGGTCAAGAACCGCATTCTCAAACCCGCAGTTGACCCATCTATCGTCATTGTTGATATCAATGAAGCCAGTCTGGATGCCATGGCCAAGGAATATGGCCGCTGGCCGTGGCCGCGCCAGGTGATAGGCGAGCTGGTGGAAAATATCCAGCAACAACAGCCTAAAGCCATCGTCTTTGATATTGTGTTTTCGGATGCCGACGTCTACAACCCGGATAGCGACAGCTATTTCAACGATGTCATCACCGAATGCCAGCATTGCTTCTTTCCATTGCTGCGCCTGGACACCAGCCAGGATAGCCAAAGCCAACTGACCTATGCGCAAATTCCCGGGCTGGTTGCGGCTGCCGATGCAGACAAACAAGCCACCTTTGCCGCAATCCCACCCTATTTCAAAGGTGCCTGGAAGCCGGGCCGCCTGGGCACACATAATGTGTACCCGGATAACGATGGCGTGGTGCGCCAATATCGCATGCGCCACCAGGACCGTGGCTGGACTTTGCCTGCCCTACCATTGGTGGTTGCCGAAGCCCAGGCAGAGATTAGCCGCAACACCCCGGATGAAATGTTGCTCAACTGGCGTGGCAAACCATTTACCTACCACTACGTGAGTTTTAGAGATGTGTATCGCGACCTCACCAGCGCCAAACCGACGCGTGTAAAAGATGAGTTTAAAGGCAAAATTGTCATCATCGGTTCCACCGCGCCGGCATTGTTTGACATCAAGCCGACGGCCATGGACAAGCAGTTCCCTGGCGTGGAGATTCTGGCCACCGCGCTGGATAACAGCCTGCATCAGGATTACCTCAAGGTCTGGCGCGGCAAACTGCCTTATATCCTGCTGAGTTTCTTACTGGTGTGGCTCACCACGCTGGCGTTTTATTTCAAAGTAGATCGCGACCGCTTTAACGGCGTGTTTACTGGCAGCCAGATTGGTTTGCTGGTGTTGTCTTACCTGGCCATCAACCTGTTTCATACCTATTTGGATTTGGCCGCGCCTATTTTCTGGGCGGTGGCTTATTTTGGCGTGGCTAAAATCTACGCACTGGCCACCGACCGTGCCTTGCAACGCTGGCTGGCGTTTGGCCTCACCTCAAACAGCGCAGAGCTGGAGGTACTGCTGATGCCAATTGCAATTGAAAGCCCGGAAACATTGGGCGATGCAGCCATGAAACGCATTCGTCGCGAAATCGAACAAGCCTGCCGTGCACCGACGCAAATTGATATTTTAACTGGCACCCAAAGCGGTATCTGGGGTTTGTTTGGCGATATGGTCATGGTCAGTTGGCAATATGCACCTGAAACCACCTACCGTGAGGCGGCGCAACAAGACGCCCAGCAATTGTCTGCTCAACTGCAAACATTACTCAATCAATTGAGTCTACCTGGCGCGCCTGTCGTGCGTTACAGCACACATCAGGGCAAGATTGCCAACCATGCGTCACAACTGGCCGCACAGTGGCGTATATTGTTCGCACAAGCCATGATACAACTGGAAATGAGTGCTTTAGCAGATTCAACAACCAGTGCACACCACAATCAACAGGAGCATAAAGCATGATCAAAAAACACATCCTGTGGCTACTGACGGCATTTGCATGCAGTCAGGCAGCCGCTGCGGAGACCGGGGTCGCCCTCAAAGCAGACCAGCTACGGGCAGAGTCCTTTAGCGATGCCAAAGTGGTCGGCAGCGTCAATAAAAACGATGCCGTGGAAATCCTCAATAAAAAAGGTGCCTGGCTGCAGATTAAATCGGCAGGTAAAACCGGCTGGGTGCGGTTGCTCACCGTTAAACGCAATAACACAGGCGGCAACAATGTGGCGGGCGTGGTGGGCGTTGCCACTGGCCGCAGTGGCACGGGCAAAGTCGTGTCGACGACCGGTATCCGTGGCCTGAGTGCAGAAGACCTCAAAACCGCGCAATTTAACGAAGCAGAAACCAAAAAACTGGAAAGCTACACTGTCAACGCGGACGATGCCAAACAGTTTGCCAGCAACGGTGGACTCAGTAACCGCACCTATCCTTACTTTACCGGGAGCGCACAATGAACAAGACCTTGAAACAGGCCATCGCGCTTGCGTTGTGCAGCAGCCTGGCATGGGGCACCGCTTCTGCGCTGGACCTCAAAGGCGTGCTCAAAGATGCAGTCAACGAACAACTGGGCACGGGCAGCAAAACAGAACCTACCACTGCAAATAATGACACGCAGAGTAACGCCTCGGCACAAGACAAGCTGGCCAACATTAACTGGAAAAACCCTAGCCGCGAAGACGAAATTGCAGTCGGCCGCAATGTCACCGGCACCATACTCGGGGCTGCGCCACTGGTGAATGACGCGCAACTACAGCAATACGTGAACAAGGTAGGTCGCTGGGTCGCCAGCCAATCCGAGCGTGCCGATTTACCCTGGCATTTTGGCGTGATTGATAGCAATGATGTCAATGCCTTTGCCGCCCCTGGCGGCTATGTGCTGATCACCAAAGGCCTGTACCTGCGCCTGACCAGTGAGGCACAACTGGCAGGTGTACTGGGGCATGAAATCGCGCATGTAGTGCAAAAACACCACCTGAAAGTGATGCAAAAACAGGCGCTGCTGGATGCAGGTACTTCTTTTCTCAAAGAAAAAATTAGCAAAAACAAACTGACACAACGGGCGGTGTCTACCGGCGCAGAAATCAGTGCACGCAACCTGGACAAAAGCGCCGAATTTGAAGCCGACAGCATGGGCACGGTGCTGGCAGCCCGCGCAGGTTACGAAGCTTATGGCCTGGCAGAAGTACTTCAGGAGATGGAAACCATTAACAATAATGATGGCAGCGTGGCCCTATTGTTCCAGACCCACCCCCACCCGGACGACAGGCTGGCGCAACTCAGCCTGGTCAGCGGTGACCAGATGGATAAGATCAGTGGTGGCAAAACCCTGGAAAACCGTTTATATAAATTGAAATAAGTACTGTGGTAAATAAATAAGGCTCGCCGTGGCGAGCCTTATTTATTTAAACATGACGTTTATACCCAGCCGCGTTCACGGCACTCACTCTTGATATACGCATAATATACCGGTGCCGCCACGATGCCTGGCAAGCCAAACGTGGCCTCCATCAGCAACATCGCCAGCAGCAACTCCCAGGCATAGGCGCGAATCTGGCCGCCGACGATGCGCGCATTGAGGAAGTATTCAAACTTATGGATCAAGATTAAAAACGCCAGCGAACCCATGGCCACCATAAATGAATGACTGGTACTCACAATCACAATCACGGTATTGGAAATCAGGTTACCGATCACCGGCAGCAAGCCAACCAGGAAAGTAATGGCAATCATGGTTTTGGTAAACGGCAAATGCACGCCACACAACGGCAAAATCACGGCTAGATAAATACCGGTGAGCGCCGCATTCACTGCAGAAATTTTCACCTGTGCAAACACGATATTTTTAAAGGCTTGTGCAAACAAGGTGATGCGCTGCAACAGGCTTTGCGCAAACGGTTTGTGGTTGACCTTGGTTTGCACGTCATGCAAGGCAATCATCGCGCCTATCACCATGCCGATGAGGATGTGCGCTAAATGGTGTCCGGCTTCTTTGCCCAGCAATTGCCAGTCAGCAGAATGCGCGCGCAACCAATCAATCACAGTTTGTTGCAAGGTAATGGCATCATCCGGCAGGCGCTCATTCAGCCATGGCGGCAATACCTTGCGCGAATCTTCAATAATCTTGGCCAGTTGATCGAACAACACGGCCAGGCCTCCGGCATCGCTGCGTATCAAGGTAATAATCCCCATGCCCAACGCCACCAGCAGACCAATGACCAAAGTCGCAATCAGCACCACAGCCAGCCACTTGGCGTATTTTCCGGGCAATTTACGCGCAATTAACGGCGAAATGACGTGAATTAACTCAAACACCAACAAGCCAGCCAGCAAGGCAGGCAACAATTGCACCTGCAATACCAGCCACATCAACACTGCCATCAGAATATAGGTGGCGATTTCAAATCGTTGGGTTTGGGTCACACAGGCTCCGGTCTATTATTGGGTCTATCACTCAAATCTGGCTTGCAACTGCCTGGCAGCATCCAGCGGCAACTTGAGCAGAAACTGGACACTTTCGCCAAACTGCTTGTCCAGCACTTCACCATGCAGCTTCTGCACTTCTCGCGTGAGTTCATCCACTCGCTTATAGGTGGTGGATATTTTTAATTGCACCATTTCCACAAATGGCATGCTTCCCGCCTGCTCCATGGCCTGCTTGGCGGTGCCACCATAAGCACGCACCAAGCCACCGGTGCCCAAGTTAATGCCACCATAATAACGCACAACGGCCACGCAGCAATTGACATAATTCTGCCCGTCCAGCATTTGCATAATCGGCTTGCCCGCAGTCCCTGCAGGCTCACCTGCATCCGAAAATCGCGCCACGATGCCTTCTGCCGTCTTCATTCTAAACGCATAGGCCAGATGCCCTGCTGTTTGGTGCTCGCTGGCAAACTGGCGCAAAAACAAGGCGAGTTCACGCTCATTTTCACAACGCATGGCGCGCGCAATAAAACGGGATTTGTTAATGGTGTGGTCGGCCTGGCCGAGTTGACTAAAAGTGAGCATGGCACATACTTCAGGAAAGGCCGCTTATTCTACCACTGGCATCGACACCGATGCGTGCACTGGCAGGCTGCTTAGGCAGGCCTGGCATGGTCATGATGTCGCCACAAATCGCCACCACAAAGCCAGCACCGCGCGACAGGCGTAACTCACGCACATGCAACACATGATGTTCTGGCACATTGCGCAACTTGGCATCACAAGAGAGCGAATACTGCGTTTTGGCCACACACACTGGAAAGCCCTTGCTAGCCTCTGCCATCTGCGTTAATTGCTGCTGGGCTAATGCACTGTAAGTCACACCACTGGCGCCATAAATGGCCTGCGCAATGGTGGCCAGTTTTTCTGCCAATGGTAAATCATCTGCATACAGCAAGCGTGGCGCCGCCCCTTGTTGCGCCTGGGCAGCCACAGCATGCGCCAGACTCAACGCCCCCGCCCCGCCCTGCGCCCAGTGCCTGCACATATGCAGACTGGCCCCCAGCGACTCCACGGCAACTTGCACCAACGCCACTTCAGCATCAGTGTCGGCAGTAAAGTGATTCAGCGCAACGACCACCGGCAAGTCAAAATGCTGGCGCAAGTTTGTAATATGTTTTTCCAGATTGGCAACACCAATGGCTAATGCTGACAGGTTTTCCGTATTCAAATCGGCGACTTCAACACCGCCGTTATATTTCAAGGCACGCACGGTGGCCACAATCACCGCCACATCTGGCCGCAAGCCTGACTGGCGGCATTTGATATCCATAAATTTTTCAGCACCCAGGTCAGCGCCAAACCCGGCCTCAGTCACGACATAGTCGGCCAGGCGCAACGCCGTTTTAGTCGCCACCAATGAGTTACAGCCATGCGCGATATTGGCAAAGGGGCCGCCATGCAACAACGCTGGCGAGCCTTCCAGCGTTTGCACCAGGTTAGGCTGAAAAGCATCCTTCAATAAGGCGGTCATGGCGCCCTCGGCCTGTAAGTCACCGGCCAGAATGGGAGTTCCTTGCTGATTTAGCCCCACCTGAATCTGACCCAACCTGCGTGTTAAATCCGCCAGGTCAGTTGCCAGGCAGAAAATCGCCATCACTTCGCTAGCCACCGTAATATCAAAGCCAGTATGCACATCATTATCCAGCGTGATGCGCCGCAAGGCACGGTCGTTCATATCCATGCAACGGCGCCAACTCACGGTATCAAAATGCAATGCATTACCATGATAAATATGGTTATCGATGAGGGCTGCGAGCAGATTATTGGCCGCACTAATCGCGTGAAAGTCGCCAGTAAAATGCAGGTTAATATTTTCCATCGGCACCACTTGCGCATAGCCGCCGCCAGTGGCGCCACCCTTCATGCCAAACACTGGCCCCAGCGAAGGTTCACGCAAGCAAGCCAGTGCATGATAGCCCGCCTGATTCAAGGCATCGGTGAGACCAACAGTGGTGGTGGTTTTTCCTTCTCCGGCAGGTGTCGGATTGATTGCCGTGACCAAAATAAGCTTGGCTTTGGCAGGCTGTGCATGTAGCCGATTGACAGTCGCCTGCGTCAATTTAGCCATATACTGGCCATAGGCATGCAACTCATGTGACGACAAACCGACTTTGGCAGCAATCTCTACAATGGGCTCTAGCGTGGCGGCCTGGGCGATGTCGATATCACTTAACATGCAGATGTCCTGATTGGGCTGACGAGGTTAGATTAACGCTTGGTCTTGCTGCCCCCGAGAATCGAGCCCAGCACACCGCGGATAATGGCACGCCCCAGTTGAGAGCCAATGGCTCGCGCCGCAGATTTGGCCGCAGACTCCAGCACCGAATCTGAACGGCTGGTTTTGCCTCCCAGAATGCCACCTAAATCAAAGCCTGAGCCTTCTTCCTCTTTTTGCGTTTGCGTCTGTGTGGCCGAGGCCGCCTGGTCTGCACGTTGTTTGAGAATTTCGTAGGCCGATTCGCGGTCGACCAGTTTGTCATAGACACCAGCCACCAGCGATTGCGCCATCACTTGCTTGCGCTCGGCGTCCGTGGCCGGACCCACCCGGCTTTCTGGTGGACAGACAAACACACGTTCAACCGGTGTCGGCGCGCCTTTTTCATCAAGGAAAGAAACCAGCGCCTCGCCCACCCCCAACTCGGTAATCGCAGTCGCCACGTTTAATTTGGGATTAGCGCGGAAGGTTTGCGCCGCCACCTGCACCGCTTTTTGGTCACGCGGCGTAAATGCACGCAAGGCATGCTGCACACGGTTACCCAATTGGCCCAGTACCACATCCGGGATATCCAGCGGGTTTTGTGAGACGAAATAAACACCTACGCCTTTAGAGCGCACCAGACGCACCACTTGTTCGATTTTTTGCATGAGGATGGCGGGCGCATCGTTAAACAACAAATGCGCCTCATCAAAGAAAAACACCAGTTTGGGCTTTTCCATGTCGCCGACTTCTGGCAGCTTTTCAAACAGTTCAGACAATATCCATAACAACAAGGTCGCGTATACGCGTGGCGAATTGAGTAGTTTGTCCGCTGCCAGGATATTGATAAACCCCAATCCTTTAGCATCGGTTTGCATCATATCTTCCAGGTTCAACGCGGGCTCACCAAACAGGATATCGCCACCTTCGGTTTCCAGTTGCAGCAAAGCACGCTGAATCGCGCCGACGCTAGCGGTGGAAATATTGCCATACTGGGTTTGGTAAGTGGCTGAATTTTCAGCACAATGCTGCGCCATCGCGCGCAGATCTTTCATATCGAGCAACAGCATGCCATTGTCATCGGCGATCTTGAAAATCGCATTCAATACACCGCCCTGCACATCATTCAGGTTCAGCATGCGCGCCAACAATAGCGGCCCCATTTCACTTAGTGTGGTACGTACCGGATGGCCTTTTTCGCCAAACATATCCCAGAACATCACCGGATAAGCTTTATTGGCATAATCGGTCAGCCCTAATTGCTGCACCCGCGCATCCACCTTGGCATTCCCGCCGCCAACCTGGCTCATGCCGGATAAATCACCTTTAACGTCAGCCATAAATACCGGTACGCCTATGCGTGAAAACTGCTCAGCCAGGCTTTGCAAGGTGACGGTCTTACCCGTGCCGGTGGCGCCTGCAATCAGGCCATGGCGGTTGGCCATTTTTGGCAGCATCACGCTGTCGACATCATTATTTTTTGCGATAAGCATAGGTTGAACCATGGCGTGTACTCAAACAATTAAAGTTAAGTTGAGTATAGGCGATGGCTGATAAAAGAGGAAGATTGTTGTTTTGCCGGAAGGGCGAAATGATTTAAAAATTTTAGCCACAGAGGACACAGAGCGCACAGAGACAAGCCCTTGGTTTGTACTACGGCTATAAAAACATCAGAAATCGCATGTTGCAGAGATCTCCTCTGTGGCTTAAAGAATGTCTTTGTAAATATTAAAAATCGCCGCGCCGCGCTTTTTCCATCAACTCGATCAATGCATCTTCAAGTTGCTGTGCCGAGGCTTGCGCCCTGGCGGTGGGGTGTTTGATATTTTTCAAATCATGCGTAGGCCGGTCCAGACCAAGATAGAGCTGGCGTTTGCCACTGGCATCCGGCTTTTCATAAATCGCCAGGCGGCAAGGCGCAAACACTAGAAACTCTGGGTGATCGAGAATAATCTCGGTGCCCATACTTAAATTACAAAAGGTGCGTACTTCTTTCACGCCTTGCGGATCCTGACCACGTTGCTTCATATGGTCTCCAATCGGGAAGTTGGCCGGATTGACGAAATTCATGCCTTCCGAGATCGACTTCAGGCTATCAACTAAGTCCTGATAAGTCACCCCCTCCTTCACTGGCACCTCATAAATCGCGTTATCCAGGTCTACATCCGGCATGCCATGGCCGATGACACGCACATGCGCAGGGGCTGCGCACGCCTGCATGCTCATGATCAAGCCCAGACAACCCAGCATTCTCAACAGGTATAAGCGCATGACACCCCTCTTCATCTTCTACACAGACCAGTGCATTAGAGCATGTTAGCCATCACTGCCGTGTGACTCACATCACAAGTCCTGGTGCAACGCACGCTGCACGGTGCGTTTATCGTATTGTGGTGACAGCATGGTAATAAAGTTCAACATGTAGTCGCGCAAGAACGCATCGCGGCGCACCCCCAAATAAGTCGTGCTATTAGGGAACAAATGGCTGCAATCCAGGCTTTTGAGCGGCGCGTCTCGGGTTTCCTCATACGCCATATTCGCAATCAGGCCGATGCCCAAGCCTAAATTGACATAGGTTTTAATGACGTCGGCATCAATCGCGGTAAACACCACATTCGGCTGCAAGCCAGCGTCGTGAAACACCTTAGAGACCAAGGTGCCGCCGGTAAACGCGAAGTCATAGGTAATCAAGGGGTAACTCGCTAAATCGCTCAAGGTTAGCTTGCTTGCTTTTAACAATGCATGCTCAGGAGGCACCACCAGACAACGGTTCCACTCATAGCAGGCCAGGCAAGACAAACGCTCGTCATGGCTGATGTTTTCTGTGGCAATACCAACATCAGCCTCACCAGAAGCCACTAACTCAGTCACCTGCGCCGGATTGCCCTGATGGATAGTCAGTTTGACATTGGGATATTGGGCAATAAACTGCTTCACCGCCGAGGGCAAGCGGTAGCGCGCCTGCGTATGTGTGGTCGCAATGGTCAACTCGCCCGTGTCCTCACGACTATATTCGTCACCTACGCGCTTGATATTTTGCATATCCAACATGACGCGTGCTGATAGCTCGACAATTTTGCGGCCAGGCTCAGTCACGCCTATCAAACGTTTACCGTTACGCTGAAAAATCTGCAACCCCAGCTCTTCTTCGAGCAACTGGATCTGCTTGCTGACGCCGGGTTGCGATGTATGCAATACTTCAGACGCCGCAGAGATATTTAATTGTTGCCGGACAACCTCATGCACATAACGTAACTGGTGAAACTTCATTGCCAACCCCATATAACCAAATGCTATATCATAGAACAATTGATTATTAAATCAATCATTAAAAGACTGATATTATCCCGCGGTTATATTTCTCAAGATACTCCTCATGGAATTCGGATACATACTGGCAGGATTTGTGGTTGGCTTTTTGGTAGGGTTAACAGGCGTAGGCGGCGGCTCCTTAATGACGCCCATCCTCTTATTACTCTACAACATTAAACCGGCAGTCGCCGTAGGCACAGATTTACTGTACGCCTCGGTGACTAAATCTGTAGGCATTTTTGCACACGGCAAACTGGGCAACATTGACTGGACCATCGTCAAGCGCCTGGCCGCAGGTAGTGTGCCCGCCTCCATGCTCACACTGTGGGCACTGCACAGTATGGATCTGCAATCAAGCAACGTGGTCTCTACCATCAAATTCTGGCTAGGGATTGCGCTGATTGTGACGTCCGTCGCCGTGCTATTGCGCAACAAACTGATGTCTCTGGTCGCAAAAGAGGAGTGGATTCCAGCACGCTATGTGCCCGGCGCAACCGTGGTACTAGGTATCGTGCTAGGTGCCCTGGTCACACTGACTTCAGTGGGTGCAGGTGCCCTGGGCGTGACGGCGCTGATTCTGCTCTACCCCAAGGAAAAAATCACCACCATCGTCGGGAGTGATATTGCTCACGCCGTACCCCTCACACTGGTGGCCGGTTTGGGACATGCCTCTTTGGGCACCATAGACTATCAATTATTGGGGACCTTACTGATAGGCTCCATTCCAGGCATCTATCTTGGCAGCCACATGAGTTCACGCGTGGCCGAGCACTGGGTACGCATTGCACTGGCTATGATATTGATTTTTGTAGGCTTTAAGCTAGTTTTCCATTAAAATATTGCCTCTTCGCTTTTTGCGAACAAAGTGACTCAAGCATGTACAAATACGACCCTATAGACCAACAGATTGTCAATGAACGTGTCGCCCAATACCGCGACCAAACCCGCCGCTACCTCGCAGGCGAGTTAACTGATGAAGAATACCGCCCGCTGCGTTTGCAAAACGGCCTGTATATTCAACGCCATGCGCCCATGTTGCGTATCGCCGTGCCTTATGGCCTGATATCCAGCAAACAATTGCGCAAACTCGGCGACATTGCAAAAAAATATGACCGTGGCTACGGTCACTTCAGCACCCGCCAGAACCTGCAATTGAACTGGCCCAAACTGGAAGACACCCCAGAGATTCTGGCTGAACTGGCAACGGTTGAAATGCACGCCATTCAAACCTCCGGCAACTGCATTCGTAACATTACGACTGACCAGTTTGCCGGTATTGCACCAGACGAAATCATAGACCCACGCGCGATTGCAGAAATCATGCGCCAGTGGAGCACCTTCCACCCTGAGTTCGCCCTGCTGCCACGTAAATTCAAAATCGCCGTATCAGGCACCGAAAAAGACCGTGCGATTGTGCAAGCACACGATATCGGCCTCGAGTTTTACAAAGACGTACAAGGCCAGATGGCGATTAAAGTCTGGGTCGGTGGTGGTCTGGGCCGTACGCCTATTCTGGGTACCGTGATTCGCGAACACCTCGAGTGGCAACATGTGCTGTCTTACTGCGAAGCCGTGATCCGTGTGTATAACATTCATGGTCGTCGCGACAACGCTTACAAAGCGCGTATCAAGATTCTGGTTAAAGCCCTGGGCATTGAAGAGTTCAAACGCCAAGTGGAAGAAGAATGGGCGCATTTGAAAGATGGCCCATTGACTATCACACAAAATGAACTAGATCGCGTGGCTAAATACTTTGAGCCTATGCCCTACAAAACGCTGCCAGCACATGATGCCGCGTTTGACGCAGCCGTGGCCAGCAACCCGGCATTTGCCGCCTGGGTCAAACGTTGCGTACAACCGCACCGCGTGCCTGGCTACCGTGCCGTGACGCTGTCACTCAAGCCACACGGCAAAGCGCCTGGTGACATCACCAGCGAGCAAATGCATGTGGTAGCAGACCTGGCCGATGCTTACAGTTTTGGCGAATTGCGTTCTTCACATGAGCAAAACCTGATTCTGGCAGACGTACAAGTTTCTGACCTGTTTGCCGTGTGGGAAAAAGCCCGCGAGGCTGGTTTGGCAACACCAAACATCGGCTTGCTGACTGACATTATCTGCTGCCCTGGCGGCGACTTCTGCAGCCTGGCTAACGCCAAGTCCATCCCAATTGCCGAAGCGATTCAAATGCAGTTCGACAACCTGGATTACCTGTATGAGATTGGCGACCTGGAACTCAACATCTCCGGCTGCATGAACGCTTGCGGCCACCACCACGTTGGTCATATCGGCATTTTGGGTGTGGATAAAGATGGTTCCGAATGGTATCAGGTCACCGTTGGTGGTAAACAAGGCAATGACGCCAGTATCGGCGCTGTGATTGGCCCTTCATTCTCGGCAGAAGAAATGCCGGGCGTGGTACAGCGCCTGATCGAAGTCTACGTGCGTGAACGCCAGGACGATGAGCGCTTTATTGATACCGTACGCCGTTTAGGCGTCGCCCCGTTCAAAGCCCACGTTTACGCTGAAAAGGAAACTGCATAATGAGCCAACTGATTCAATTGGCCGCCGATGGCCAAGCCAGCATTGTGGCAGATACATGGACTCGCATCGTGCCGCCAGCGGCTGGCGAAGAGTCTGTACGCAAACAAGCCGGTAAAGTCGTCCTGTTTAAACTCACAGGCGAACAAACCTATACGGCTGAACAAATTGCCAATACAGAGATCCCTGCCACAGGCAAGATTCTGGTCCCACTGACCATCTGGCAAGCACGTAAAGCTGAGCTGCAATCACGCCTGGCGGCTGGTGAACTGGGTATCATCCTGGCGACCAACGAAACGGCCGAAGCCTTGCAGGCAGAGTTTACTGACCTCAACACACTGCCGCTGATTGCCGTTTTTGTAGAGCGTTTTGCCGATGGCCGCATCTTCACCTTGGGCAACTGGTTGCGCACACGCTTCGGCTTTAAAAACGAATTGCGTGCGATTGGTGACGTATTACGTGACCAATTGTTCTTCCACAAGCGTGCTGGTTTCAATAGCTTTTTAATCCGTGCCGACCGCTCCGCTGAAGACGCACTGGCCAGCCTGAATGATTTCAGCCAACCTTACCAGGGTGGCGTTGCAGACGTGCCTGTGTGGCGCAGAGTGAACCGCGCATGAGTTTCGGCGTCAGCATGCTCAAACCAGCGGCCAGCAACCCGGCCACGCGGCCAGAACTGACCGATGCCCTGGTTGCCAGCGTACACGCCAAACGTGCGCAAGTGCTGGCATTGCTGCAAGCAGCTGCGGCTGAGTTCCCAGCCATCACCTTCGCCAACAGTTATGGCGCAGAGGACATGGTGCTGACCGACCTCATTGCCAAAGAAAAACTGGCGATTGAGATTTTCTCGCTGGATACTGGCCGCCTGCCTGCGGAAACCTACACGCTGATGGCAGATGTTGAGCAAACCTACGTCATTAAACCACTGGTGTTTTTCCCTAAACACGAGGCAGTGGAAAGTTATGTGCGTACACAAGGCATCAATGCATTCTACGAGAGCATAGACCTGCGTAAAGCCTGCTGCCATATGCGTAAAGTGGAGCCATTGCAGCGCGCGCTGGCTGGCAAGCAAGCCTGGATTACGGGCATGCGTGCCGAGCAAGCCGCGACGCGTAGCCATTTGCCAACCCGCGAATACGATGCAGGCAACCAACTGGAAAAATTCAACCCGCTGAGTGACTGGACAGAGAAAGAAGTCTGGGCCTACATCCGCCTGTTTGAAGTCCCTTACAACGCCCTGCACGACCAGTTCTACCCCAGTATTGGTTGCGCGCCTTGCACAAGATCAGTGGCCATAGGTGAAGATATCCGTGCGGGCCGCTGGTGGTGGGAAAACCCTGAGAGCAAAGAGTGCGGCTTGCACGTCAAAAAATAAATTCGTAACGATTGAAATAATCATGTCTACAAAACAACCTTTAAGTCATTTGGACTGGCTGGAAGCTGAAGCCATCCATATTCTGCGTGAAGTGGCAGGCCAATGCGCCAACCCGGTATTGCTGTTTTCGGGCGGCAAAGATTCCCTGTGCATTTTGCGACTGGCAGAAAAAGCATTCCGCCCTGGCCGCTTCCCCTTCCCGCTCATGCATATCGATACCGGTCACAACTATCAGGAAGTGATTAACTTCCGTGACCAGCGTGCGGCTGAGCTTGGCGAGCGCCTGATTGTGCGTTCGGTTGAAGACTCCATGAAACGCGGTACCGTGGTATTGAAAACACCCGATGAACCGCGCAACAAGCACCAGTCGGTGACTTTGCTCGAAGCCATTGAAGAGTTTGGCTTTGATTGCTGCATCGGCGGTGCTCGTCGTGACGAAGAAAAAGCCCGCGCGAAAGAGCGCATCATGAGTTTCCGTGATGAATTTGGCCAGTGGGACCCGAAAAACCAGCGTCCTGAACTCTGGAACCTGTATAACGCCCGTGTACACAAAGGCGAAAACATTCGTGCTTTCCCGATCTCCAATTGGACCGAGATGGACGTATGGCAGTATATCGAACGCGAAAAACTCGAACTGCCTAGCATTTACTTTGCCCACCAGCGTGACATCGTCATGCGTCACGGTGCCATCTTCCCGGTGAATGTGCCTTTGGCCTCCGGCGAGCTGATTAACCAGCCCAAAGCAGGTGAAGAAGTCATCAATATGCAGGTACGTTTCCGTACTGTGGGCGATGTGACGTGCACCGCCCCGGTGATTTCCGATGCCGATGACGTGAGCAAGATCGTGGTAGAAACTGCCACCACCACCATTACCGAGCGCGGCGCGACTCGCCTGGACGATCAAACGTCTGATGCCTCGATGGAGCAGCGTAAGAAAGAAGGTTATTTCTAATATGACGACACAACATAACGACTCCTTGCTGCGTTTTATGACCTGCGGCAGCGTGGATGATGGCAAAAGCACGCTGATTGGCCGCTTGCTGTACGACACCAAAACCATTTTGGCCGATACGCTGAACAACATTGAGCGCACCTCGAAAAAACGCGGTATGGAAGCGGTTGACCTGTCATTGCTGACAGATGGCCTGCAAGCCGAGCGTGAGCAAGGCATTACCATTGACGTCGCTTACCGCTACTTCAGCACTGGCACGCGTAAGTACATCATTGCTGATGCCCCTGGCCATGAGCAATACACACGCAACATGGTCACCGCGGCTTCTACTGCGAATCTGGCGATCATTTTGATTGATGCGCGCAAGGGCGTACTGACGCAAACACGCCGCCACAGCTACCTGGCGCACCTGGTGGGCATTCCACATATCGTGGTAGCCGTGAACAAGATGGACCTGGTGAATTATGACCAGGCCACTTATGAAAAGATCAAAGCTGACTACATTGCCTTTGCGACTGAAATTGGCCTGGCACAGGCACGTGACATCAAGTTTATTCCAATGTCAGCCCTCAATGGAGACATGCTGGTAGACCGTCTGGACAATATGGACTGGTACCAGGGCGAAACCTTGCTGGATATCCTGGAAGCAGCGCCAGCAGCGCACAGCGAACAAGCAGAAGCTTTCCGCTTCCCGGTGCAGTTTGTCTGCCGTCCGCACGACTCTGCCAACCCAGAGCTGCACGACTTCCGTGGCTTTATGGGCCGTGTGGAATCTGGTTCAATCGCTGTCGGCGATGCGGTGACCGTCTTACCCAATGGCTACCAGTCTAAAGTTAAAGCCATTCAATTGGGCAACGATCAACTGCAAACAGCACAAACAGAACAAAGCATTACGCTGTTGCTGGAAGATGAAATTGACACCTCACGTGGCGACATGATCGTCAAAACCAGTGAAGCGCCAGAAGCCGTCAAACAAATTGAGGCACATGTGTGCTGGCTGTCCGAGACACCACTCTCCCCTGCCCGCACTTACATCGTGCGCCACACCACACGTGAATCCAAAGCCAAAATTGGCAGTATTCAATACAAGGTGGATGTGAATACGCTGGAGCAACAAGCCACAGCCGACCTCAAAATGAATGATATCGCGCGTGTTAGCTTCAAACTGGCGCAACCACTGATGGTCGACAGCTACGACAAGAACCGCGCCACCGGTGCCTTTATTGTCATTGACGAAAGCAGCAACAACACCGTTGGTGCTGGCATGATTGTTTAATTCAGCAGAAGCTGACGAAAGACAAAGCAACGCATCGTCAATTTGTCTAAATTGCAATAAAATATCGTTTTGGCTGACATAGCCTGCAAAGGATTTAAAACATGACTTATGTAGTAACCGAGAATTGTATTCAGTGCAAATATACCGACTGCGTCGATGTATGCCCGGTAGATTGCTTTGTTGAAGGCCCTAACTTCCTGGCAATCAACCCGGATGAGTGTATTGACTGCACGCTATGCGTTGCTGAATGCCCGGCAGAAGCCATTTTCTCTGAAGATGACGTACCTGCAGACCAGCAGCATTTTATTGAACTCAATGCGCGCCTCTCTACCGTTTGGCCAACCATCACGGCACGTAAAGAGCCGCTGCCAGATGCAGATGCCATGAATGGTAAAGCAGGCAAAACAGCACAGTTGATTGAATAAGCCGTTAGCGCTCAAGCCAAACACGTAAAAGCCGCTCATTGAGCGGCTTTTTGTTTGATGCCTGACCTTAACTTACCATCGAGGCTATCTTAAGCAAAAACCAATGGCCGTGGGTTGAAATTGATGCCCGCCCCCTGTGTAATACGCGGTGCCACTGGCATACCCAATCAGGGCACGATCCGAACTAGTCAATTGCACAACATATCCACACTTGGTCATGCCTGTGGTTTCTAAGCGCCAGGTGCCAGACTCATTGCTAGCCGTGATGATCGCAGGTGTTTTGGTTAACACGCCCCCCGGATTACCAAGAATCGCAATCGAGACACTCCCCAGAAAATCGTCTGCCGCGCTATAACTGCCGGTAATGGCATCGCCGACCTTAATATCCGAACAAGGCCCTTGATCCATGGTAATGGCGGCAGTCGGAGCAGTGTTATCCACCCTCACTTTAATCGTATTCGATAAATAAGTGGTCGCCGGATTTAAAGGATCCACGACTTCCATCTGCAGCCAGCGGTAAGGACTGGCATCGCCTGCCGTGTGTAAAACACCTAGAATATCCAGGTTTACAAAGGTTTGTAGCGGCGCAACCAAGTCCTCCTGGTACTCGATATAGCCGTCTGCCAGCGGCGCTTGTGTGACGGGTGCCGGAAAGCTCCAGGTACCGCCACTTAGTTGTTCCAACGCCAGCTTGAACGGATTCGTCACGGGATTAAAGTGAATACCATCCGTGCTGTAGTTCAAGCGGTACTTGAGCTTGGCTACCCCACTGCTGGCATCTGGCGCATTGCCAATATGGCCGCTAATCCAGAGACTGTTGCCAAACGGGGCATCGCTAAACGCCGCGTTGGTCAATGTACCCGCCGCCGGATGAATATCGGCAATACTTTGCCCACAAACGGCCGTAATCATCGGGGCTGGCTTCCAGTTTTGATCAATCATGCCCGGTGTTAACATGATCGTGGTGTTTTCAGCATTGCCCCACACTGGTCTATAGTCCGGGGTATTGGCTGGTGGCGGTGAACTCCAGGAAAGGATAGCGCGCATTTTCGCGTACACTGGCCCCTGCTTGCAGGGTTTCTTATATTTACTTAAATCGACAGGCAAAAACACCGCATAATTAAAGCCGTCCTTGGGCAAGCTATGGATATCATGCACTTGCACCGAGGTGAGGCCCATGTCCTGCCAGCCCGCGCCAAAATCAAGGTAGAAACGTACATACTCCTGACTGCCCTTGGTACACAAGCTTCCCGAATAGCCCTGTGACTTCTTGATTTTTAACACACCAACCAAATGGTCCAGCGTTGCTCTGGGTTGCAGGCCAATACAATTAAGCTCTTCAAAATCGATATTGCCATCGGTATTGGCAATACTCTCTACCACTTTAGGCCAGTCAAACTTCAGCGGTCCAAACGATTGCTTGACCTGCGCCTGCAACGCACTGAGTTGGGCTGGCTGCGCCATCAATGTTTGTACTAAAGGATAAGCCAAACGATGTGGGGCTAACTGCGCCTCGTGATAGCTTTGCTCCAGGGCAACATAATTGACAGGCAACACGGCGGTGGGAATTTTCAGATCCAGATCGATCAACTCACTGACGTCTTTCAAGATTGCGCTATCAATTAAGTCTTTGAGCAGCAGACTGTGTGCAGGCTGGGCCAGGATATGGGCATTCACCACATTGCCCCACACTGGTGTGTAATGTGGAGTATTGGCAGGCGGCGCGACGCCCCATGACAAGATCGCACGCGCCAGGAGTTGATTTGCTTTTTTGCATGAATAACGCTTGATATCCACTGGCATCTCTACCGCATACTCCAAGCGACCTTCATGCTTCACATCGTGGACATTTAAACTGGCTAGGCCCTGATCCACCCAAGTAATCCCATCGTCAAAGGATAAATAAAACCTGACGTACTCTTGCGAACCCGCTGAACACAAGCCACCTGAGTAACCGTTATCCTGGTTGATATATACCACTGCCTTGAGCAGATTAAATTGCGGCTGCAAACCCAGGCAACCCAGATTCTCATAGTGGATATTGCCCTGTATCTTTTGCACCGCTTTTGGCAAGCCAGCGCCCGATAAATGCCCAAAATAATTGGCATTGCCTACAATCAGGGTTTGAAAATGGCTCCGCAATTTGCTAAGTTCAGCGGAAACGACTTGGCGTTTAAATGGTTGATTTTGCATGGCGCGTCATCCTCGGTCAGGTTGTGATTGAATGCGTTTTAAGCACTCAAGTTACCCAACCGCGCACAAGAACACCATACTGCAATTGCATACATTTTCTAAGAAAATAAACGCAATTTATCGCATTTAATGTTGTTTTGACGCCACCTCAAGCCATCCATTTTCTTCCGCGGTTTTCAGTGCAGCATAGCGTGAGTTAACATTCATCAGCGCCATGGCGCGCTGAAATTCGGTGCGCACGGTGGCCGGTGATTTGTTTAAATGGATGGCCAACACTTTGGATTCAGTGGTTTTAAATTTCTGGCAGGCTTTCATTAAATCAGATAGCGCCGGGGTCAATGGATTGTCGTGCATCATCTGGCTCTCTCAATCAGGTTAAAGCGTATATCCACATCAAAATACAATGCCAATAAATACAATAACACAATATTATTAACTTTAATTAACAATTTAAGTTGATAATAGACAGAGAATGACCCAGCAACACGCATGGTGATTGTCAGAAAAGCTTTACATACTGGATTTTTTACGAGGAAGCGCCCGCAACAAGCGCATGAGTCAGTTGACGCAAAAGCCCGGACAAAAAAGCCCGAGCAGAAGCCTAAGAGTACCCTAAAAGTTTTTTCACCGGGCCGTAGCTACGCCTATGTTCCGGCGTGATGCCATATTGCGCCAACCTTGCCAGATGCAGCGCTGTGGGATAGCCTTTATGCTGCGCAAAACCATATTGTGGATACTCTGCATCCAGCACCAGCAAGGAAGCATCCCTGGCGGTTTTAGCGAGGATAGAAGCGGCAGAAATTTCAGCGACTTTACTATCGCCTTTTACAATCGCTTCACAAGGTAATTCAAATTTCGGACAGCGATTGCCATCCACCTGAATCAATGTCGCATGCACCCCAAACTGCGCCACCATCGCATGGTAGGCGCGCTGCATGGCCAGCAGGCTGGCTTGCAGAATGTTGATTTCGTCGATCTCCTGCGCGCTGACGCTGGCAATACCCCAGGCCAGTGCCTGCGCCTTAATCTCAATCGCCAACGCATCACGCTTGGCTTCAGACAGTTTTTTTGAGTCCGCCAGGCCAGCAATTGGCCGTTCCGGGTTAAGAATCACCGCCGCCGCGTACACCGCACCGGCCAATGGTCCCCTGCCCGCTTCATCAATGCCACATAGTCGCTGCATCAACATCAAGCCTGTAAGAACTGTTTGACGACAGCCGCGGCTTTTTGCGCGCTGTTTTGTTTAAGTTGCGCATGAATATGGCGGTATTTTTCCTGCAACACGGCGAGACCGGTTTTATCTGCCAGCAAATTGTAGAGTGTCTGTGCAACACCTTCTGGCGTCGCTTCTTTTTGCAACAACTCAGGTACAATAAATTCACCAGCCAAAATATTGGGCAGGCCGACATAAGGCTGCAAGCGCATACGTTTCAGCAACTGCCAGCTCATATTAGACATTTTGTAGGTGATCACCATCGGCTTTTTCAGCAAAGCCGCTTCCAGCGTGGCCGTGCCTGAGGCCACCAACACAGCATCTGCTGCGGTCATCGCATCATGCGCATGGCCAAACATGATTTGCAGATCTATGGCAGTATCAGGCTTTTGCGTTAATAGCTGGTGCAAGGCACTGGTAAAGATGTCACGTGTTTCACGCGTCACCAGTGGCACCAGAAACTGAACCTGTTGTCCGTTCTCACGCATCAAGCGATCAAACACAATGGCGGTTTCCAGCAATAACTCAGCATGAAAATTCACCTCAGACTGGCGACTGCCTGGCAACATGGCAATCACCACGTGGTTTTTCTTCAATTTGAGCTTTTCCCTGGCCTGACCAACATCCGGTTCCATAGGCAAAGCATCTGCCAAAGGGTGGCCGATATAAGTGACAGGCACGCCAACTTGCTGATACAGCGCAGGCTCAAACGGGAACAGCGCCAACATGTGTGACACCGCGCGTTTGATTTTATGGATGCGCTTTTGCCGCCAGGCCCAGATTGAAGGGCTCACGTAATGGATGGTCGCAATGCCTTTGGCTTTGAGTTTGCGCTCCAACCAGAAGTTAAAGTCAGGCGCATCAATGCCAATAAAGACATCAGGCCTTTCTTTGAGGATATGTTTATACAGCTGCTTGCGCAGTTTCAATAAACCCCACAAGTGCCGCAGTACCTCAAGGTAACCGCGCACAGACAGGCGTTCTATCGGGAATAAGGACTTAGCCCCCAAACTCATCATTTTGGGGCCCGCGATGCCGAAAATCTCGACCTCAGGCTGTAACGATTTCAGTTCCTGAATGAGATGATAGCCCAGCAAGTCTCCGGAGGCCTCTCCCGCCACCATTGCAATCTTAGCCATAGTCTCTTTGAATTAACGTACAATGCCGCGCGTTGTTTGCGCAAGAAAACGGGTCATCAAGCCAATTTCGGGGCAGGATTTTTCCATGTCAGCCAAGGCCGTTTTAGCCTCTTCCAAGGACAAACCCTGGCGGTACAACACCTTATAAGCGCGCTTGATCTGCTGGATAGTCTCGGCACTAAACCCACGGCGTTTGAGGCCTTCTGAATTAATACCATGCGGCGCTGCATCATAACCAGCCGCGGTGACATAAGGCGGAATGTCTTTGAATACGACAGACCCCACGGCAGTAATAATATGTTCGCCGATCTGGCAGAACTGGTGAATTAGCGTAAAGCCGCCCAGAATCGCGTGATCGTAAATAGTCACATGCCCGGCCAGCGACGAGTTGTTGGCCATAATGGTGTGGTTACCAACGATGCAATCATGCGCGATATGCACATAAGCCATGATCCAGTTATGGTTGCCGATTTTGGTGGTGCCTTTATCCTGCACGGTGCCCCGGTTAAAGGTACAGAACTCACGGATGGTATTGTGGTCACCGATTTCCAGCAGCGTTGGCTCATCTTTGAATTTCTTGTCTTGCGGCTTGGCGCCCAGGGAAGAAAACTGGAAGATTTCGTTATGCTTGCCTATGGTGGTTGGCCCTTCAATCACCACATGTCCGGCAATCTTGGTGCCTGCATCAATGCGGACACCCGCACCAATGGTGGTATAGGGCCCTACTTCCACCGAGCTATCCAGCTCAGCTTTAGGGTCAATGAGTGCGGTAGGATGAATCAGGCTTTGCATGTTTACTTGTACAGCCAGCCTTTAAGGCAGGCGCATCTATGGTTATTTTTCAATGGCTTTGAGGATACACATCATATTGGCTTCTGCCACCACTTCGTCGCCCACTTTGGCCACGGCAATGTATTTCCAGATCCCCTTGAGGATACGGTCAATCTTAACGTGTAGAATAATCTGGTCACCAGGTGATACCGGCTTTTTAAAGCGTACGTTATCAATGCCGGCAAAGTAATACACCGAGTCATTGGTCGGCTTGGTGCCCATGGTTTTAAAAGACAGCAAAGCTGCTGCTTGCGCCATGGCTTCAACAATCAGTACGCCAGGCATCACTGGATGGTATGGGAAGTGACCAGGGAAATAAGGCTCATTGACCGAGACGTTTTTCACGGCAGTAATCTCTTTACCCAACTCCATGGACAATACACGGTCAACCAGCACAAATGGATAGCGGTGCGGCAAGTGTTCCAAAATCTCATGAATATCCATGCTATTCATTGTGTTTTCAGCCATAAAATCTCTCAATCTTCCGAATGTTTTTGTATGTTGCTTATTGCTTGCTCAAGCCGTTTGAGCTTGAGGTTATGTTGTTCCAAATGACGGATGTTTGCGGCCGTCCGTAGCCAGTCTTCGTGCTTCTGAAATGGCATCACCGCTGTATAAGTACCCGCTTGCTGTATGGAGCGCATAATCATGGAGCCTGGTGAGATGGTGACACCATCAACGATGTGCAAGTGACCCAGTATCATGGCCGCCCCACCAATCTTGCAGTGCGCGCCGATCACGGCACTACCCGCAATACCAACGCAGCCCGCAATCACAGTATGCGCGCCAATACGAACATTATGGGCGACCTGTATCAAATTGTCCAACTTCACACCGTCTTCGATCACGGTATCATCCAGTGCACCGCGATCCACCGTCGTATTAGCACCAATATCGACATGATCACCAATCACTACGCGGCCAATTTGCGGTATTTTAACCCATTGGCCTTGTTCTTCTGCATAGCCAAAACCATCATTTCCAATCACACAGCCGGAAAACAAATGGCAATGGCTACCGATGACAGTACCATGCTTGACGACAACACGTGGCTCTAACACCGTATGTGCGCCTATCGTCACATCATCTTCAATTATGCAACCCGCACCAATGCGTACATCACGGCCCAACTTCACGCGATCACCGATGCTCACCATGGCATCTACCGTCAACTCTGCAGGCAAATGTGTATCAAAACCGATTGCAGCACTGGCATGTACGTGATTCACATACTGCTTGGGTGGATTCATCAATGCAGACAGCTTGGCAAAATAAGCATACGGATTATCCGTCAGGATACAGGGCAACGCTGACAAATGACGGTGCTCAGGCCGCAGGATCACTGCCGCGGCCTGCGTGGCCTGCAATGATTGTGTGTATTTGGTGTCATTAAAAAAAGCAATGGCATCAGGTTGCGCTTGCGCCAAAGAGGCCATGCGAGCCACCTTGAGCGCTGCTGCACCGGCATATGTGCCAATGTCTAGCTGTCCACCCAGAGACGCAACAATCTCTTGTAATGTGAAGTGTTGCGCCATATGAAGTACTACCCTTGAGAATAACTTGAGAACGGTGGTCGCTGGTTATTTCTTACCCAGCAATTTAAGAACTTTATCCGTAATATCGATACGTTTACTGGCATACGCCACGCCACTGTAGGCGACCAGGTCATAGCCCTCGCTTTCGGAAACGGTTTGCACAGCCTTGTTAATACGCTCCTGCAGCAAAGCCAGCTCTTCGTTCTTGCGCAGGTTGATATCTTCACGCAACTCGCGTTGCTTGCTTTGAAATTCAAGACGCAGGTTATTTAACTGACGCTCTTTTTGGCGGCGGTCCGCTTCCACAATATTGGCCCGGTCATGATCCAGTTGTGATTCCAGGTCGCGAATCTGCTTTTGCAGCTTATCCAGCTCCAGTGAACGCGGGCTAAACTCTTTCTCCAGCTTCTTGCCTGTTTCAGCCGTTTGCGGGGCCTCCTGCAGTAGCTTGTCTACTTGCACATAGCCAACCTTGAAATCAGCAGCCATCACCTGGCCACAACACAGCAAGAGGCCGAGCAACCCTACCAGAATACTTCTCATGCCATGACTCCCTTCCGTACCTGCTCTATTGCAACCTGATACAGCTCACACATTAGAACTGCTGTCCAAACTGGAATTGCAACATTTGCGTATCATCACCACTCTTATCGTTCAACGGCTTGGCCAGCACCAGCTTCAATGGGCCGAATGGTGACACCCACGTCACGCCCACACCAGTGGAGAATCTCAAGTATTCGGAGTTGATCGAATCATCCTTACCATACACACCACCACCATCGACAAACGCACTCAACCTGAACTGGTTAGATTGCGACACAAATGGCACCGGCATAAACAACTCAACGTTACCCACAAAGCGCTTGGTACCACCCACCGCAAAGTCTGAACCTGTGCTTGGGTTGATTTGGCGCGGGCCCAAAGAGGAGTTCAGGAAACCACGCACGCTGTTTACACCACCGGCGTAGAAGTTTTTGAAGAACGGATAGTTCTTGCCGCCATAACTGTCAGCATAACCCGCTTCGCCGTTCAGCATCAGGGTAAAGTCTTTACCCAGGTCCTTGTACCAGCTATGTTGGTAGCTGACTTTATAATACTGTAAATCCAGCCCGGGAATAGAAACATCGCCTGACAGACGCTGTAATACACCACGGCGTGGGAACAGAATATTGTCACGCGAGTCATACGTCCAGCCTGCGTTAAACACGATGGAGTTACTGCTACAACCATTATTATTACCGCAGAAGTTCAGGTATTGAATGGGGCTGCTGGCAGACAGCTCAACATCGGTAAAGTCCAGCGTTAAGCCCGCACTGATAAAGTCCATCTCGGACATCGGCATACCAAAGCGCACACCCACACCGTAAGACTGGCTGTTATAGGTACCCACGTTTAAGGTACTGGAGTTCCTGCGGCTGGTATCGACGTCACGACGATAGATATCAAAGCCACGACTGATACCATCTGGCGTGTAATACGGGTCAGTATAAGACAAGGAATACACCGTGTTGTAGCTGCTGGTATTCACTTGCAAGGCTACGCGATTACCAGTCCCCAGGAAGTTAGGCTGGTTGATGTTAAAACCAAGCACCACGCCATCACTACTGGACAAACCGGCACCAAACTGCACGCTGCCCGTAGCCTTTTCTGCCACGGTGACGTTCATATCGACCTGATCATTGACGCCTGGGACCCCGGGTGTTTCCAACTCTACCGAGTCGAAAAAGTTCAAGCGCTGAATACGCTCTTTGGAACGTTTGATCTTGTCGCCAGCATACCAGGCTGACTCCAGTTGACGCATTTCACGTCTGACCACAGCGTCTCGTGTACGGGTATTACCCTGTACGTTAATCCGTCTGACATACACTTTGCGGCCTGGGTCAACGAAGAAAGTAAAGGCAACCGTATGCTCCAGCTTATTTATTTCAGGCACCGCGTTCACGTTAGCAAACGCATACCCCTCTTCACCCAGCTTGTCATTCATGTTTTTGCTGGCATCCGTCACCTTCTGGCGGCTAAATACTTCGCCATCCTGGATATTGATCAGCTTGCGCAAGTCCTCTTCCGGCAACAGCATGTCGCCTGCCAGTTTGGTCTTGCTGATATTGTACTTTTCACCTTCGGTCAGGTTGATGGTGATATACACATCACGCTTGTCTGGGGAAATCGAGACCTGTGTTGAGTCAATCGAAAACTCCAGATAGCCCTGGTTCATATAAAACGAACGCAGCGCTTCGAGGTCAGCAGTCAGCTTTTGCTTGGAATACTGGTCATCCTTATTCCACCAGCTCATCCAGTTTGGTGTCGTCAGCAAAAAGTTGGCGCGCAGATCTTCAGTCTTGAATAAATGGTTACCGACAATATTGATGTCACGGATCTTGGCAGCCGGACCTTCGGTAATTTCAAAGCGAATCGCCACACGGTTACGCTCTAACGGACTTGCCGTTGCTTTTACTTCCGCGCTGTATTTACCTTGTGATAGGTATTGGCGCTTGATTTCCTGCTCGGCTCTGTCAAGTTGGGATTTATCGAAAATCTGACCTTCTGCAATACCGATTTGTTTCAGGCCATCCTTGATTTTGTCTGTCTGGAAGGATTTATTGCCGCTAAAGTCAATTTGCGTGACGGAAGGACGCTCCTGCACAGTCACGACCAATACATCACCTTCATTTTCGATACGCACATCTTTAAAAAAACCAGTCGCATACAGGGATTTAATCGCCTGCGCGGCTTTTTCGTCACTCATGACATCGCCTACCTGCATTGGTAGGTAATTAAATACGGTCCCGGGTTCGGTGCGCTGCAGGCCTTCGACACGAATATCGGTAATCACAAAAGGCTCTGCGGCATACGCGCTGACGTGCATCACCCCCGCCAATAAACACAACCACAATTTGGAACTGGATTTTATTCTCATTAACTATGCTTTCAACCTATCAGGTAACGATTGATGTCATTAAAAAATGCAATCACCATCAATGCCCCTAAAATACCTAAACCCAGACGCTGCCCAATCGCCAACACCTTGTCAGGTAATGGTTCTCCTCGTATCAATTCCGCCATATGATACAACAAATGACCGCCATCCAATACTGGAATCGGTAGCAGATTCATGACGGCAATACTGATACTCAGCAAAGCAATAAAACCGATGTAAGGCTTAAGCCCCATCCCGGCCGATTCACCCGCGGCATCAGCGATGCTCACCGGCCCGCTGATGGCTTTGAGTGACGCCTGGCCAGTGATCATCTTGCCCAGCATTTTCAGGGTAAATGCAATGGTTTCCTGCATTTTATCCAGCGCCCGCACAGCGGCTTGTGATGCACTGTACTGGCGAACCACCTGATATGGCGTTAAATCCACAGCATCCATATTGACGGCGGCACCCAAGCGACCGATTTTTTGCCCGCCTTGCTGTATGGCCTCCGGCAACAACTTCACCTGCACCAGGCGATCTCCGCGCTGATATTCAATTTTCAACGGCTGGGCTGGACTGGCACGCACCAGTTTGACAAACTGCTGCCAATCCGTAACAGGCTTCTGGTTGACCTTAAGGATACGGTCACCTGTTTGCAAACCACTCTGCTCTGCAACAGAGTCCGACATCACGTCACCAATCACAGCGGGAACCACAGGCATCAATACAGCCAGGCCGGTTTTCTGCATGACCTCACCATCTGGCTCACCAGCCAACTGGTTCAGCGGCAATACCTGTTGATGCATCTCTCCTTGCGGCGTTCTGGTGACGACTGCTACCGGCTTGTGCACCATCCAGCTTTCCAGTAATTGCCATTGTGCCTCTTGCCAAGTGGCGACAGGTTTAGCATCCAATGATACGATCAGGTCGCCTTGGCGTAATTTGGCGGCCGCCGCCAGCGAGCCCTGCTCTACTGGCCCGATATAGGGCTTAAGTCCAATTTCACCTTGGGCAATCAAGCCCCAATAGCATACAAATGCCAGCAACAGGTTAGCCAAAGGCCCAGCAAATACAATCCACATTTTCGCAGCGATAGACTGCTTGTCAAACGCTTGCGACCAGTCAGCGCCAGGCGCAGGCGCCACATCCGTCTCGCGACTGTCCAACATTTTGACGTAACCACCCAATGGAATCCACGACAACACCCACTCGGTCGCTTGCGCATGTGCCTGATATTTGAAGATAGGCTTGCCAAAGCCAATAGAAAACTTGAGCACACGTACACCACAACTGCGTGCCGCCAGATAATGGCCAAACTCATGAATGGTGACCAGCACACCAATGGCAACAATAAACGCCCAGATAGAGGTCATACGCTGACAGCCTTGCGCACTGGGGCAGTGGTCATATTAGCAATTGCTTGTGTCACAAACGCTCTGGCTTCTGCATCAATCGCCAGCAATTGCTCAATCGATTGCACCTGCTCAGCAGGCAATTGCTGCAAAGTCATTTCCAGCAAACGTGGAATGTCCAGATATTGAATCTGCTCACGCAAGAAGGCAGCCACCGCCACTTCGTTGGCGGCGTTGAGGATAGCGGGCGCCGTGCCGCCTGCGGCCAATGCGTCATAAGCCAAGCTCAAGCATGGAAAACGCTGGGTATCAGGCGCTTCAAATTCCAGCTTGGCCACCTCAATCAAACTCAGCGGTTTCACGCCGGAAGCAATGCGCTCCGGATAGGCCAGGCCATAGGCAATCGGCGTGCGCATATCAGGGTTACCCAATTGCGCCAGGATACTGCCATCGACATAAGACACCATAGAGTGAATCACGCTTTGTGGATGCACCACGACTTCGATTTGCTCGGGACGTGCATCAAACAGCCAGCGCGCCTCAATCACTTCCAGCCCTTTGTTCATCAGCGTGGATGAATCAATGGTAATTTTCGCGCCCATCACCCAATTCGGATGTTTAAGCGCCAGGGCTGGGGTGACATCCTGTAGTTGTGCCTGCGTGTAGCGGCGGAAAGGACCACCGGAAGCCGTGAGGATAATCTGGTTAACGCCAACATCGCGCAAATCGCTGTAGGCTTGCCTTGGCATGACCTGGAAGATGGCATTATGCTCGCTATCAATCGGCAACAAGGTAGCTTGTCCTTGTTTGACGGCATCCATAAACAATTGGCCTGCCATCACCAGGGTTTCTTTATTAGCGAGTAAAATCTTTTTGCCTGCTTTTGCCGCTGCCAGCGCTGGTAGCAAGCCTGCCGCACCGACAATGGCAGCCATCACAATGCTGACTTCTGCATGAGCAGCTACTTCAGTTAACCCATCAACACCGGCTAACACCTCAATCTTGAGCTGTTCAGCTTGCACACGTTGCTGCAACAATTGCGCAGACGCGGCATCCTGCATCACCGCATAACGTGGCTGATATTGCGCACATTGCTGCAACATGGCCTCCACATTGCTGTGCGCCGTCAGCGCAAACACGCCATAGCGGCCAGGATGTTGTGAAATCACATCCAGTGTCTGCTGACCGATAGTGCCGGTGCTGCCGAGTATGGTGACGTATTGCACATTAACCTCTTAAAACGAATAAGTCTGTTGCCAGTAATGAAACCAGAACAGCAGGCACATGCCAATAGGCAACGCCGGAATCACGCCATCAACGCGGTCCAGCAAACCACCATGGCCCGGTAAAAATTGGCCACTGTCTTTAAGATTGGCGCGACGCTTAAAAAAGGATTCAAACAAGTCGCCATAAATACCGGCAATGGTCACTACCCACAACCCGGGCAATACCCACCAGGTAGCCACTGCACCGCTAAGCTTTAAAGCAGCAGCATACACAGCCACTGCCAGCAATGCACCCGCAACGCCTTCCCAAGTCTTGCCAGGGCTAATGGCAGGGGCCAACTTGTGACGTCCAAACTGTTTACCGGCAAAATAAGCGGCGCTGTCTGCCAGCCAGATGGTGGAAATAATCACCAGCAACACATAAGGATTGACTTCCTTGGCGGTGACTAATGCCATCCATAATGACATCATCAAACCCCAACCTAATACCAGGTTCAGTGATTTGTGTTTGGAAAAGTCATTAAAAAATAGTGCGATAGGCACCACACATAGCCAGAACAGGCTAGCGGCGGCAAATACTTGCAAGGCGCGATAAAAAAACCAGTGAAACCCAAATTGTTGCAAAAGACACAGCAAACCCACGCCAGTGACCGCAGACACAGCCAAGTAAACACGCGTTTGTGTCACACTCAGTTGCAAGAAGCCAGCCCATTCACGCAAACAGACCAGTGTCAGCACCAGCATCACCGCTGCCCAACCCATCAGTGACAACCAAAACAGGGCTGGCAAAAACAAGCCCAGCAATACAATTGCAGTAATGATTCTGGTTTTTAACATAGTTTACTTAGAGGGAGCGCTATCGGTAGTCAGTTGTTCACTGGTGCGACCAAAGCGTCTTTCGCGTTGGTGATACGAAGCCAAGGCAGCTTCAAAAGCAGCGTCGTCAAAGTCTGGCCACAAGGTAGGCGTAAAATAAAGCTCAGTATAAGCCAGTTGCCATAACAGGAAGTTACTGATGCGGGTTTCGCCACCGGTGCGGATAAACAAATCCGGCTCAGGCGCATATGGCATGGACAGATAAGGCGCCAGGTCTGCTTCGTTGATTTCAGTCACGTTGCCCTTGTCGGCCAGCAACTGGTTCACTGCATGCACCACATCCCAACGGCCGCCATAGTTAACGGCGATGGTTAGCGTCAAACCGGTATTGGCCGCCGTTTGCTGCTCAGCCTCCAGCATTTTTTGCTGCAAAGCATCGTTAAACGGACTGCGATCGCCGATGAGCTTCAAAATCACATTGGCTTCATGCAATTTTCTGACTTCCCTGTCCAATGCTTCCAGGAACAGACTCATTAAAAAAGTCACTTCATCCGGTGGGCGACGCCAGTTTTCGCTACTGAAAGCAAACAGGGTCAGGTATTTGATATCGAGACGGACACAGGCTTTCACCAGCGCACGTACAGATTCCAGGCCACGCTGATGACCAGCCACACGGGGTAAAAAACGCTTTTTTGCCCAACGTCCGTTGCCATCCATAATCACCGCAACATGTTGCGGCACTTCCTGAATAGGCGGGACTTGCTTGGTAGAACTGGAAAATAAACCCAAATCGATACCTGATTCCCTGATCGCGGTTAAACCGCCATCAAATCTGTTTCTTTTTGCTGCAAAATTTTGTCGACTTCGGCCACCGCCTTGTCGGTCATTTTCTGCACTTCGTCTTGCGCACGGCGCTCATCATCTTCAGAAATCGCTTTATCCTTGATCAATTTTTTCAAGGCATCGTTAGCATCGCGACGCACGTTACGGATCGCCACCTTGGCGCCCTCACCTTCGGAGCGCACAATTTTGGTCAGGTCACGACGACGCTCTTCGGTCAGCATCGGCATAGGCACACGAATCAAATCACCATTGGTGGCTGGGTTCAAACCCAGGTCACAGTCACGGATCGCCTTCTCAACCTTGGCAATCATGTTTTTCTCGTAAGGCTGCACGTTCAATGTACGCGCATCGCCCAGATTGATGTTGGCCACCTGGCTAACAGTCACCATAGAACCGTAATACTCCACCATCACGTGATCCAGCAAACCGGTATGGGCACGGCCTGTACGGATTTTCGCCAAATCGGTTTTCAATGCTTCCAGCGATCTATGCATTTTCTGCTCAGCAGATTTTTTAATTTCTTCAACCATCGTTACTCTCCAATCTTCATGTCAGGCTTAAGCCATGACACGCGTTCCTTCATTTTCGCCCAGAATCACGCGTTTCAATGCACCTTCTTTAAAGATGCTGAACACCGCAATCGGCATTTTCTGGTCACGGCACAGCGTAAATGCCGTGGCATCCATAACTTTTAAGTTCTTGTTGATCGCCTCATCATAAGAGACGATATCATAGCGTGTCGCCGTCGGGTCTTTTTTCGGGTCCGCCGTGTAAATACCGTCGACCTTGGTCGCTTTCAATACGATTTCCGCATCAATTTCTACACCGCGCAAAGCTGCCGCAGTATCTGTGGTAAAAAACGGGTTACCGGTGCCGGCACCAAAAATCACCACTTTTCCCTCTTCAAGGTAACGAATCGCCTTGCCGCGAATATAAGGCTCAGCCACCGCTTCAATATTCAGCGCACTCTGTACGCGCGCAGCCACACCCGCGTGCTTCATCGCATCCTGCAAAGCCATGGCGTTCATCACAGTGGCCAGCATGCCCATGTAATCGGCGGTTGCTCTATCCATACCTTCAGCTGCTGGGGCCACACCACGGAAAATATTGCCGCCACCGATGACGATGCCAACTTGCACGCCCATACTGACGACTTCTTTCACTTGCGCCACAATGGCCGTCACTGTTTCGCGGTTAATGCCATAGGCATCATCGCCCATCAGCGCCTCACCAGACAACTTGAGCAATATGCGCTTGAAAGCAGGTTGTGCCATGATTATTTTCCCAAACTCAAAATGTGCTTATTTAATCACAAAACGCGCTTTCTTTGGCGTCTTGCGCCCGTTTTGGGCATAAAAAAAGTGGAATCCTGGGATTCCACTTTTTGGGATACCGCTTTAAAAAGTCAATTAGACTTTAGCAGCAGCAGCCACTTCAGCAGCGTAATCAACCACTGCTTTTTCAATGCCTTCACCGACCACGTACATGCTGAACGAAGCCACGCTTGCACCTTTGGATTTCAGCAATTGCTCAATGCTCAGCTTGTCATCTTTCACAAAAGCCTGGCTCAGCAAAGTCACTTCTTTCAGGAACTTCTGCACAGTACCTTCAGCGATTTTTTCCAGCATCGCTTCTGGCTTGCCTGCTTCTTTGGCTTTTTCGATCGCCACACGACGCTCAGCGTCGATCAGCGCAGCGTCTACACCGCTAGCATCCAGTGATTTTGGTTTAGCTGCAGCAATGTGCATAGCGATATCTTTACCCAATGCTTCATCGCCACCCACCAGGTCCAGCAACACACCGATTTTGCTGCCGTGTACATAGCTAAACAATTGGCCTTTTGCTGGCGTGCGAACAAAACGACGTGGCGTGATGTTTTCACCGATTTTGCCAACCAACTGCGCGCGCACAGCTTCAGCGGTCTCGCCACGCAGTGGCAATGTACCCACAGCCTCAATATCAGCCGGGTTATTTTCGTTCACAGTTTGTGCCAGATCGCCTACAAACTTCAGGAATTCTTCGTTCTTGGCACAGAAGTCAGTTTCAGAGTTGACTTCAATCAATGTACCCAGTTTACCATCAGCAGAAATGCTGATGCCAACAGTACCTTCAGCCGCTACACGGCCAGCAGCTTTGCTGGCTTTGTTACCAAAACGCACACGCAGAATTTCTTCTGCACGGGTCATGTCGCCTTCAGCTTCAGTCAACGCTTTTTTACAGTCCATCATTGGGGCATCGGTGCGCTCACGTAAGTCTTTCACCATGCTTGCGGTAATTTCAGCCATTTATTTGCTCCTTTTGTTAGGATTCCTGCATGAGCATTTATCTCATTGCGGATTTATCTTAAAAATTCTTTTTAGCATATGCCATTCATGTGTCAGACATATGATGAAATGCAATAGAAAAAGGGGCGCATCGCCCCTTTTTAAGCTACGAGTAATTACTCGGCAACAGCCTCAGCTGGTGCAGCTTCTTCCTGAGCAGCTTTTACGATTTCAGAAATCGCGTTTGCGCGACCTTCCAATACCGCATCAGCCATGCCACGTGCATACAAACGAATTGCGCGTGAGGAGTCATCGTTACCAGGGATCACATAAGTGATGCCATCTGGAGAGTTGTTGGTATCCACGATACCGATCACTGGAATACCCAGTTTGCGTGCTTCAGTAATCGCGCCGCTTTCATGACCAACGTCGATCACGAAAATCGCATCTGGCAAGCCACCCATTTCCTGGATACCGCCGATAGAACGCTCCAGCTTTTCGATTTCGCGCTTGATGCCCAAAGCTTCTTTTTTACCGAACTTGTCAATGCTGCCATCTTCGATCATGGCTTCAAAGTCGTTCAGACGCTTGATAGACTGCTTCACTGTTTTGAAGTTAGTCAGCATACCACCCAACCAGCGGTGATTAACGTATGCACAACCAGCGCGCTGCGCTTCTTCTTTAACGATGTCACGGGCTTGACGCTTGGTGCCCACGAACAGAATACGGCCCTTGTTTGCTGCCAAAGTGCGCACGTATTTTTGTGCTTCTTCAAACAGCGGCAGTGTTTTTTCCAGGTTTACGATATGAATTTTGTTACGATCACCAAAAATGAACTCGGCCATTTTTGGGTTCCAGTAACGAGTTTGGTGGCCAAAGTGAACACCGGCCTCCAGCATTTGACGCATAGTCACGGACATGATTTTATCTTTCCATTCAAAGGGTTATTCATTAACATGCAATCAAAAACACCCCATAAAGGGCACCCAATGTGATTACATGCAAGTTAATTGACACGAAAGTCAATCCAAAATTATAGCGCTTAAATCAATTACTTTCAAGCACTTAACTGCATTCACAGCAGTGCTGGCGTCCCCGTCAGGACTCGAACCTGAAACTAGCCCTTAGGAGGGGCTGGTGATATCCTGTTTCACCACGAGGACCGCGGCGCTATTTTAAACGCAAGCGACCAAAACGCCTACCCTGAAAACAACAAAATCAGACTTGCCGACGCAGCAGGCTTGTGAGTAACATGCGGTTTTCAGTCTCGTTAAGCTGCCATACCATGAACAGTTCTGCCATCAATCACTATGCCGCCGCCATCCGCGATGCCATCCTGGCCCATGAAGCTGATATTGAATGTCTGGACCGCGAGATCGGCGATGGCGATCATTACATCAATATGAAGCGTGGCTGCGAGGCGATTACTGGCCTGGCAGATGAACTCAGCACCCTATCTAGCGCCGATGCACTGAACAAGATCGGCATGAAGTTACTCAGCACCATTGGCGGCGCCTCCGGACCTTTATTTGCCAGTTTCTTTATGAGCATGAGTAAAACGCTTAAAACCAGCGACACCATGACCACACTGCAAATCTCACTTGCGTTTGAGGCAGGCGTGCAGGCGATTATGCAACGCGGCAAGGCACAAGCCGGTGAAAAAACCATGTTAGATGTGCTGATCCCGGTGGCCACGGCATTCAAGCAACTGGCAGAGCAAGGTCAATCCAGCAAAGACATCGCTGCGGCACTGAAAACCATTGCCAGCGACGGCCTGGAATCTACCCGCAATATGCTGGCGACCAAAGGCCGTGCTTCAGGCTTGGGCGAGCGCGCCATCGGCCACCTGGATGCTGGCGCGAAAAGCTGCCAGGTGATGATAGATACCATCTGTGACCTTGTACTATCGAAACAATAAAACAAGGCCGCCACAAGCAAACCACTCCCAGCCGGGCATTACGCCATACGCTGACAAAAGAACAGGGGCATTGATATGAAAAAATTCGTCAACAATGTTGATCACATGCTGGTTGAAAGCCTGACTGGCTTTGCCACGGCGCACGGCGACCTGGTCGAAGTGCAATTCGACCCCACCTTTGTCAGCCGCAAACAAAAATCACAACAGAAGGTCGCTATCATTTCTGGCGGTGGCTCCGGCCATGAACCACTACATGCGGGCTATGTAGGCAAAGGCATGCTGGATGCGGCCTGTCCTGGCCAGGTATTCACCTCACCGACACCAGACCAGATGCTGGCAGCGGCAGAAGCAGTACACGCCGACAAAGGCGTGCTGTTTATTGTTAAAAACTATGCCGGCGATGTCATGAACTTTGAAATGGCTGCCGAAATGCTGCCATTTGAACATGCCACGGTACTTACTTCGGATGATTGTGCCGTCGTCAACAGTACGTACACCACTGGCCGCCGAGGGGTAGCAGGCACCGTCATTATCGAAAAATGTGTCGGCAGCCTGGCAGAAACCGGCGCCGACCTCGCCAGTTGCAAGGCGCTGGGCGATAAAATTAACCTGCGTACCTCCAGCATAGGCGTCGCGCTCACTAGCTGCACAGTGCCTGCCGCCGGTCGACCCACCTTCGACATCAACGATACCGAAATCGAAATGGGTGTCGGCATCCACGGTGAACCCGGCCGTCGCCGCGAAGCGATGCGTACTGCGGATGCCATGGTTGCAGACATGGTGAATGCCATCGTGCACGATTTCGAAGCCAAACAATTACCGACCCAAGGCGACATTTTGCTGCTGGTGAATGGCCTGGGCGCCACGCCACTCATGGAGCTATACCTGATTTACAACACGGCGGCGAAATTGCTCACAGAAAAAGGATTCAGCATTGCCCGTAGCCTGGTCGGTAACTATATTACCGCCATAGACATGGCAGGCGCTTCACTCACCGTATGCCTGCTGGATAACGAGATCAAACAACACTGGGATAGCCCGGTACACACGGCCGGTTTACGCTGGGGCTGCTAAAGGCCGACTGCTCCATACTCCTACTCTATCGGCCTGCAGGCTTCAGCATCACTTGCAGGCCGACGCTCTCAACCATACCCGTTCCCGCTCGTTTTCAACAAAATCAGCATAATTGCAGCAATCCGCCACACGCAATGCAATTAGTCTTATTTAGTCATTGCATCCCTGCAAGCGCAGGAGTATGTTGACTCTAAGAGCTGCGAAACAATCCTTGCCACAGGCGGATTGATATAAAACAAAACAACATAAATACAAGATTTGAGCGTGTATGTCTGCAATAACCATCTGCCATTCTCCGTGAATTCATATTCAGAAAGTTTTTCACTGCCTTCAGAAATATAGCTTTCCCGGATTGATCATGCGTTTCCCGAACTACAAACAATCGTTGACCATGGATGTGATGTTGCAGATGGCCGTCAGGGTCAGCATCGTCATCATTGCCGTCAGCGCCCTCACCTATTGGCACATTTACAAAACCCTGGTCAGTTCAACCATAGACGGCCTGGAGCACTACATTCAGGAGCGCGGGCAGCGGGAGAGCGGGATTTTCAAACTGGCGGAATCGAATCACCAGATATTCAGGGCAACTTACCTGGCGCACTGGCAGCAGGACTTCTTCTATAACGACCAATTCTTTTGGCATGCGTTTGAAAGAAGACCAGACCAGACCATCCGCTTACAGAAAAAAGCCTACGATGGTTATTTCAATCACTCCGGCCTGCTCAGCAAGGATGTCACCGCCTATATTGGCGCCAATGCGCCGATTGAAAACAATGCCTTTAGAAAGAAACTGCTGCTTGCCTACACCATGGTGGACCACTTTGGTGTCGCCTGGACCCAGCAGTTTGCCAACCTCTACGTCTCCATGCCTGAGAACGTCAACATTGTGTATTGGCCAGGCGTGAGGTGGGCGGATAACGCCACCAGCAAACTGAATGTACTGAGTGAAGAGTGGGTCTATATCACCACGCGGCAAAATAATCCCGAACGCAAAAGCGTCTGGACCGGCCTGTACTACGACCCAACTGCGCTGGAATGGATGGTGTCACTGGAAACACCGATTGATATTACACCGACCAATACCCTGAATATCGGCCACGATATCTTGCTGAACGCCTTGTTTGACCGCGTGTTTAACGACCATTTGTCCGGCACCTATAACTTTATTTTCCGGGATGACGGCCGCCTGATTGCACACCCGGAAAAAATCAAAGAAATGAACCGGACACGCGGCATGTTGATGATTTCACAGCTTAAAGACACGCAACTGCAACATTACTTTAAAACGCTGCAAACCAATATCCAGAAAAAACAAAAGAATTACTTTATTGTCGAATCAGATGACGAGTTTCTTGCAGTGACCAAAATTGATGGCCCGGGCTGGTGGTTTGTCACCGTCTACCCCAAATCGCTGCTCTCCTCGCCATCGCTCAAGGCTGCCAAATTTATCCTGATTGTCAGCCTGTTTGCACTGGTGATTGAACTGATCATGCTGTATCTGGTGATGATGAAAAAGGTTGTTCAGCCGCTGGAAACCTTTATGGACGCGTCTAGCGCCATTGAAGGGCAGCGTTACGAAAAAATCACCGGTAATGTGCTGCCCCTGCCTGACCACCTGGATAATGAAATTGGCAAACTGGCCAAACTGTTCAAAAGCATGTCCGGCAGTTTGCAGCTCTTCCGTAGCGACATGCAGCGCCTGACCCACTCCCTGGAGGACCAAGTCAAGGTGAGGACGCGTGAATTACAACGCGCAAAAGACAAGGCCGAAAAAGAGGCCACGATTGATAGCCTGACGCAAATCCCCAACCGCCACTCTTTTTACAACCGAGCCAAGGCCTTATTGCAACAAGCAGATCATGCTGGCGAGCCGTTATGTTTCCTGATGCTGGATATCGATTTTTTCAAAGTCATCAACGACACTTACGGCCATCCACAAGGCGATCAGGTGCTGGTCGCTTGCGCACGCACCATAGAAAACACCATCCGTGAAAAAGACCTGCTGGGCAGATTAGGCGGCGAAGAGTTCGCCGTGGTCTTGCCCAACACCAGCCTGGAAGAAGCACGCGTGATTGCCGAACGCATCCGCGTCAGGATTGCCGAGTTGTCGTTTTATACCACGCAACGAATACAAAGCTTCCACACCACCATCAGCATCGGCATCTCTTGTGCGACAGAGACTATTTATGCCTATGAGTTGCTGTATAAGCATGCCGACCTGGCGCTTTATGAAGCTAAGCAGTCCGGCCGCAACCTGGTGATTACCTACAACGGCAACGCAACGCTACAGGAACATACACCCGACAACTAGACTGCGCTCGCAGCACCATTAATTATTAACGAACAACGCCTGCCATAATTGCACGACGGCAGCCCGCTCGGCTTGCAATTGATCATCGGCCACCACTGCGTCCTGACCTTGCAGTTTGGCATGGTGGATCAAGGTACGATATTCGCGGTAAGCATCCGCGACGCTTTCAGCCAGCGCACTTGACGCAATCAAGCCCAGTTGGGCACAACGCTGCAATAAGGCAATATTGCCAATATTGTCGGTCAACTCAGGATAATACGCCGATTGTGCCAACACTAGGTATTGCACGATAAACTCGACATCAATAATACCGCCGACGCCCTGTTTGACGTCGAAACGCCCCGCTTTGGGTTTATGCGCTTCGCGCATTTTTTCGCGCATCTGGGCAATCTCTTGCTTGAGTGCAGCAGTGTCGCGTGGCTGGCACATAATCTGGTGGCGTATCTGTTCAAACGATGCACCAATCACAGCATCGCCCGCCACACACCGCGCACGTGTAATCGCCTGGTGCTCCCATACCCAGGCTTTGTGTTGCTGGTATTCGGCAAAGGCTTGCACCGTACTCACCAGCAAGCCGCTGTTACCATCCGGCCGCAGTTGCAAATCGGTTTCATATAACAGGCCGGCATTGGTCAAGGTGTTAAACCAGGTATTCAGGCGCTGGGCAAAGCGTGCATAAATTTCCTGTGCCCTGTCGGCCTCATCTTCAAACAGGAAAATAATATCCAGGTCAGATAAGTAACCGAGCTCTTTGCCGCCCAGTTTGCCGTAGCCGATCACGGCAAACTTCGGGAGTTCAAGATGTTTAAACGACAGGTTTTGCCACACCGTTTGCACACTCACCTGCAAAATCACATCCGCCAGCGCGCTCAAGTCATCTGAAATCGCCTCCAGCGGCAAAGCCGTCATCAAATCCTGGGCGGCGATCTTAAGCACATTGGCATGCTTGAAATGGCGCATGGCGTCCATTTGCGCCTCCACATCGCCCGCCAGTTGCTGCATATGGCGCGTGAGTTCAATCTTTAATTGCGCCGCATCCAGCCGTTTGAACAGCGTTTGCTTATTCAGCAACTCATCAAGCAAAATCGGGTGCGCCGACACATACTGCGCAATCCACGGGCTGGCGGCGCAGAGTTTCACAATCAAAGCCAGCGCATCCGGAAACTCGGCCAGCAACGCCAGATAACTCGCACGGCGGCAGATGCTTTCCAGCAAATCCAGCGTACGGATCAGTGCCATATCCGGCGTAGTGCTTTGCTGCTGGCTCGCTTCGCGTAACAACAAAGGCATGAGTTGATCCAGGCGGCGACGGCTCTGCTCAGGCAACTGCTGGATACGCTGGCTATTACGCGTTTGCTGCAGCAAATGCACAATATCATCGGCCCGGGTGTAACCGTGCTGGACCAGCCATTGCCCGGCTTCGTTGCCGCTCACGGTGCCTTGCCACAGCGCCGTTTCCTGCTGCAAGTCATTGCTTTGCTCGTCTTTAAATGTATCGTCGAAAAAACGTTGCACGCGGTCACGGTGGATATTCAGCTCAGCAATAAAACTGGCCCAATCTGGCTGCTTTACCATCTGCAACAAATAGTCACGGTAAGTCTCAGAGTCCGGTAAATCCTGTGTTTGCTGGTCATCGATATACATCAGGCGATGTTCCAGATTGCGCAGGTAAATATAGCTTTCTTTTAACGCCGCGACATCGTCAGCTGGCAACATGCCACGCGTTGCCAGACAATCCAGCACCGCCAATGTGGGTTTGATCTGCAAATCTGGCACTTGCCCGCCGCGGATCAACTGGAACACCTGTGCAATAAATTCCACCTCGCGGATACCGCCACGCCCCAGCTTGATATTGTCCGACAAACGGCGCTGCACCACATCGCGCTGAATCTGCACTTTCAGATCCCGCATGGACGCATAGGCGTTGAAATCCAGGTATTTGCGGAACACGAAAGGCTTCATGACCTTGGTCAGCGCTGCGTCAGGCCCGCACACGGCACGGCCTTTAATCCAGGCATAACGTTCCCACTCACGGCCATAATTCTGGTAATAATCTTCCAGCGCATCCAGGTTGCACACCAGCGCACCCTCTGAGCCAAACGGTCGCAAACGCATATCCACGCGAAAGACAAAGCCATCGGCAGTGACATCATCCAGCGCCGCGATGACTTTTTTGCCTAGCCGGGTAAAAAAATCCTGGTTACTGATGGATTTTGCACCGTCGGTGTCGCCCTCCTGCTCATAGGCAAAAATCAGGTCTATGTCAGACGACACATTGAGCTCGCGGCCACCCAGTTTGCCCATCCCGACCACAATCATGCGTTGTGCCTGCCCCTGGGCATCGCGCGGGTTGCCATAAGTTTCTGCCAAACGGGCGTGATAAAAATCGACTGCTGCAGTAATCGCCGACTCTGCCAGTGCACTGGTGGTTTCTGCCACTTCAGCAAAGTCTGCCAGGCCATTCAAATCGCGGACAATCATATGTGCCATTAAGCGTTGCCGAATCAGCCTGATTTGTTGCAAAAAAACAGATTCTTCAATATCTTTTTCATATAAAAACAAAGTGTTAACATCTTCAGTCTTATATGTCTTATATAAGTTATCTAACAAATCAGTTATAAAATCTGTATGTTTCGTAACGAATCTGGCAAAAAATGGGCTGCAGGCTGCTGCATGTAGCAAATAGGCGGCCTCTGTAGACGCGACCTGCTTTTCTGTTAGAATTTGTGCAAGCTGTTGCATGAGTTTTTGCTCTTGTAATGAGTTGTGTGCTCGGAGAGTTTGTCAATCAGAACCAAAACAATAATACCTGAGGTTCGCTCACACTTTCATTTTTCGACATTGATTTTTGGGGGACGCTATGTCTATCGAATCTGTACTTCATGAACACCGCGTATTTGCGCCGGGCAAGGCTTTCTCCAGCCAGGCCGCCGTGGGCAGCATGGAGGAATACCAGCGTCTGCATGCAGAAGCATTGCAGGATTACGAAGGATTTTGGGCCAAACTGGCACGCGAGTTATTGATTTGGCACAAGCCATTCAGCAAAACGCTGAACCAGGACAATGCGCCATTTTATAAATGGTTTGAAGATGGCGAGCTGAACGTCTCCGCCAACTGCCTGGACAAGCACCTGCAAACCATCCCGAATAAAACCGCCATTATTTTTGAAGCAGATAATGGCGATGTGAAAAATATCACTTATAAAGAGTTGTATCACCAGGTTTGCCAGTTCGCCAACGGCTTGAAGTCGCTCAATCTGGTCAAAGGTGACCGCGTCATTATCTACCTGCCGATGGGCATTGAAGCCATCGTCGCCATGCAGGCCTGTGCACGCCTGGGCATTATCCACTCCGTGGTATTCGGCGGTTTCTCAGCCAAGAGCCTGAATGAGCGGATTATCGATGCCGGTGCAGTCGCCGTCATCACTTCTGACGGCCAATACCGCGGCGGCAAAACCTTGCCACTGAAACAAGCGGTCGATGAAGGCATTGCCATGGGCGGCTGTGACAGCATCCGCCATATGGTGGTATTCAAGAAAACCGGCCAGGACGTGGCCTGGGATAATAAATGTACCTGGTGGCATGACCTGATCGCTGACAAGGCCGACACCTGTGCACCTGTAATGGTCGATGCCGAACATCCCTTATTCCTGCTCTATACCTCAGGCTCTACTGGCAAACCCAAAGGCGTACAACATAGTTCAGCAGGTTATTTGCTGCATGCCATGAACACCATGCGCTGGACATTTGATATCAAGCCGGATGATATTTACTGGTGTACGGCCGATGTGGGCTGGATTACCGGCCATAGCTATGTGACCTATGGCCCACTGGCCATGGGCGCCACACAAATTGTGTTTGAAGGTATCCCTACCTTCCCTAACGCTGGGCGTTTCTGGGAAATGATCCAGCGCCACAAAGTCAGCGTGTTTTACACCGCGCCGACAGCGATCCGTTCACTGATTAAAGCCGGTGAAACTGACTTCACTACACATCCCAACCATTTTGACTTATCCAGCCTGCGTCTGCTGGGCACCGTCGGTGAACCGATCAACCCAGAAGCCTGGATGTGGTACTACGAACAGGTCGGCGGCAACCGTTGCCCGATTGTCGATACTTTCTGGCAAACAGAGACTGGCGGCCATGTGATCACCCCATTACCAGGGGCGACGCCACTGGTACCAGGCTCCTGTACCCTCCCCTTCCCCGGCATTGATATCGACGTGGTGGATGAAACCGGCAAAGACATTCCCTGGGGCAGCGGCGGCCTGCTGGTGATTAAAAAGCCATGGCCCTCCATGATACGTACCATTTATAACGACCCTGAGCGTTATAAAGCCAGTTACTTCCCGGCTGAGTTGGGTGGCAATTTATACCTCGCTGGCGACGGCGCAGTACGCGATGTCAACACTGGCAACTTCACTATCATGGGCCGTATCGATGACGTGCTCAACGTCTCTGGTCACCGTCTGGGCACCATGGAAATCGAATCGGCACTGGTCGCCAACCACTTGGTGGCTGAGTCCGCCGTGGTCGGCAAGCCGCACCCGATTAAAGGTGAATCCGTCGTGGCCTACGTAGTGCTCAAAGGCAAGCGCCCGGAAGGCGAAGAAGCCAAAAAGATCGTTGCCGAACTACGCGAGTGGGTAGGTAAAGAGATTGGCCCAATTGCCAAACCTGATGAAATCCGTTTTGGCGATAACCTGCCCAAAACCCGCTCAGGCAAGATCATGCGCCGTTTACTACGTAGCCTGGCGAAAGGTGAAGAAATCACTTCCGATATTTCCACCCTGGACAATCCCGCCATTCTGGATCAATTGAAACAAGCTGTGAATTAGTACTCCACACACCATGGAAGGCTTGATTATCCTGATTATTTTCGCAGCAGTGGCCATCTTCCTGATGCGAAAATAATCCGGCCAAGTGTTTGATTAGGTTAGAATAGCGCTTTTTTCAAAAGCGCTATTTTTTCATGTCCAGTTTGCAGCAAGAAGTCGAACGCCGCCGTACCTTTGCCATCATTTCGCACCCGGATGCAGGTAAAACTACCCTTACCGAAAAACTGTTGTGGTTTGGTGGTGCGATCCAGGTGGCCGGTGAAGTGCGTGGCCGTAAAGCGGCGCGTCATGCCACCTCAGACTGGATGGAACTGGAAAAGCAACGTGGCATTTCTGTCACCTCCTCCGTCATGCAGTTTCCGTACCGCGAACATATGGTCAACCTGCTCGACACCCCAGGTCACGATGACTTCTCGGAAGATACCTACCGCACGCTCACTGCCGTGGACTCTGCGGTGATGGTGATTGACTCGGTCAACGGCGTGGAAGCGCAAACCATCAAGCTGCTAAATGTCTGCCGCATGCGCGACACACCGATTATTACTTTCATCAACAAGCTGGACCGCGAGAGCCGTGCACCGATTGAGTTGCTGGATGAGATCGAAACCACATTGGGCATGGAATGTGCGCCCATGACCTGGCCAATCGGCATGGGTAAAACCTTCCGTGGTGTATATAGCCTGGTCAATGACTCCATTTTATTCTTTGACCCGCGTGCTGAAAAAGGCACTTCTGAGACCATTCAAGGCCTGGATAACCCGCGCCTGGACGAACTGATCGGCTACCAGGCCGAAGAGTTGCGCGTCGATATCGAACTGGTACGTGGTGCTTCTAACGAATTTAATAAAGAACGTTACTTAAGCGGTAAACAAACGCCGGTATTTTTTGGCTCGGCCGTGAATAACTTCGGCGTGCAATCCTTGCTGGATGCCGTGGTTGATTTATCGCCACCACCACAAGCCCGCAAAACAGCTACCCGCGCGGTGGCTGCTAACGAAGAAAAATTCGCTGGTTTTGTGTTCAAAATCCAGGCCAATATGGACCCCAAACACCGCGACCGTATTGCGTTTTTGCGCGTATGCTCCGGCCGTTTTGAGCGTGGCATGAAAATCAAACAAGTGGCTTCGGGCAAGATGCTTAACGTGAACAACGCTATTACGTTTATGGCGCAAGACCGCACCATTATGGATGAAGCCTATTCCGGTGACATTATCGGTATCCCTAACCACGGCACTATCAAGTTAGGCGACACTTTTACCGAGAACGAAGCCCTTAAATTCATTGGCATTCCGTCATTTGCACCGGAATTTTTCCGCCGCGCACGCATTAAAAACCCGATGAAAATGAAGCAGCTGCAAATCGGCCTCAAACAGTTATCCGAAGAAGGTGCAGCACAATTGTTCCGCCCGCTGTTATCCAACGACCTGATTTTGGGCGCCGTAGGTATGCTGCAGTTTGACGTCGTAGCGCACCGTCTGGAACACGAATATGGGGTCGACATGGTGTTTGAACCATATGACTGCTACACCGCGCGCTGGCTCAAGGGCAGTGACGCCGACCTGAAAGCGATTGCGGATAAGTATGGCTTTAACGTCGGCCTGGATAGTGCCGATGACTACGTCTACCTGGCGCCTAACCGCGTTAACCTGCAAATGGCACAAGAGCGTTACCCGGATATCCAGTTTATGGAAACACGGGAAATTGCCTAAACTGAAGCAGCGACGGCCAGACCATGTCAACGCTCGCGCAGCCTGGCCGCCCGTCAGGAAAAATCAAGGCCCTATCGTTCAAGCAACCGTTTGCCTGGTTAATCGCCAACGGTTACTTACTGGTAGACGACCGCAGCTGGGGCACGCAATATCGCGGCCCCATGCTCATTCACGCCAGCAAAGGCCTGTATGAGGAATACTACCAATACATCAAATCCCATACCGATGTTCCCATCCCCGACAAAGACAAACTGCAATATGGTGGCGTGGTGGGTATCGCCAGGCTAGTGCTATGCAGCAAGCCTGGAGAATTACCAGCAGGCATTAGCCGCGAGCAACGCGCGCATTTTGGTGGTGTGCATCAGGAGTATTACGGTTTTTTATTTGCGCAGGCGACACCGTTACCGCTGATGCCATGCGCTGGCAAGCTGGGGATTTTCGAAATTGATATCGACCAACTGCGGGCTGCGCCGCCTGCAGCACAAACGGAATTGTTTTAAGCCATGAAGAACGCCTGTCCCTGTTATAGCGGAAAAACCTATACCGACTGCTGCCAGCCATTACATAATGGACTGACCGCGCCAGATGCAGAACGCCTGATGCGATCACGTTACAGCGCTTATGCACTGAAGTTACCAGACTATATCTTGCACACCTGGCATGCGGATACCCGACCAGCAAACCTCACGCAAGAGGACCTCAAGGGTATTAAATGGTTGAAGCTGCAAGTGCTGTCGCATACGCAAGTGGATACGGATAACGCTTTGGTAAAGTTTGTGGCGACCTTCCAGAGTGGCCAACAGAAGAAAGAGCAATTAACCGAGCACAGCCGTTTTAGCCGTGAAAGTGGGCAATGGCTATATATTGACGGGCAGGTTGATTGAATGACCCGGCAATAAAAAAGGCAGCTAAATCGCTGCCTTTTTTATTAGGTCAAATTACAGCCCCTGCTTCAGGCTTTCCATAATAAATGGATCCAGGTCGCCATCGAGCACGCCTTGCGTATTACCGATCTCGACGCTGGTGCGCAGGTCTTTAATACGGCCCTGGTCCAACACGTAACTGCGGATCTGGTGTCCCCAGCCAATATCGGTTTTGGCATCTTCCAGCGCCTGTTTTTCTTCGTTGCGTTTGCTCAACTCCAGGTTATACAACGCCCCTTTCAGCATATTCATCGCTTCTTCTTTGTTTCTATGCTGTGAACGGTCATTCTGGCATTGCACGACAACACCCGTTGGCAAGTGGGTAATACGCACCGCGGAGTCGGTCTTGTTAATATGCTGGCCACCGGCGCCACTGGCACGGTAGGTATCAATGCGCAAATCCGCCGGGTTGATTTCGATTTCAATCGAATCATCCACCTCAGGGAATATCTGCACACTGGCGAAACTGGTGTGGCGTTTGGAGTTAGCATCAAACGGGGACTTACGCACCAAGCGATGGACGCCGCTCTCGGTACGCAAAGTACCAAATGCATAATCGCCACTGACTTTGATAGAGGCGCCTTTAATACCGGCAATATCCCCCTCGGACTCTTCCAGCACTTCTACGGTAAAGCCTTTGCGCTCCACATAACGCAAATACATGCGCAGCAACATGCCCGCCCAGTCTTGCGCTTCAGTGCCACCACTGCCAGACTGAAACTCAATAAAGCAGTTATTGGCATCCATCGGCTGCGAAAACATGCGTTTAAATTCCATCTCGGCGATGGTTTTTTCAACCTTTTGCACGTCCTCATTCACGCTCAGCAGCGTATCGTCGTCGTTTTCTTCGCGTGCCATGTCAAACAATTCCTGGCTGTCCGTCAGCGATTGGGCGACAGCATCCAGTGTAGTGACCACGGTTTCCAGCATGCGTTTTTCCTTGCCCAGTTTTTGCGCTTTTTCGGCGTCATCCCAGACTTTAGGATCTTCAAGCAGGCCGTTGACTTCGGCTAAACGTTGCTCTTTGTTTTCGTAGTCAAAGATACCCCCGGAGGGCATGGTGACGTTGGGTCAAATCGCTCAACGCATTGGCGATGGCATTTAGTTGTTCTGCTTCCATGTGATTGATTTTAAATTGTGTAAAAACCGCTATTATACCGCAGCTAAAACCCCGATTCAGCGCCAAAACATGCCTGGTATTCCATTTCAGATACAGATTTTTGTCACAAACATTGTCACAAAATAGTAAAATCCCTGTCACAAAACTTTGAAACCACCAGGGAGTACCCAATGGCGAATGCCACTTTTGGCCGCATCATGGCTGCAATCAGCCCCAGAAACGATAACTATTTTGTACTGTTTAACCGTTTGGCCGATTGTGCGGTGCGTGGTTCCAAAGTGCTGGCCCTGATGGCAGCAGAAGTCGACCAGGCAAGTTTTCAAAAACATTTCTCTGACATCCGCGACATCGAGTCTGAAGCAGATGAGTACACCAAGGAAATTCTGCTGTCCTTGCATAAAACCTTTATTACGCCATTTGACCGCCGCGAAATTCGCGAACTGGCCATGGCACTCGATGACATCATCGACTATATGGAAGCGATTCCACAAAGCGTCGAAATTTACGGCAACAGCAAATTCACGCCAGAAATGGTGGCGCTGGCGCAAATCCTGCTGCGTGCCTCTGAAAAAGTACAGGACGCAGTGCACATGCTGTCCGACATGAAAAATGCCGAGCGTATTTTGCGCACCTGTGAAGAAATCAGCAAGATTGAAGGCGAAGCCGACCATATCATGCGCTCAGGCATGCACAGACTGTTTGAAGAAGACCATGATGCGCGCACACTCATCCGCTCAAAACAATTGTATGACCTGTTTGAAGAAGCCGTCGATAGCTGTGAAGATGTTGCCGACGTCATTCATGGCGTCGTCTTAGAGCGTATTTAGGAACCCGCCATGGATCATGTGATTTTGGTCATGGCGGTGCTCGTCTTCGTCGCCCTGATTTTTGACTTTATGAACGGTTTTCACGATGCGGCCAATTCGATTGCGCTCATGGTGTCCACCCGTTTACTCACCCCGCAGGCGGCAGTGATCTGGGCTGCCTTTTTCAACTTTGTCGCTTTTTTGTTTTTTGGCCTGCACGTGGCCGACACCGTGGGCAAAGGCATTATTGACCCCAACATCGTCAATAACACGGTCATTTTTGGCGCGCTATTCGGCGCCATCGCCTGGAATGTCATCACCTGGTGGTTCGGCATCCCCTCTTCTTCATCTCACGCACTGATTGGCGGCCTGATTGGCGCTGGCATGGCACATTCTGGCACCAAAGGCGTGATTATCGGCAGCAAGCTAATCAGTACCGGTATTGCCATTATCCTGTCGCCACTGTTTGGCATGATACTCGCGCTGCTGCTGTCAATTGGCATTATGTGGGTGTTTCAAAAATCATCGCCCTATAAAATCGAAAGCCGGTTTAACAAGCTACAATTTATCTCATCTTCATTATTCAGCCTGGGCCATGGTGCCAACGATGCACAGAAAACCATGGGCATCATTACCGTCTTACTGTTTGCCAATGGCTATTTGCACGGCGACTTCCACGTGCCATTCTGGGTGGTGATTTCATGCCAGCTGGCGATGGGCCTGGGCACGCTGTTTGGTGGCTGGCGCATTGTACGCACCATGGGCATGGGCATTACTAAAATCCGTCCTACCGGTGGCTTTGCCGCCCAAACTTCGGGCTCAATCGCCTTGTTCCTGGCGACCAGTTTAGGCATTCCGGTCTCAACCACCCATACCATTACCGGGGCGATTGTCGGTGTCGGCCTATCACGCCGCATGACGGCTGTACGCTGGGGCCTGGCATCTCGCATCGTCTGGGCCTGGGTGCTGACCATCCCTTGCGCCGCCATCATGGCCGCCATTGCCTACCATATTGGTGAAAGCTTGCTGTAAGGAAAATCAACGATAAAAAGGGCGCAGACTGCGCCTTTTTTATTTTTTGTCACATTTCTGTCATATTAAGTTTTTATGATTTCGTGCATCACAACAGACAACACCAAACACAGGAGTGTATAGATGAAAACCCGTTTGTTCCGCAATACTTTAATGGCCGGTCTGATTGTTCAGGCATTTAGCTTCACGCACTCAGCAACGGCTGCGGACAAAATCATCAAGATTGATGGTTCCAGTACGGTTTACCCGATTACCGAGGCCGTGGCTGAAGAATTCCAACGTGCTAAAGGCGTTAAGGTCACTGTCGGCGAATCCGGCACTGGCGGCGGCTTCAAGAAGTTCTGCCGTGGCGAAACTGATATTTCGGATGCTTCCCGCCCTATTTCACAAAAAGAAATCGATGCGTGTAAAGAAGGCGGCGTACAGTTTATTGAACTGCCTATCGCTTACGATGCATTGACCGTGGTAGTGAACGGTAAAAACGACTGGGTGAAACAAATCACCGTCGCAGAACTGAAAAAAATCTGGGAGCCAGGCTCCAAAGTGAAAAGCTGGAAAGAAGTGAATGCGACTTACCCAGACAAGCCAATTAACTTGTACGGTCCAGGGACTGCTTCTGGTACTTTTGACTACTTCACCGAAGCAGTTAACGGCAAAGCCAAATCCAGCCGCACAGACTACACACCATCAGAAGATGACAACGTATTGGTACAAGGCGTAGCCGGTAATGCAGGCGGCATGGCCTACTTCGGCCTGGCTTACTACCTGGAAAACACGGACAAGCTGAAAGCGGTCCCTGTAGTGGCTAAAGAAGGTGGTAAACCGGTGTTGCCATCCGAAGCTACGGTGATGGATGGTACCTATCAACCACTGTCACGCCCGCTGTTCATTTACGTGAACGCGACTTCTGCAGCGTTCAAGCCAGAAATCAAAGCTTTCGTAAATTACTATCTGGAAAATGCGCCAGAACTGGTGAAAGAAGTGAAATACGTACCACTGCCAAAAGCAGATTACACTGCCGTGAAAGAACACTTCAAGGCGATGAAACCAGGCACTGGCTTTAACGGTACCTCAGAAGTCGGTATCAAGATTACTGACTTGTTATCCCGCATCAAGTAATCATAAAAAAGGGGCTGCAATGCCCCTTTTTTAGTGATGACTCGGCCTGAACCGCGGATTATCCGCTAAAATTCTTCCCTGGCAGATCAATACTCTTGATCATTAGTAAAAGATCAACACACTATGGCGACTCAAGCAATGCAAGCTCCCGCGCAACTGACCATCAGCCCCAGACTGGCGAAAAATATCCGCCGCAATGTCAAAGAACGGATTATTGAACTGATCCTGATGATGGCCGCCCTGGTCGCTGTCGCTACCACGTTTGCCATTGTTGGTGTGTTGCTGTACGAATCACTGAGCTTTTTCAAAACAGTCTCTGTCATTGAGTTTTTTACAGACACGCAATGGACGCCCTTATTTGAAGATGCGCACTACGGCATTATGCCGCTGGTATCCGGCACCTTGACCACCTCGGCCATTGCACTGGCTGTTGCCGTGCCTATTGGTACTATTTCAGCCATTTTCCTGTCTGAATTCGCTTCACATAAAACACGCGAAATCATCAAACCTATCCTGGAATTATTAGTCGGTGTACCTACCGTTGTATTCGGCTATTTCGCCCTGTTTTTTGTGACCCCTTTGCTGCAAAGCATCTACCCTGACCTACCGAGCTTCAACATGCTGGGTGCCGGTATTGTGATGGGCATCATGATTATTCCGTACATTGCTTCCATGTCTGAAGATGCCATGCGCGCCGTGCCGATGAGCATGCGTGAAGGCTCTTATGCCATGGGTGCGACGCGCTTCCAGACGGCGATTAAAGTAGTCACCCCTGCAGCGATTTCCGGCATTGTGGCTGCTTATATCCTGGCCATCTCACGTGCAGTGGGCGAAACCATGGTGGTTGCGATTGCCGCGGGTCAGCAACCTAACCTGACCTTTAACCCACTGGATAGTGCAGCGACCATTACCGCTTATATCGTACAGGTCGCCATGGGTGACTTGCCACATGGCAGTATCGGTTATCAAAGTATTTTTGCAGCAGGCCTGGTATTGATGGCAATGACGCTGTCATTCAACATTTTTGGCCACTGGGTACGTAAGAAATACCGCGAAAGCTACTAATACACTGTCTCATTGCTGACATATAACCACCATACACTGCCAGTAGCCAGACTACTGGCCAATGCGGAAATAAAAAATCATGGAACATAAAGCTTCTGTTCTCGAAAATCTGGCCGATGTCCGCGCCATGATTAAACGCCACAAGCGCAATGACACATTATTTGCCACCCTGGGCCTGATTTGCCTGATGCTGGGTTTAATGACACTGATGTTGCTGTTCTGGCAATTGATCGCTGATGGACATCCAAAATTCAACCTGGATTTTTTAACTGAATTCCCTTCGCGCCGTGCTGGCCGCGCCGGTCTACTTTCAGCTTGGGTAGGCTCGTTACTGGTGATGTCTGTCACGTTTCTGACCGCCGTACCGATTGGTGTCGCGGCTGGCTTATACCTGGAAGAATACGCACCAAAAAACTGGTTTACCGACCTGATTGAAATCAACGTGTCTAACCTGGCAGGCGTGCCTTCTATCATTTACGGCTTGCTGGCACTGGGCTTGTTTGTCTACATGCTGGACTTCGGCCAAAGCATTCTAACCGCCGGTTTAACCTTGGGCCTGCTCATTCTGCCGATTGTCATTGTCTCGACCCGTGAGGCCATCCGCGCCATCCCGGTGTCTATCCGCGAAGCCGCTTATGGCGTCGGTGCAACCAAATGGCAAGTCGTTTACGATCACGTGTTCAAATACTCTTACGGCGGCATCCTGACCGGTATCATTATCGGCATGGCACGTGCACTGGGTGAAACTGCGCCGATTATTACCATTGGTGCACTGACGTTTATCGCCTTCTTGCCACCAAGCCCGATCACGACTGAACCACCATTTCTCAACTTTGAATGGCTGTCTTCAGGCTTTACCGTGATGCCGATTCAAATGTTTAACTGGTTGTCGCGTCCTGATCATGCATTCCATGTCAATGCGGCTGCCACCGGTGCACTGATTATCGTTGTCACGCTGTTAATGAACGGTGCAGCCATCTGGTTGCGCTACAAAATTCGTAAAAATATTAAATGGTAATGCCACATAAGATTTAGGAAACTCCATGGCCACTGTCACAACTGCAATAAAAGCCGAAGCACGCGATTTAAACTTTTTTTATAGCAACGGCGCACGCGCACTCAAAGGCATCTCCATGCCTTTGTATGAAAACAAAATCACGGCGCTGATTGGCCCATCCGGTTGCGGAAAATCTACCTTCCTGCGCTGTTTTAACCGTATGCACGATTTGTATCCTGGCAATAAATACCAGGGCGAGATTGTGATGCACCCGGACAACACCAATGTGCTGGATTCAGGTGTAGACCCGATTGAAGTACGCATGCGTATCAGCATGGTGTTCCAGAAACCTAACCCGTTTCCAAAGTCCATCTACGAAAACGTGGCTTACGGCCTGCGCGTACGTGGTGAAAACAACAAGCGCATCATGGACGACAAGGTAGAAGAAGCACTTAAAGGTGCGGCATTGTGGAACGAAGTCAAAGACCGTTTGCATGACCTGGCATTTAACCTGTCCGGCGGCCAGCAACAACGTTTGTGTATTGCCCGCGCCTTGGCCACAGACCCGGAAATCATGCTGTTTGACGAGCCCACTTCAGCACTGGATCCAATTGCAACCGCTAACATTGAAGAGCTGATGGTCGAGTTGCGCAGCAAGCTGACGATCTTGGTGGTGACGCACAATATGCAACAGGCAGCGCGCGTATCCGACTACACAGCGTATATGTACCTGGGTGAGTTGATCGAGTATGACGATACCGACAAAATCTTCACCAATCCGGGCCGTAAAGAAACCGAAGACTACATTACTGGCAAGTTTGGTTAATTTAAAAACTCGAATAAAAAAACGCCACACTATGTGGCGTTTTTTTATTGCCCACTGGCATCAATCTTACTGTCGGCGGATGCCTGCTTCTAGCACAAAAAACTGTGGGCTCAATGCGGCTAAAGGCGCTTTGAGCTTTTCCACTTCTGCCGCCGGTGCGTGCACTTCCAGGCGAATCAATTTGGCCAGTTTAAGTGCTTCCCCCAGTGGCTCAGCCACGTTGTCCAGATGCGCAAGAATGCCAGCTGCACTGGCATAACCTTCACGGCAATGCGCAATATTGCCGCTGAATGAGAATGCATAGTGCATACAGTCGGTTTCGTTGCGAGTCTTGTCTAAAAACTGGGCACCTAGCGCCTTAAATGCAGCCAGGTTCTCAGCAGGTACTTCAAAATAAGGAACCAGCGTGCAGCAGGTGTCTGGGGTAAACATGGTTAATTTCTCCTGATAGGGTTGCGCTTGCATCAATACAAGTCTGCCCATATCTTGGCGGGCAGGCGATTGACCGTCAAGCCTCCCGGCACAAAATCAGGATTTTAATGAGACCGATATGCTTAGGCAGCGGCAGACGCGGCCATAGGCATATGCGTCAACATCAGGCGCTCATAGCACTCAAGCAGTTTGTTCGCTTGTGCATCGCTGGACCATACTTGCTCCACATAACGTTTGCCTTGCTTACCAACGCGCTCACGCAATTGATGGTCTATGAGCAAGGTTTGTACTTGCTCGGCAAAGTGCAACTCATCATCTTTCGCAATTAAGGCACCCTGCTCCTGGCGTAAAATGGACGCAGTGCCCAATTCGGCAATCGCCACCACCGGCGTCGACTGCGCCATGGCTTCCAATAAGACCAGGCCTTGCGTTTCGCTCTTGGAGGCAAACACAAAAATATCTGCCGCCTGATAAGCTGCGTTTAATCCAACCGCCCTGTCCAGGTAACCGAGGAACATCACGTGCGACTGCAAGCCGTTATCACGCGCCATTTTTTTCAACATCGCCTCGGCCGGGCCTTCACCAGTAATCACCAGCAATACTTCAGGATGATCCTGAATCACCAGCGATAGCATTTCGAGCAAGAACTGTATGTTTTTTTCATAAGCCACGCGGCCAACAAACATCAATAAAGGACGTTGTGCCGGGATACCATACTTCTCCCTGAACGCCGCACCGTCACCGGGGATAAAGCGTGAAGCATCCAGCCCGGTCGGGATGACTGTGATAGGCGTGGTAACACCGTATTGCTGCAAGACCTCGCGCATCTGTGCTGAAGGAGATACCACGGTATCCACCTGCTGGCATTGCTTGCGTGACACCGATTGCGCAATGCGCACCGCCCATTTGCGTGGCACCCACGGCAAATAATGATGCATATAGTCTTCAAAAAAGGTGTGGTAGGTTTCCACTACGGGCACCTGCAAACGCTTGCCAATCTTGAGCCCGGCATAATGCGCAATAAAAGGCGTATGGATATGCACCAGGTCATAGTCGCCCGGGTGCAAGCTATTGATATAAGTCACCAACGCTGACCATTTCATTAAATAGTCTTCTGGGTCAAACACGATTTTGCGGGCGTCTATGCGGGTAATCCAGGCCTCGTCTGCCGACAGTGGCTGGCCCGGCTGGACAGGATACTGCGGTGCAATCAGATGGACGACATGGCCCTGCTCGCGCAAACTTTCAGCAAAGGTACGGATGCTGGTAGATACGCCATTCACGCGCGGGAAATACACATCTGAAATCATCAATATTTTCATGCAGGATTCCGAGTTAACAAATCTCACATAGCTTAACAAGAGCTCATGATGCTTTTATGACAAAAACTGCTTTCATATCAACGTCATACAGATTTCATCTGACTGTCATTTAGCAGGCGCAAAGTGCGCGCATGTCACTCCGCCCCCTGATGATATTCCTGCTACTGCTGCTGGCCATGCCAAGTGAGGCGCATGCCTGGGGCTTGTACTCCCATGTTGCCTACACGCATCAATGGCTGCAAGCCTTGCCACTGTTGCCACTGCCGTGGTTAGGCGTCATGCGGCGCTATCCGACGCTGGTGATGGCAGGTGCCTGCCTGCCCGACCTGGCCGTGGTCTCGCGCACCTTTAACCATAGCCATGGCTGGGGCATGGGCCAACAATTGCTACACACTAAAAATGATAGGCAACTGGCACTGGGCATCGGTTACAACCTGCACTTGCTGACAGACGTGGTTGCCCACCAGCATTTTGTACCGACGTTTGAGGCCAAATGGCAGCATCACAGCCTGCTCACCCATGCCGCTGCCGAGTGGGCCATGGATGCCTACCTGCATATGCCAGACCTGCCTACCCCTGGCAAACTGCTGCGTATACACCGTAAAACCATTGTAGAGACGCTGACACAATCATTGCAATGCGAAGCCAACATTGTCAATAAAGCGTTATCCCGCCTGGCCAGTGCAGACCAGGCCTTGCGCCTGTCACGTATTCCACAATACCTGCTGCGCCGTTACTGCAGGCTGGATAACGAGTTTGAACACAAGCTGGGTTACTACCGTGACCAGGTCACACTAGCGTTGCAGGACCTGCCACAACTGCTCAACGGCCACTTCCCATCACTGCATGCCGAGCATATCAACCTGGGCATGGAGCAACTCGATGACTGGCGCCGTAAATGCCTGCAAGATGCCCGCCTGCGGCCGACACGTGCCATTAGTGCCTTTGAGCATTATCAGCATCAATGGTCTAACCAGCCAGATTGTTAGCGAAATAGCCGCAGGACTTGAATCTATTGGCATTGGCGCCATCTAAAAGCTAGCTCGCCTTCGACGCTCCTCTGGATCCATACGCATGCCACCACTCAGCTTTCTGATCGTCACCACCACGCTGGTAGGTCTTTTACACTATTACATTGGTTCGCGCCTGTTAGGGCAACTCCCATGGCCAAGTGTTGTTCTCTGGCTGGGCTGGGCGGGATTAGCCGCCTCTGCGTTGTTACAACCCGTGGCATTTCTGGCACGTGGCTTCAACAACCAGTCCTTGCGTGATGGCGTAAGCTGGGTGGCGATGACCGTGATGGGGCTATTCTCGTCTCTGCTGGTATTCACGGTCTTGCGTGATGTATTACTGCTGGTGATAGCAGGCTTGCATGCATTACATGTGGTGCAAATTGATTTCACCGCCCTGGAAAAACAGTCAGCCTTACTGGCAGTCACGGCAGCCTTTGTCATTAGCATCATTGGCTTCTTTAATGCGCGCAAACTGGCGCGCGTGGTCAATGTCACCGTGCCACTACGCGATCTGCCAGCGAGCTTGCAGGGATTCCGGATTGTGCAGATCAGCGATATTCATGTTGGCCCAACCATCAAGCAAGGCTATCTTTCCCGCATCGTGCAACAGGTGAACTCGCTAGAAGCAGACTTGATTGCGATTACCGGCGACCTGGTCGATGGCCGCGTGCATGAACTGGCAGAACATACACGCCCATTGGCAACGCTAGAAGCACGTCATGGCAGTTTTTTTGTGACCGGTAACCATGAGTATTACTCAGGCGCACTGGCCTGGATTAATGAGCTAGAACGTTTGGGTGTGCGTGTGTTACTGAATGAGCACGTACAACTGTCGCATGAAGGCGCCACCCTGATATTGGCTGGCGTGACTGACTATACCGCAGGCAGTTTTTATGACGACCATCACAGTGACCCACAGGCAGCGATTGCCGGTGCACCCGCAGATGCGCCCAAGATATTACTGGCGCACCAGCCACGCAGCGCAGAGGCTGCAGAAGCCGCTGGGTTTGATTTGCAACTGTCTGGTCATACTCACGGCGGACAATTCTGGCCATGGAAATACTTTGTACCGCTACAACAACCTTATGTCGCAGGCCTGCACCGCCTGCAAGACCTGTGGATTTACGTCAGCCGTGGCACCGGCTATTGGGGCCCGCCTAACCGCTTTGGCTCACCGTCGGAAATCACCTGCTTAACGTTGGTAGCTGCTAACGATTAGACTAATACCTTAAGTGGCCGCTGCCTGGCGCCGGAAGCGCAAGTCAGGCAGATAAGTGGCCAATATCAGCAATAAGGCCAGTAGCAGATAAATAGCGCGCAACGGGTAGTCCGTCACAAAGCTGGCGGTGGCTGGCTTGTCTGCCAAGGCGCGGTAAAACGCGTCAGTATCGGCACCTTTTAAATAGCTGCCCTTAAACTCCTCGGCTAGCGACTTCAGGTAATCCTCCTCCAGCTGCGATAGCATGCGGTCATACTCGGCATAGGCCACGGGCGGATCCGGTTCATCCTGGCTCGGGTCCGCATACGTCACACCTACAGCCCCGGCGTTGTTATTGTCACTGACTGGCCAATCCCCAACGCGTTTGTTGGCGGAGTTGTAGCGTGGAATCGCTACTTTTTGCGGGCCGCCAACGCCAATAAAGGTAAAAAACTCGCCAATCTGTACACCACTCAAGTCCTGCTTGATCGTCACATTCACGCGTGGTGCCTCATCGCCATCGGTAAAAAACAGCATTTGAGCGGGCTGATTGAGCGCATCATACACATGCGTCGCCGCATGCACGGCAAAACTGAGGCGGCTATTACCTTTCCACGCCATGCGCCATTCCAGGTGATCTATGCCATCGCTGATCACATCCAGGTTTTTACACACCTCCAGCGGCGTTTGCAGCATGGCAATATTGTCCGAGGCAAAAATGCCCAGGCTGAAATAAGTGCCGCAAGGGGCTTTATGCACCAGTTGCTTCATCAAATGCTGGCTATAGGCCAGGCGGCTCACCGCCTGCTGCTTCAGCGTTTCATCTTCAGCATTCATGCTTTGCGAAATATCGGCCACCAGCAAGTAGTGCTGCACCTGTTGTCGCAGCTGGATTTCTGGTTTAACCAGCGCCAGCAGCAGTAACATCAAGGCCAGCCCGTACAACACTGGCTCATAATGTTGTTTTAACCATGTCATCCACTTCATTATGGCAATCCTATCGGCAGGTTACTCAGTTCCATATGCGATTGCTCTTTGCTCGCGCCTTGCATACCGCGCGCCATCACAGAATGCAGCAAGGCCAGGTTGAACTTGGCCGCTTTGTCGTCTGGCTGCAAACGCAGTGACTGTTCATAGGCAATTTTGGCCTGGGTAAAGGCATAACGCGCCTCATCCTGAAAGGTGCCATCTTCATTCACCGTGCGCACCAGGCCGGATAAAAACAAGTTATTGCCGATATTAAAATGGATATGCGGCAGCTCACTGGCAGGTGGTGACAACTCCAGCGCCTGGCCATAGGTTTGTACCGCGTGCTTGTAATCACCATGCAAGCCTTGATCATAGGCGGCCGTGAATTTCTGCAACGCCGGTGAACCGCCCTGCTTGATCACGACACCGCTTTGAATCTGCTGATTCAGCGCGCGCAACTGATGCAACTGCCAGCCAAAATACAACACGCCTAACAGCCCAAGTATGGTCAGGCCAGCCCATAGCCAATTGGCATTTTTTCGGTAAATTGTCATTAATACACCTTTATCTGTTTAATCAACACCAGGCCCAGGCCCAGAATGAAAGCGATAATCATCAAGTCTTTGGCATAATCATGGCCAGGAATAATGACACCGTACTGAATCACATTTTTTTCTTTGGCATCAATCTCGCGCAATGCAGATTCCAGCGCAGTGGCGTTATCCGCCTCGAATGCTTTGTATTTCACATTCAATGACTGGAAAAAACGATCCAGTGCAATCGCTTCCGGCAGGTGATCATCGTCGTAGACATTGCCGGTAAAAATACTGATGTCATCCGGTTCGCGCAGCACAATCCAGTATAAATTGAGTTTTTTACCGACCAATTGCTTGCGAATCTGGTATTTGACACGTGGGCTCAATTTCCCGGCACCGTCTGACAACAACACAATGGCGCGTGAACCCGTGCTGGCAATATTTTCAAACAGGGTCACCGCGTTGGTGATGCCCGCCCCAATATTGGTCTGGTTAAGCGCTGGCCCGGTCGCAGCCTGAATCGCCGCATGGATACCGTCGCGGTTGGTGGTGATTTTCATGCCGTACAATGCGGAATTGGTGAAACCGACCACACCCATCATGTCGTCAGGACGTGAATCAATAAAGGCAGTGATCAGGCGCCTGGCCGCAGCCGACTTGATTTCAGCTGCATGGCCACCGGTGGCCTGCCCGGCAAACGGGTGATCCATACTCACGCTGCGGTCAATCACGAACACACTTTGCGCGCCCTTGCCGATTTTTTGCTCCTGATGGCTATCGCCTTGCGGCCCGGCCAAGGCCAGTACCAGGCATAGCAATAACAGGCTGGTGGCCGCCTTTACCAACAGATTGATGCGGTCAGAAAATGCATCTGCTGGCACCATCTCCAGCCAGGAGTAAGTTTGCGCATGACGACTTTTGAGCAGGAACGGTACTGCTGCTACTGGCAATAGCAGCAAAAACCACGGGTGTAAGCAATGCATCACACCCTCCGTTCACAATCGCGCAACTGGCGTGTCAGTGTTTTACATTGTTGCAGGTATTCAGCCGCAGCAGGCAGTTGCCCGCCGTATAGCACGGCATTTGCCTGTACAAAGAAGGCCTGTATCTGTGCTTCCAGTGATTGAAATACCGGTTGCTGTTGTACAAACGTACTCACCTGGCTGCCCAGCAGTTGCTGGCCATAATGCTGGTTAAACGCATGCTGCACAATCAGCGCGGCCTGCTTCTGCCCTTCTGCCGTCGCCGGTAAACGCTTCAAGCGATGGTAGGCTTTGGCAAAGTGGCCATTCATCATCGGCAACCAGGTCCAATCAGCATTGCGGTAAAGCAATACCAGGCTGCCAATCCCTGCCAGCAAGAGGCTTAAAACCAGCCAGCGCTGCGTGCTGTCGGTCTCCAGCACACTGGCGTGGTATTGGGCAATCACAGTTGGTTTGGCTGGTTGCAAACGGTCAGGTAATTGTGCCATCAGCCAAAAACGCCAGGCCGGTAACTCTGCCGCGGCACCACTGTTAAAGCTAATACGCTCAGCTGGTAGTTGTAATTGGGTGGGTTTACCGCTGCTGGCAAATACCTGGTAATCAAATACCAGTGTGTATATTTTTTTGTCCGCCTGTGACGCACTGCTGATTTGCAATTGGCGCAACTCGATGCCATTCCGTTGTAGACCTTTCAGCGGCAAGCTGCTGTCATTGAGCTGATCTTGCGCGGCAACGGCAAGCTGTATGCGACGCTGCAACACATCCCCCAGCTGTATACCGGCATATTGCGTCGGATTATGCACGCTCACGACCTTGACCATGGGCAATGATTTTGTGGGCGTGTCTGTGTCGGCCCAAGCGGGCGTTGTCATCAGACAGGTCGCCAGCCATCCTAAAAAAATCTGTTTCATCACGATACTTTCTGCTTCATCCCAATACCTTCACCAGCATGGCACTCTAATGAATAAGTTGTTCAAAATAATCCGACAGCAAGCTGGCTTCAAACCGCCCGGCCACATACAGTGGACGGATATCAAAGCGTGCAAACAGCTTGTCCAGCGCCTGTTTACGCTGTTCAAACTGCTCGGCAAACTGGGCACGTACAGCCTGGCGGAAGAAGATGGTTTTTTGCAGGCCGGTCTCGGGGTCTTGTAAATTGCCAAAGCCAAAGCGCGGCAAACGCTCATACTCTTGCGGATCCCATAACACCACGGGGATGACCTGGTGGCTGGACATGCCATTGAGGCCACGTTCGATCAAGGCCAATGGCAAGTGAAAGTCCGAAATCCAGAACACCAAGCCTTTTTGCTGGCCCAGCCAGCCGGTCGCTTCCACAATGCCCTGGCCATCCTTGCGTGAATTATGAAACCCGGCCAGTTGGTCTATGGTGGCAAATGACTGGTGCGCATGATGACCAGGGGCCAGACTGAGTTGCGGAATCACGGCGTGGTCATAGCTCACCATGCCAAACAAATCGCTGTTTTCATGGGCGGAGCAGGCAATGGACGCCGCAACCGCTTGCACAGTCGCCAGCTTGCTCTCCTGGCCCTGAAACTGCATGGAACTGGATAAATCACAGATCGCATACAACGGTGTCGAGGCTTCCTGCTTGAATACGCGCACCTGCACCTGCTCATAAGGGTCGCGCAAGGTTTGCCGCAAATCTACGCGCCTGGCATCCGGGTAATCTACCAATGACACATGCTTGCTGAACTCATCGCCAGGGCCACGCTGTATGCCTAAATGCTCACCGGCATGCACACTGGCCGAGCGCCATGGCACCTGGTAAAAAAACGGCTGTGCGTTGGCTGGAATCATGCTGCTTTGGCCCGTGCTGGCACGCTGACATTGGCCAGAATCTGGTTGGTGAGTTCACGTGAAAGCTGGGTACGGCGGCTCTCAAACATCGGGTTCAATACCAGGCGGTGGGCGATAATCTCGTGGAACACGGCATGAATATCTTCTGGATACAGGCTGTCGCGTTGCATCAGCCAGGCGTGTACACGCGCAGCTTTCAGCAACATGCCCATACCGCGTGGGCTGGCACCGGTATGAATCAGGCGGGTCACATCCACACTATCCAGCTGGATACCAAAGTTAGCCGGATTTTGTGTGGCTTGCCACAAGTCCAGCGCGTAGTCTTCCAGCACATCGCTGGCGCGGATATGGCTCTGTAATACATCTGAAAACGCATTCAGCTGGTCATAGGCCAATACCCCGCCTTGCACTTGCTGGGTCAGGCGTTCGGCGTGCTGGAACTTGACGTCAAACATCAACGCCTTGCGCAAATCACGGTCTTCCGGAATCTCAATCGGGATTTCCATCATAAAGCGGTCACGCGCAGCAGAAGGAATTTCAAAGGTTTCGTTCTTTTCAACCTGGTTGCGGTCGGCAAACACCAGCATATGCGGCAAGCGGTATTCTTTTTTAAACGCATGTACATGGCGCTCAGCCATCACACGCAACATCAGGGCATGCACTTGCGGCCGTGCGCGGTTGATCTCGTTAAAGAAAAACACCGACAACTGTTCACCGGCACGCAATAACGGGCCCTCTTCAACCTTCGGACGACCATCTTCACCTAAAAAGGTGTGGTAAATCAGGTCATTAGGCATTAAATCCACCGTGCCCTCAATACGCTCATAAGCGCCGCCCAAGCCACGCGCAATCGATTGCAGCAAGGTGGTTTTACCGACGCCTACGCCGCCTTCCAGCAGCACATGGCCGCGGGCGAAGATAGCAATATTAATCGCGCGGATGGCCTTATCCTGGCCAACCACGACCTTTTTCACTTCGTTTTCCAGCGTCAGCGCATGGTCGCGCCAATCCGCCAATTGTGTTGCGATAGAGACAGATGTCATGATGATCCCTTGTTTACAAATTCGGCCAGCGCTATGATGCCAAAGTAGCTTCTGGAATAGAGTGTGTTGACAACCAGTTGCATTTTGCGTGTGACCACGCTAATATGCAGACAGGTCTGTTCACTTTTTTCTAGTCTACTGCAGCCATCGAAATAAAAGCAAGCGGATTTTTTAGGGGTTATTGGCGTGAATTTATTAGCGATCGTGAATCAGACCAGACAGCGATACGGCCGCGCGTGTAAGGCATATGCCACGCATGGCTTGTGGAAGCTCGGCTTAAAACAATGGGGCAGGCACGCGCCGTTTTACCGGCTACGTGATGAATTAATGGGCTGGAATATGCTCCGCCTGCAGCAAAACGGGGCAGCGGCACTGAATATGCAGGATATTTCTACCATCCGTCGGATGTTGGAATCTGCGCAACAGCAGTCAGTGGCCCAATTGCCCACCACCCTGCTCGACCAGTGGTTTTTCCTGGCTGTGGGTGCGGTACAAGTGCAGTCACAAACGGCCAGCAACCAGGCCTGGCATTTATTTGACCAGTCGGTGCATAGCCAGTTGTCAACGCCAGCACTTTACCGCTCGTTATGGTTCGGCTTGTTGGTGAGTTTATGTGTGGTCTGGATGGCTGTCGTGCCAGTGACTCACAAACAGGCCCAGCCTGAGTTATCACCGCTGGAAAGCGCACCAGCCAGGCAGCTGGGCGGAACGGTAGACCCGGTGACGCTGAGTTTGCTCAACCTGGCTTACCAGAAAATGCAAAATGGTAGTTGCCAGTTGCCACAGGCAGCGATGCTGCCAGAAACACAACGCCAGGCCTTCATCATGTTTGTCACAGAAGGCAAGGTTGATGCAGAGCAGGTAGAGCCTTTACGGCAAGCACTGGGGTACGTCAGTTGCCTGTACCCACAAGAATTGATGCGGCCACAAGGACGCGACCGCTTACCTAGGGAATAAGCGAGAAGGTACACACGAAAGATCGGGAACCCTGAAAATCGGGATAAAAGGATAAGCGATGAACATGCGAGAAAAAATACTGAACATAGCCAGCAGCCTGTTTGACAGCAGAGGAATTCAGGCGTCTGGCGTAGACACTATCATTCTGGAGGCAGGTGTAGCCAAGGCGACCTTGTACAAACACTTCCCCAGCAAAAACCAGCTGATCACGGCTTATTTGCGTGACAAGTCTGATAAATTCTATGCCTGGCTGAATACACAACTGGCCGACAAGAAAGCAGAATCGCTGGAGTTACTGTTACTGTTATGTGAACTGATGGCGCAATGGATCAGCCAGCCGGAATTCCGCGGCCTGCCCTTCCATATTGCAGCGGTGGAGTTTCCGGAAGCAGAACATCCGATCAACCAGTATTCCGTCGTACTGTCTGCCGAGCTGCAAGGTTATCTGTGCAAGATCGCGCGTCATGCCGGCGCTAAAGACCCGGAAGCCCTGGGCCAGCAATTGACCATCTTGTTTGAAGGCGCCGCGCTGGTTGAGCGCCTGGTCCCTAACAGCGGCGCAGCCAGCCGCGCCAAACTCGCGGCCATCACGCTAGTACGTAACGCGGTGTAATCACAACGGCGGCGGCCTGTCACCAGATGGCAGCCCGCCGTTCACACTCCCATCGCTGACCTTAAGACACTGTTGTATAAGCCTGTGAAATTAACTGTGTCGTCATCGCGGCCACATTAAACAACTCAGCCTGTGTTGCCCCCCCCACGGCCTGCACCACCATCCCTTGATGCACCGTCATCACCAGCTTGGCTAATACCACCGGGTCTGTCGTCGCCAATAAATCCTGTTCGCTGACAGCACGTGTAAAACGCTGTGCCAGTTGCAACTCAAGCGTCTGCCGATAGCCGCCTAATAATGTCTTGATGTCAGCAGACTCGTCACTACACGCCAACGCGCCTTGCGTCACCAGGCAACCAACAGGATGTGACTGATCTGTCAGCATCTGTGCCGCCTGCGATAACATTAACTGCACCACCGCCACCGCTGTTGGCTGCGCCAGTGACGCTGCCAGGAAACTGGCTGGCCCTTGCACATAACGCTCAAGGGCTTTTTTAAATAAAGCCTCTTTACTGCCATAAGCGGCGTAAATACTGGCCTTATTCATGTCCATCGCCGCCATCAATGTACTCATGGAAGTGCCTTCATAGCCATGTTGCCAAAAAGCATGCATAGCATTCTGCAAGGCAATCTCGTAATCAAAGGCCACTGGCCTGCCGCGTTTTTTTGCAAGTATGTCTGCTGTCATCATCATTTACCTGAGGTATTTTTTAATTATTATACCACTTGGTAAAAAATATATTGACAACTTTATCAACCATGCTTTAGTATTTATTTACCGATTGGTATTTAATAAACAACGCATCACTGACAAGGAGCTAAACATGAGTGTTTTACAACAACGCATTGCATTGATTACAGGTGGCAACCGTGGCATTGGCTTTGAAACCGCCAAAAAACTGGGGGAACAAGGCATTAAAGTCATTATCGGTGCCAGAGACGCTCTGAAAGGTGAGCAGGCCGTGGTCGAACTGAAATCCCTGGGGATAGACGCAGAATACCTGCACTATGACGCAGCACTGGCTAACTCCCCACAAGCCGTGGCCGCAGCATTGGAATCACGTTTCGGCAAGCTGGATATCCTGGTCAATAATGCGGGCATCCTCAAAGAAGAACTGATCGGCCAGAACAACACCTTAAATGTGGATCAGGACACACTGAAAACAACCTTTGAAGCAAACTTCTTTGCGGTGGTCGCCCTGACACAGGCCTTGATTCCTTTGCTGCAACGCGCCCCTGCCGCGCGTATCGTGAACTTGTCTAGCATCCTGGGCTCGCAAACCTTGCACAGTGCACCCGATTCACCGATTGAGGTCGCCAAAGGCCTGGCTTATAACGCCTCCAAGTCTGCGTTGAACATGTTTACCATCCATCTGGCACACGCTTTAAAAGATAGCCACATCAAGGTGAACTCTGCGCATCCAGGCTGGGTGAAAACAGATCTGGGCGGTCCCAATGCACCTATGGAGATCAGTGACAGCTGGAAAACCTCTGTCAGGCTGGCCACACTGGATGAGCAAGGCCCGACCGGTGCTTATTTCCATGAAGACCAGCTATTGCCATGGTAAACAGCACTGACAAACGCGTGGCGTTAAAACGCAAGCTGGTATTTGCGCTGCTGATGTCACTGGTCACGGTCAATATTGTGACACTGTCGATTCTGCTGATTAATCATGTACCAGCAGCCATATTGTTTGAGAAATGGTTAACCAGTATCAGCGTCGCCTGGCCGATTGTGTTCATCAGCATCCTGCTGATTGCGCCATCATTATTACGATTGACGGAATGGCTGGTTAAAGACCCATCTTAAGGCCATCCCCTTTGCATGAGAAAAGCGTTGCCCTGTGGTAACGCTTTTCTTCAACATCGCCTTACTGTACCTCTTGCACCACAAACATCCAGCATGCCTTGCTATATTTCCATATTTATGGAAATATAGTTAAATGAACTCACAACAAGCAGTCACACTACTCTCCGCCCTCGCCCAGGAAGCGCGGCTAGATATTTTCAGATGCCTGGTACAAGCAGGACCGGCAGGATTGTCTGCAGGGGTCATTTCACAAACGCTGCATATCCCCAACAGCACGCTGTCATTCCACTTGAAAGAACTCAGCCATGCCGGAATGATTAGTGCCAAACAAGAAAGCCGGTTTATTTACTACTCGGCTAATTACCAAAGCATGAATGCATTATTAACCTACCTCACCGACAACTGCTGCGCAGGCCAGGCGGCATGCTGCCCTGACATGCAGTGCCAGCCAACGAAAGAAAACGACTGATGACAACAACCCCAGGCATCAACCGCTTTGAACGACACCTCACCTGGTGGGTGATAGGCTGTATTATCGTAGGGATACTCCTGGGCAAAATAGCGCCTGCGTTCTTTCACCAAATAGGCGAAGCCAAGCTGGCCGAGGTCAACCTGCCTGTGGCAGCGCTGATCTGGGTCATGATTATCCCCATGCTGGTTAAAGTAGACTTTCGTGCCATGCGTGAAGTATTTGGCCATGCCAAAGGCATTGCAGTCACACTGGCGATTAACTGGCTAGTCAAACCATTCACCATGGCCCTCTTGGCCTGGCTATTTATTCGGCAGCTATTCGCCCCCTGGCTGCCCACAGACCAAATCGACAGTTATATTGCCGGGCTGATTCTACTCGCGGCAGCCCCCTGCACTGCCATGGTATTTGTGTGGAGCAACCTCTGTCATGGCGAACCCAGATTCACGCTGTCACAAGTGGCGATCAATGACACCATCATGCTGTTTGCCTTCGCCCCCATCGTGGCTTTATTACTTGGCCTGTCCAGCATCACCGTGCCCTGGCAGACACTACTGACTTCCGTCGGCTTGTTCATTATTGTGCCTGTCATATTAAGCCAATGGTTGCGGCAGTGGCTACTGTCAAAAGGCCAGGCGGTATTTGATGTGGCACAAAAACGCATACAACCATTTTCCATGACGGCATTATTACTGACACTGGTCCTGCTGTTTGCTTTTCAAGGGCAGCAGATTCTGGCACAACCGCTGATCATTGCCTTGCTCGCAGTGCCTATCCTGATTCAGGTCTACTTTAACGCCCTGCTGGCTTACTGGTTAAACAAAAAATTAAAAGTCGCGCATTGCGTGGCAGGACCTTCGGCACTTATAGGAGCCTCAAACTTTTTTGAACTGGCTGTAGCGACGGCAATTGCCTTATTTGGCTTTGACTCTGGGGCAGCCCTGGCGACCGTGGTGGGTGTGTTAATTGAAGTCCCCGTCATGCTATCCATTGTAGCCATCGTCAACCGCTCCAAGCATTGGTATGAAAGCGCTTAATATGCACATCCTGTTTTTATGTACCGGCAACTCCTGTCGCTCGATTATTGCCGAAGCCACGTTTAATCATCTCGCACCGCCATCCATGCGTGCGATGAGTGCAGGGAGCCAGCCAACCGGCGAAGTGCATCCGCGCTCAATTGCATTATTACAAGCCAAAGGCATTGCGACAGAAGGTTACCGGAGTAAGTCCTGGGACAATCTCCCGGTCAAACCGGACATCGTGATTACAGTGTGCAGCAATGCCGCAGGAGAAACCTGCCCAGCTTATCTAGGCGATGTGATGCGCGCGCATTGGGGCGTAGATGATCCAGCTAAAGCCACAGGCAGTGACGCACAGATACAAGCCAGCTTTGAACAGGCTTATCGCCTACTCAGAGCTCGTATCGAGGCCTTTTTGCAGTTAGATCCATCAATATTGAATGACCGTGAGGCCTTGCAAACCAGGTTGCAAGCCATTGGTCAGATTGAGTCCAAATGACTCAGAGAGATTAGAACGGCTTGCGTGGCTCTAAATGACGGAAAATAATACGGCCTTTGTCCATGTCATAAGGGGACATTTCGATAGTGATTTTATCGCCAGCCAAAATGCGGATTTTGTGTTTACGCATTTTACCGCCAGTGTAAGCGATTAACTCATGCCCATTGTCCAGTTTCACGCGATAGCGTGCATCTGGCAGGATCTCGGTCACTGCACCTTGCATTTCAATTAACTCTTCTTTTGCCATTAAGCATCCTTTTAACAATAAAAAAGCCCGGGGACTCCGGGCTTTTTCCGGTGAGTCACTTGAGCAACTCAGCGGACAGGCTTTGAATTATTCAATGATTTGAATATTTGCAGCTTGTTTGCCTTTAGGGCCAGTTGCTACTTCAAAGCTCACGCGTTGGTTTTCTTTCAAAGTTTTGAAGCCAGCAGATTGAATTGCAGAGAAATGTGCAAACAAATCTTCGCCGCCGTTGTCCGGAGTGATGAAACCAAAACCTTTAGAGTCGTTAAACCATTTAACAGAACCTGTCACCATAATAAATCCTTGGATAAAATATAAAAAAGCGGGTAAATACCCTTAAAAACGAGGATCAAGATGGCGAGAAGTAACGATAGAACCAAAAGATAGAACCGGAGAACAACAACACTACTTGAACTTCGTGAGGGTGTACTATGCACGCAATATTGAATATTAGCAACAAGTATTTTAATAAAAATAAGCAATCCAGACTGTGCGTTGCTGATAAGAGACAAAAAATGTGTTATTGCACTGCGCAGGGCTTACCAGCTACTCGGCATCGCTTTGACCAGATAATCCATAAAAGCCCGCACCTTGTTGGTCATGGCATGCTGATCACGGTAACAGGCATAAAAGGATAAAGGGATGGATTGCACCGAATCATACTGCGTCGCGTCGGATTGAAACAAGGCCACTAAACTCCCCTGCCGAATATCATCATTGGCCACAAAAGCTGCCAGGCGTGCGATTCCTGCACCTTCAACCGCCAGGCGGCGTAGCGAATCAATATCGTTACAAATAATACTGGGATTGATTTCAGGCTCATAGTGCATACCCTGCCGATCAAACACCCAACTCAAGAGCCGCCCATCCACAGGCACGCGAAACAGCAGGCAATCATGCTGGGTGAGCGCCTCCGGACTGCCCGGAGTGCCTTTTCTTTGAAGGTACGCGGGCGAAGCACAATACAATACCGGCACGCTGGCAATCTTGCGCGCGACCAGACCGGGCTCCAACTGCTGATTAAAACGGATACTGATATCAATGTCTTCTGTGACATGATCGAGGCTATGGTCAGATAATACGAGTTCAATAGAGACTTTAGGAAACTGGCGGGTAAAGGCCGGGATCAACGGCATCAGCACATGTCGGCCGAAGGCCACCGATGAGCCTATCCTTAAGCGGCCTTGTGGTTGGCCATGAAACTCGGTAATGACCGCTTGTGCGCGGCTGAGTGCGGCGATGACTGGCTGCACTTCAGCATAATAAAGCTCCCCGCTTTCTGTCATCGACAATTTGCGTGTCGTGCGAACCAGCAAACGTGCGCCTAATGATTTCTCCAGCCGCTGAATATTCTGGCTGGCAGCAGCAGCTGTGATGCCCTGTAATCTGGCACCAGCGGCAATACTGCCAGCCTGCACGGCTTTGACAAAGCTTTCTATGCTTCTTAAGGTATCCATTTACTATCGAATTAATAATATGATTCGATAGTTTATCTTTATATTGATTCAATACTCAAGCGGCTACTCGCAGTGGATATATCACTCTATAGTGACAACACTGATTGGAGAGCATGATGACGCAAACAAAAAACGGTTTACGCAAAACTATCTTTCGTAAGGTCCCTAAAAGATTTACGCCTTATGTCTTTGCCTTTTTTATGGCAGGCATCATGGCATTTTTAATGTCCATGGTGATTGTCGCCGCCAATAGCGGTATACAAACAGGCTATGTGTTACACGTATTGCATGCTTATGCGCTGGCAATGCCGGTAGCGTTTTGTTGTGTCTTGGTTGTGAGGCCGATTGTGATGCATCTGGTGGCAAGATTGGTCGATGCCCAATAAGCCCAATAACTGACCACGTAAAACAACAAACGGATGCCTAGGCATCCGTTTTTATTTATTCAGAACCTAGCTTAAAACAGCGGTGCGTAGGAGGCAACAATCAAGTAACCAATAGCCGCGCCAGCCAGCACATCGCTAGGATAATGCAACCCCAGTACCACGCGCGACATCCCCACCAATACGACAAACGGATACACGATAGGAAACAATTGTGGGTAATAATGCACGGCGACCATACCGAAGGCCACCGCATGCAGGGTGTGACCAGAGGGAAAACTAAAGTAATCCAGCGGCGTGCCACTTAACAACACATCCTGGCGAACCTGGAACGGTCTTGGGCGGCTGGTGCGATGTTTGAGCCATTTATAGGCCAAAGTACCAGTGAGTCCTGCTGTCAACATATGCAGACAGACGTAGAGTCCGTGCTGGCCTTGAGTCACTGCGATGACCAGCATCAGCAGGTACCAGAACATGCCATCACCCATGCGTGAAATGGCGCGGAACACGTTGCGAATGAGACGATATTGCCCGGTATGGCTGACTTTGACACACAACCGGCTGTCTACCGACTGCACCCATCCCAGGGTTTGTTGTAGTTTCAGCATCTCAAGTCCTTTCCGGGGCTCACCCCCGACTATGCTCTTGGGTAAGCATAGTCTGACTGCGATGCTTGAAACTATCGTGAAGAATTGATGAAATTAATGTGACGTGCGATTACTTCCACAGCACGCGGTAGATAAACCCAGGGAAAGATAGCACCAGGAATACGCACAGCGTCACGCTGTAAAACTCCCAGCCTTGTGGCCAGACCTGCCCCATGACAAAACGCTCAACCAGGTAGGCAATGACCAGCGTAATGAAATAGGCAGGTAACAGCACGGCAAAGCGCTGCCACAATTGGGTAATCGTCCCTGCCAGGCCCAGCCATTTATCTGAGACCCAGCCCAGGTTGGCCATAAACAGCATGAGCAGTAAAAAAATAAGTTTTGCGGCCATGATTATTGCAGACTAATTAACAAGCTGTGACCACAGACACCCAGCAACACTTCCGGGAACAAGCCCAGCCCCAGCAAAGCCAGTGAATGCACACTGAGAATAAAGCGCATATCAACTGGGGCTGTCAGTGGTGTGTGGTCTTCAGGCGCATCAAAGTACATTTTGCGCACGATATTGAGGTAGTAAAACGCACCGATGGTTGCCATCAATACGGCCAGCACCACTTGCCAGGTAAACCCTGCCTGCCACGCAGCCTGCAGCACGGTAAACTTGGCATAAAAACCAACGGTAGGCGGAATACCTGCCATGCTAAACATGATGATCAGCATGAGGAAAGCAAACCATGGATGGCGCTGATTGAGGCCTTTGAGGTCATTGATTTCTTCGGCCTCAAAACCTTGACGGCTCAACAAAAGAATAATGCCAAAACCTGCGATCGACATCAGTACATACGTGCTGATGTAAAAGAAGCTAGAGGCAAAGCCGTTGGCATTGGCGCTCATCATGCCGAACATGATGAAACCAACATGCGATATGGTGGAGTATGCCAGCATACGCTTGAGGTTGGTTTGTACAATCGCGCTGAAGTTACCAATGATGATAGACAACACCGCCATCAGCACCAGCATGTCCTGCCAGTCCAACGCCAGCGGGTGCAGGCCTTGTACCAGCAAGCGTACAGTCATGGCATAAGCCGCCAGCTTGGGCACTGAACCAATCAGCAAGGTCATCGGTGTCGGTGAACCTTGATACACATCCGGCACCCACATCTGGAATGGCACCGCACCAAACTTAAAAGCTAGCCCTGCCACCACAAACACCAGACCCAGGATCAGCACCGGACTTTTTGGTTGCTGTGCAATGCTATTAGCAATATCACTCACATCCAGGCTGCCGGTCATGCCATACAGCATGCTCATGCCATACAGCAACATACCAGACGCCAATGCACCCAGTACAAAGTACTTCATGGCAGACTCAGACGCTCTAGGATTATCACGGTCAAACGCCACCAATGAATACAGGCACAGGGATAACAACTCCAGGCCGATGTAGATTGTCAGCATATTATGGCCGGACACCATAATCATCATGCCCAACAGGCCGAACAACACCATGGCATAAAATTCACCACGATACAGGTTGCGGTCTTGCAGGTATTTGCGGGTATAAACCAGAATCAGCGACGTGCCTAGATACATCATGAGTTTGATGACATCAGACAAGGTGTCGTCGATAAACATGTGCGAGAAGGCAAAGCCAACGGCAGGCGTATGTGTTTTAAAGGTAAAGAACGCTGCAGCAAACAGGGTGAACTGGCTCAGGCCATAAATCATGAAACGATTTTGTGGCAGGATGAACAAGTCCAGCAACAAAATAAACATGGCCATGCCCAACACCACCAGTTCCGGCAACAGGGCGAGCAAATCGAATTGCATATTATCCATTTTCTAAAATCCTGCCTTAATAGCCTGTGACGGGCAATTTGGAAATCGCCATGTGTTTCAGGAACTCTGCACTGGTGGCCTGCATCACTTCAGTCAGTGGTTGCGGATAGACACCGAAACCAATCACCAGCAAGGCCAAAATACCCAAAATCAGGAACTCGCGCTTGTTGAGGTCGCTCAGTTCAGCCACGTGGTGGTTGGTCACGTTGCCAAAGAACACGCGCTTGGTCATCCACAAGGTATACGCCGCGCCAAAAATCAAGGTCGTGGCCGCGAAAAAGGCTACCCAGAAGTTAAACTTGACCGCTGCCAGAATCACCATAAATTCGCCAACGAAACCCGAGGTGCCTGGCAAGCCGCTGTTCGCCATGGCAAACAGCACCGCAAAGGCAGCGAACACCGGCATTTTATTGACCACACCACCATAAGCCGAGATTTCGCGGCTATGCACGCGGTCATACAGCACGCCTACACTGAGGAACATGGCCGAGGAAATAAAGCCATGCGAAATCATCTGCACTACGGCGCCCTCAAGGGCTAACTGGCTGAACATAAAGAAGCCCAGGGTGACAAAGCCCATGTGTGAGATAGATGAATAAGCAATCAGCTTCTTCATGTCTTTTTGTACCAGGGCGACCAGCGCAATATAGACCACAGCGATTAGTGACAGCACGATCATGGCGGTACTGAAATAATGCGCCGCATCCGGTGCAATCGGCATGGCAAAACGCAGGAAGCTATAGCCACCGAGTTTCAGCGCAATCGCCGCCAACACCACAGAACCACCGGTTGGCGCTTCCACGTGAGCATCTGGCAACCAGGTATGCACCGGCCACATCGGAATTTTCACCGCAAATGCCATAAAGAAGGCAATGAAGATATAAATCTGTGCCTGCATGCTGAGTGGCAACAAGTAGTAGTCGGCCAGCTCAAAACTACCGGTTTGGTGGTAGAGGTAGATGAACGCCACCAGCATCAGCAATGAGCCGAGCAAGGTATACAGGAAAAACTTAATCGTTGCGTAAACGCGATTTGGACCGCCCCAGATACCAATGACCAGGAACATCGGGATCAGCATCGCTTCCCAGAATACATAGTAAAGAATGGCATCCAGCGCAGTGAACACACCAATCATGATACCGCTCATGATGAGGAAAGCCGCCATATACTGGGCAATGTGCTTGGTAATCACTTCCCAACCCGCCAGCACCACAATGACGGTGGTAAAGCTGGTCAGCAACACCAGTGGCATGGAGAAACCATCCACTCCTAGGTGGTAATGCATATTAAATGCAGGCACCCAGGGCAACAGCTCTTCAAACTGGAAGAAACCATCCTGCACATCAAACAAGGTGTACAGCGGCAGCGTCACCAGGAAACTGACCAGGCTGCCCGCCAATGCCAGCCAGCGTGTCAATGTGGCCTTATGGTCACCCCCCAGCAGCAATACCAGCACGCCGGAGAGCACCGGTAGCCAGATGGCCAGACTTAACCAGGAAATACTTGTGAGGTCGGCTTGCATCATTAGTTTATTTTGATAAAGAAAGTCATGAGAAGGAATACGCCGATAATCATGGCAAAGGCGTAGTGATAGATTAAACCGGATTGCAGGTTGCGCATTTTGGCTGCGATCTTACCCATAGTGTTGGCGGTGCCATTGACCATGGCGCCATCAATCAGCGTGATATCGCCAAACTTCCACAACAGGCTACCCAGGCAACGTGAGCCACCAGCAAAGAACTTCTCGTTAAAGCTGTCAAAGCCGTATTTGTTTTCCAGGATATTGTGAATCACGATAAAACGCGCCTTGATGGCTGCCGGAATATCCGGGCGCTTCATATAGAAGAACCATGACAGCAACACACCTGAGGCCGCCAGGAAGAATGGCAGGCTGGTAAAGCCGTGAATCGCCATACCCGCCGGGCTATGCATGAATTCGTGGTAATGGTGTGCCAGATGCTCCATCGCCGGATGTGCTTCAGGATTGACGAAAATGACATTCTTGAAGAAATCGCCATACAACATCGGTTCCAGCGCAATATAGCCAATCACCAGTGATGGAATCGCCAGCAATACCAATGGCAAGGTCACCACCCAACCCGGCTCATGCGGGTTATCGTTTGGTCCCAGGCCATGGTGATGCTCTTCATCGTGTGCATGGTCGTCATCGTGATGGGCGTCAGCATGTGCATCGCTATGGGCGGCATGCGCGTGGTCGTCATGTTTGGCATGGCGCCATTTCTCTTCACCATGGAACACCAGGAAATACAGGCGGAAAGAATAGAAGGCAGTGACAAAGACACCAACGATCACAGCAAAGTAGGCAAAGCCGCTACCAGGAATATGGGACAATTCTACCGCTTCGATAATACTGTCTTTAGAGTAGAAACCAGCAAAGAATGGCGTGCCGATCAAGGCCAATGAACCGATCAATGAGGTAATCCAGGTAATCGGCAGGTATTTTTTCAGGTTACCCATATTGCGGATATCCTGATCGTGGTGCATGCCCATAATCACTGAACCGGCACCGAGGAATAACAGCGCTTTGAAGAACGCATGCGTCATCAGGTGGAAAATGGCCACTGAATAGGCAGACGCACCCAGTGCGACTGTCATATAGCCGAGTTGTGACAAGGTAGAGTAAGCCACCACACGTTTGATATCGTTCTGGATAATGCCGAGGAAGCCCATAAACAATGCAGTAATCGCACCGATCACCATCACAGTGGACAAAGCAGTCGTCGACAACTCATATAGCGGCGACATACGGGCCACCATAAAGATACCAGCTGTTACCATGGTCGCCGCGTGAATCAAGGCTGAAATCGGTGTTGGGCCTTCCATTGAATCTGGCAACCACACGTGCAAAGGCACTTGTGCGGATTTACCCATGGCACCAACAAACAGCAACAGGCAAGTCACGGTCATCAATGACCAGTTGCAGCTACCCAACAAATTGATCTGTGTCTCCGCCAGGCCAGGTGCACGCTGGAACACAGTCGCGTAATCCAGGCTGCCAAAATAATACAGCACCATACCGATACCCAACAAGAAACCAAAGTCCCCTACCCGGTTGACCAGGAACGCTTTCAGGTTGGCGTAAATCGCGGTTGGACGCGTAAACCAGAAACCAATCAGCAAGTATGACACCAGACCTACCGCCTCCCAGCCAAAGAACAACTGCATAAAGTTGTTGCTCATGACCAGCATCAGCATGGAGAAGGTAAACAATGAAATATAGCTAAAGAAGCGGCTATAGCCTGGGTCTTCTGCCATATAGCCTATGGTGTAGATATGCACCATGAGCGAGACAAAGGTCACCACAACCATCATCATCGCGCTCAGGTTGTCGATGAGAAAGCCCACCTCGAAATGCACGTCACCTGAATCCAACCAGGTATAAATTGCTTCATTCAAGGTAAAACCGCTCAGGGTCTGGTTAAAAATATAGGCAGACAACACAAACGCAGCACCGACACCCGCAATGGTCAGCACATGGCCGGCCCAGCGCGGCAGGAAGTTGCGGAAAATACCGACGATGGCGGCGGCCAATAATGGCAGCACCGGAATCAACATCAAGATTTGTTTTATTGTCATTATGCTTAACCTTTTAACTGATCGAGATCGTCGACATTGATGGTGCGCAAGTTACGGAACAACACCACCAGAATCGCGAGGCCAATCGCAGACTCTGCAGCGGCCACGGTCAGGATAAAGAACACAAACACCTGGCCAGCGATATCGTTCAGGTAATGTGAAAAGGCGATAAAGTTGAGATTCACAGCCAGCAGCATCAATTCGATGGCCATCAGCAAAATAATTACGTTTTTGCGGTTGAGGAAAATCCCAATCACACTGATGGCAAACATCAGTGCGCCCAAAATCAGGTAATGTGACAAACCGACCATGATTACTTTTTCTCCTCTGTCGGCTCTGCCGGGGCTTCTTCTACTTCGGCAGGCATAGACACAATGCGCAGACGGTCGTTGCGCTTCACTTTGACCTGCTCGGCCGGGTTCATGGACTTGTTATCTTTGCGTTCACGCAAGGTGAGCACAATGGCTGCAATCATCGCTACCAGCAACACCACGGCAGCCAGCTCAAATGGCAGCAGATAATCGGTATACAACACCTTACCCAAGGCAGCGGTATTGCTGTAATTGGCGGGTAGCTCTACGGCCTCACTTGGATGCAGGTTTTTCTCCGCCAGCACCATGGTCATCTCGACCACCATGAGCACGCCGATCAGGCCCGCCATGGGCAGATACTCCCAGAACCCTTCGCGCAATTTGTCGAGGTTGATATCCAGCATCATCACCACAAACAGGAACAACACCATGACGGCGCCAACATAGACCAGAATCAGGGCAATGGCCAGGAACTCAGCTTCTAGCAGCAGCCAGATACCGGCTGCCGTAAAAAAAGCCAACACCAGGAACAGCGCCGCATGCACCGGGTTGCGTGTAGTAATCACACGGATACCCGAGAACAGCAAAATGGCTGACAGTACGTAAAAAACAATATCGGTAAATAACATGATTATCCTGTCTGCGCTTATCGATAGACTTTATCCTGGGCACGGTCTTCTGCAATCTGTGCCTCGTACTTATCGCCCACTTCCAGCAGCATTTGCTTGGTGTAAATCAGGTCACCGCGCTGCTCGCCGTGGTAGTCAAAAATCCGCGTTTCCACAATGCTGTCTACCGGGCAGGACTCTTCACAAAAGCCACAGAAAATACACTTGGTCAGGTCAATATCGTAGCGTGTGGTCCGACGGGTGCCATCTTCACGCTGGTCAGACTCAATCGTAATTGCCATTGCCGGGCAAACGGCTTCGCACAATTTACAGGCAATGCAGCGTTCTTCGCCATTCGGGTAGCGACGCAATGCGTGCAGGCCACGAAAACGGTTCGATTGCGGCGTCCGCTCTTCCGGATACTGAATCGTGATTTTCTTGGCAAAGAAATAGCGTCCGGTCAGGGCCATGCCTTTCAGCATTTCCACTAACATCAAACTGCCTAATGTATTTTTAATCGAATTCAACATGGTAAGGTTTCCAAAATCCCTGTTTGTGCATCGCCCGGTTTAGTGGAACAAATAAGCCCATTGCGTCTGCATCATCGCCCCAACCACAACAATCCAGACCAGTGTGATGGGAATAAATACTTTCCAGCCCAGACGCATGATCTGGTCATAGCGATAGCGCGGAAAGGTCGCGCGGAACCATAAAAACAGGAACAGCAGGAAAGCAACTTTTGCCAGCAACCACAAAATGCTGTCTGGCAGGAAAGGCACTGGTGACAACCAACCACCAAGGAACATCAGCGCCGCCAGCATGGAAACCAGCATCATGTTGGCGTATTCCGCCAGGAAGAAGACGGCAAACGCCATGCCGGAATACTCGACGTGGAAACCAGCCACAATCTCCGATTCACCTTCGGCGACGTCAAACGGCGCACGGTTGGTTTCGGCCACGGCACTAATGAAATACACCACAAACAGCGGGAACAGTGGCAAGAAATACCAGTGCCAGAAACCGCCCTCCTGGCCCATTACGATATTGCCCAGATTCAAGGAGTTGGCACACATCAGTACGCCCACCAGGGTGAAACCCATGGCAATCTCGTAAGACACAATTTGAGCCGCTGAACGCAACGCACCTAAGAAAGCATATTTTGAGTTGGAGGCCCAACCCGCAATAATCACGCCATATACCGCGACTGAAGTCATGGCCAGGATATACAACAGGCCAGCATCCACATTGGCTAACACCAAGGTTGCATCAAACGGGATCACAGCCCATGCCGCAAACGCAGGTGCAATTGCCAACACCGGCCCAATAAAAAACAGCGCTTTGTTAGAGGCGGTTGGCAGGATAATTTCTTTAAAAAGCAGTTTTAAACCATCCGCCAATGGTTGCAACAGGCCAAAATAACCCACACGGTTAGGGCCGATACGTACCTGCATAAAACCAATCACTTTACGCTCTGCCAGGGTCAGGTAAGCCACGCCGATCATCAGCGGCAATACAATGGCCACGATTTTGATCAGCGTCCACACTACCAGTTGCACGTCTGCCCAGTAGGATCCAAATAATTCAGCAAAGAATTGCATGTTATGCCATCTCGGTCAGTTGTTTTTCGTAAAGCGCCACTTGATCAGCCGTGGCTTTAGCAATGGTGATGTCGCCCATGAGGTCACCCAGACCCGCGGTTAACGGATGGGCCGCGGCGACACGCACGCAGCCTTTGGCCACATGGTTATCTACACGCACCTTGAGTACTGCACTGCCCTTGTCCTGTCTGGCAACCACAATATCGCCATCCTGCAAGCCCAGCTCAGCCAACTGCTCAGCACGCATGCGCGCCATCGGGCGAATGTTGTATTTGGTCTTTTGCAACGGGGCAGAACGACGTACGATCGGGTCAAATTCGTATTGCGGCACTTCACCGATCCGTTGTAGGCCGTCTTTTTTGATATTGACTTGAATCTCTACCAACTCTTTCAAGTTGTTGTTCAGGCTACGCCAAACCACGGCAGAAGGTTTTTCACCATTGAAAATAGCGTTTTTGACTTCTTCTGAGCTGTTGTAGTCAAAGCCAGGCAAACCCAGGGTATTGGCTAATACACGCAGGACTTTCCAGCCAGGGCGGGTTTCACCCAGTGGGCGAGTCACGGCCTGGAAGCTTTGTACGCGGCCCTCCATACTCATAAACGTACCAGAGGTTTCAGTGAACGGTGCAATCGGCAACAAAATGTCAGCGTTATCCAGCGCAGCAGATTTATAAGCCGTGAGTGCAATCACGCACTCGGCTTTCGCCATTGCCTCACTCGCCAACGCCGCATGCTGGCAATCCAGCTCAGGCTCGATATTCAGCAGCAGGTAGGCCTTGCGTGGCACTTCAATCATGGCACGCGCATGCATACCGGTAGCGGAGGGCATTACGCCCATCATATGCATACCAGTACTGTTGGCCGCTGGTGGCAAAATGCCGCCTTTGGCGCCTGTGATACCACCGATGGCTTCAGCCATGCTGTACATCTCGGTAAAACGGGGATCACTCAAGGCCATATTGCCGAGGAAAATACCGACTTTAGGCGCGATCAGGATCAGCTCTTCACTGATACCAGCCAGGCATTCGGCAATTTTTTGTGTGTTTGGACGAACCTGGATTTCTTCCAGCAATGTATTCAGAGTCGGTGGCAAGCACAGTGACAGCTTTTGCAAGCCGGACATGGCTTTCAGAATCTGGCCCAGAACATTCACCATATCGTTAGGACGCACAATGACCTTATGCGCGATATCCATCAATGGGTCGTTATCCAGCGGGCTGACAATGCACAGCTCAGCACCATTCGCCACCGCCTTGCGGATACGCTGTGCCAGCAATGGATGCTCGTTGCGCAGGTTCGAACCAATCAGCAGGATACGATCCAGCTCTTCGATTTCCTGGATATTGCAGCCCATCCATGGCGTGCCTGTCCGTTTACCATCCAGGCGAAAATCGGTCTGACGCAGGCGGTAATCAACGTTGCCACTGCCCAATCCCTCAGCCAGTTGCTTGATGAGGTAACCCTCTTCCATCGTACTGTTTGGTGAAACCAATACACCCAGCGCATCGCCGCCGTATTCCTTGGTGATATCTTTGAGTTGCCCTGCAGCAAACTCCAGTGCGGTTTTCCAGTCAGTTTCCTGCCACTGGCCGTTGTGCTTGATCATCGGCACTTTAAGACGGTCAGGACTGTTCAAGCCTTCGTAAGAGAAACGGTCGCGGTCAGATAACCAGCATTCGTTAATCGACTCTTTTTCACGCGGCAACACACGCATGACCTTGTTGTCTTTAACATGCACTTCGATATGTGAACCCAAGCCATCATGCGGGGCAATCGAAGGTCTGCGTACCAGCTCCCAGCTACGGGCAGAATAACGGAACGGTTTGCTGGTCAATGCGCCCACCGGGCACAAATCGATAATGTTACCGCTGAGCTCTGAATTCACAGACTGGTCAACATAAGCGGTAATTTCAGCATGCTCGCCACGGTTTACCAGACCTAATTCTTGCATGCCACCAACCTCTTTGAGGAAGCGCACACAGCGTGTACATTGAATACAACGTGTCATATCGGTGCTCACTAGCGGACCGATATTTTTATTGAACACCACACGTTTTTCTTCGGTATAGCGAGAGCCAGAGGCACCGTAAGCCACGGCAATATCCTGCAAATCACACTCACCACCCTGATCGCAAATCGGGCAATCCAGCGGATGGTTAATCAGCAAAAATTCCATCACGCTTTGCTGTGCTTCCACCGCCGATTTACTGCGGGTATAAATCTTCATGCCATCGGCCACCGGCGTTGCACAGGCTGGCAGTGGCTTGTTGAATTTTTCTACCTGCACCAGGCACATACGGCAGTTGGCAGCCACGGACAATTTTTTGTGGTAACAAAAGCGCGGGATGGCGATGCCTGCCGTATCCGCAGCATCAATAATGGTGCTGCCGTGTTCGACTTCTAGTGGTTTGCCGTCAATTTCGATGTTTAGCATGTGATTACCGTTAAGCTTGATAGCGTTTATTTACCATCGACCATGGACTTGCCATGCTGGATGTAATATTCAAATTCGGGACGGAAGTGCTTGATAAAGCTCAATACAGGCGTCGCTGCCGCATCACCCAGTGCACAAATGGTGCGGCCAGAAATGTTATTGCTTAAATCTGTCAGCAGGTCCAGATCTTCCATTTTGCCTTTGCCGTCTACGATGCGCTCAATAATGCGGTAAACCCAACCCGTGCCTTCACGGCATGGCGTACATTGGCCACAGCTTTCTTCATAAAAAAAGTAGCTCAGACGCTTGAGCGTTTTCACCATGCAGGTCGTTTCGTCCATCACAATCATGGAGCCCGCGCCCAGGCTGGAACCTGCTTTGCTCAGGCCATCATAATCCATGGTGGCATTTTCAATGGCGCTGGCTGGCATCACCGCAGTGGACGGGCCGCCTGGAATCACGGCCTTTAACTTACGACCTTTCCAGATACCACCCGCCATATCGAGCAAGTCTTTAAAAGGCGTGCCCATTTTGATTTCATAGTTGCCCGGCTTTTCAACATGGCCAGACACCGAGAACAATTTACTACCGCCGGAGTTAGGCACACCGAGATCAGCAAAGGCTTGGCCGCCATGCTGCATAATCCAGGGGATAGACGCATAGCTTTCGGTGTTATTGACGTTGGTTGGTTTGCCAAACACACCATAACTGGCCGGGAATGGGGGCTTGAAGCGTGGCTGGCCTTTTTTGCCTTCGATCGACTCAATCAGTGCCGTTTCTTCACCGCAGATATAAGCGCCATAGCCATGCACGGCATATAGATCAAAGCTGAACTCGGAGCCAAACAGGTTTTCACCCAGATAACCAGCTTCACGTGCTTCGGCCAGCGCCGCTTCAAAAATCTCGTAGTCTTGCCAGATTTCACCGTGAATGTAGTTATAACCGACGCGTGCACCTAAGGTATAGGCGGCAATGGCCATGCCTTCAATCAGTTGGTGCGGGTTATAGCGGATAATATCGCGGTCTTTAAAGGTGCCTGGCTCGCCTTCATCGGTATTACACACCAGGTATTTGGTGCCGTCGTAATAACGCGGCATAAAGCTCCACTTGAGGCCTGTGGGGAAACCTGCACCACCGCGACCACGTAAATTGGAGACTTTGACCTGGCTGATAATCTCAGGCGCTTTGACTTTTTCAGCCACCAGACGCTTGAGCTGCACATAGCCGCCCAGTTTTTCATAAGTTGCCAGTGAGGCTGGATTGTCTTCTGCCAGCGTACGCAAGGTCACCAGGGTCTGACCCGCCAACTCGGTTTTGACCACAGGTTTAGTGCTCACTGTCGCGTTTGAAGTCTTTGCCATGTCAGTTCCTTAGCCCTTGTTCAACTCGTTAATGAGGGCATCCACTTTTTCAGTGGTCAAGAATTCGTGCATCTCGCTGTTATTCACATGCAATAACGGTGCACCGCCACAACAGCCCATGCATTCGCCTTCTTTGAGGCAGAACTTGCCGTCTGGTGTGACTTCGTTAAAACCAACACCCAGTTTATGCTGCAAGTGTTCCACGATCTCGTCCGAGCCGCGCAGCATGCAGGAAATATTGGTACAGATTGTAATCTTATGCTGGCCGACTGGCTCCAGGTCATACATATTGTAGAAAGTCGCCACTTCCAGCGCAGCGATTTCCGGAATACGCAAATACTTGGCGACTTCGGAAATACTTTCCTTAGACAACCAGCCGCGTTCCATTTGTACAATCCGCAAGGCCGACATCACGGCCGCCTGACGTCTGTCTTTTGGATATTTCGACAGTTCGTATTCAATCTTTTCAATAGATTCTGCACTGAGCATGCTTGTACCTTGTCTTTTCGATCCGTGCTATCTCTTCGTTCCGTTGATGCGTTCGGCTTATCTGTCGATCTCGCCGAACACAATATCCTGTGTCCCAATAATCGCCACCAGGTCAGCAATCATGTGACCACGTGTCATTTCATCCAATGCGGCCAAATGCGGGAAACCCGGCGCACGGATTTTCAAACGGTATGGCTTATTGGCGCCATCCGAGACCATATAGATACCAAACTCGCCTTTGGGGTGTTCTACTGCCGCATAGGCCTCACCTGCTGGCACGTGGAAGCCTTCGGTGAACAACTTGAAGTGGTGAATCAAGTCTTCCATATTGGTTTTCATGCCTTCGCGGTTTGGCGGCGCAATCTTGTTATCATCAGTGATGACTGCGCCTGGATTCTTGCGCAGCCAGTCTATACATTGCCTGATGATACGGTTGGACTGGCGCATTTCTTCTACGCGCACCAGGTAACGGTCATAACAGTCACCGTTCACACCAATCGGGATATCAAAGTCCATTTTGTCATAGACTTCATACGGCTGCTTCTTGCGCAAATCCCAAGCAATCCCGGAGCCGCGCAACATGGCGCCAGTCAAACCGAGTGCCAGCGCACGCTCAGGCGTGACCACACCAATACCCACCGTACGCTGCTTCCAGATACGGTTATCCGTCAACAAGGTTTCATATTCATCGACATAGGTCGGAAAACGGTTGGTAAAGTCTTCAATGAAGTCCAGCATGGAACCCTGGCGGTTTTCATTGAGTTTTTTGATTTCGTCTGCGCTGCGGAATTTGGTAGTTTCGTGCTGCGGCATTTTTTCCGGCAGGTCACGATAAACACCGCCTGGACGATAATACGCTGCATGCATACGCGCGCCAGACACGGCCTCATAGACATCAAACAAATCTTCACGTTCGCGGAATGCGTACAGGAATACCGTCATGGCACCAACGTCCAGCGCATGTGCACCTAGCCACAACAAGTGGTTGAGGATACGGGTAATTTCGTCGAACATGACGCGGATATACTGTGCACGCACAGGCACGTCTATGCCCAGCATTTTTTCAATCGCCATCACATAAGCATGCTCGTTGGCCATCATGGACACATAATCCAGGCGATCCATATAAGGCACGCTTTGCAGATAAGTACGGTTTTCGGCCAGCTTTTCTGTGCCGCGATGCAACAATCCAATATGCGGGTCAGCACGCTGAATCACTTCACCATCCAGCTCCAGCACCAGGCGCAACACTCCGTGCGCCGCAGGGTGCTGCGGGCCAAAGTTCATCGTATAGTTTTTAATTTCAGCCATGATGCGCCCCTTCGTCACGAATCACGCGCGGCACATTGTTCCGTTGATCAATAGACACTGGCTGATAAATCACACGCTGCTGCACCGGGTCATAACGCATTTCAACATTACCAATCATGGGGAAATCTTTGCGGAAAGGATGGCCAACAAAGCCATAGTCTGTCAGCAAGCGGCGTAAATCAGGGTGGTTTTCAAACATGATGCCATAGAGGTCAAATGCTTCACGCTCAAACCAGTTCGCTACTGGCCAGATATCGACCAAGGTTGGGAATACTGGAAAATCATCATCTGCGGCAAACGCGCGGATACGTACTCGCTGGTTCAGGCTCACAGACAGCAAATGCAACACGACAGCATAGCGCTGACCTTCCCAGCGACCATCCCCGTAATCGGAATAATCGACGCCACACAAATCAATCAACTGTTCAAACTTAAGCTCGGCATGTGTTTTGAGTTTTTCTGCGACAGCTAGCAGGTGTTTCACATGCACTTCTACTGTGATCTCACCCAGCTTCTGCTCTAGCCTGACCACACCATCACCCAAGGCCAACTTGAGCTGTGCGGACAAATGTTCGAGTTTTGCGGACATAGTTTAATTTCTTGGGCTTAATGTTTTTTGATCTGGATGGCTTAAGAATCAGGTTCTGGCGATGGTATTGGTGCGCTTGATTTTCTTTTGCAGCTGAATAATGCCGTACAGCAAGGCTTCAGCGGTTGGCGGGCAACCAGGCACATAGACATCTACTGGTACGATGCGGTCACAGCCACGCACCACCGCATAAGAATAATGATAATAGCCGCCGCCGTTGGCACAGCTGCCCATGGAAATCACCCAGCGCGGCTCAGCCATCTGGTCATACACTTTACGCAAAGCCGGCGCCATTTTATTCACCAGCGTGCCGGCCACAATCATCACATCTGACTGACGCGGACTAGGACGGAACACAATACCAAAGCGGTCCAGATCGTAACGCGAGGCACCAGCGTGCATCATTTCCACCGCACAACAGGCCAGACCGAATGTCATCGGCCACAAGGAACCCGTCCGCGTGTAGTTAATCACTGTGTCTAGCGTGGTAGTGACAAACCCTTTTTCCAATACGCCTTCAATGCTCATTTTGCATTAATCCCATTCAAGGGCGCCCTTCATCCATTCAAAGATGAAGCCGACCACCAATACAAACAAAAAGACCATCATTGCCCAGAAGCCAGCGGATCCAATTTCCTGAATCACCACCGCCCACGGGAAAAGAAATGCAATTTCGAGATCAAACAGAATAAACAGAATGGCGACCAGATAGTAGCGCACATCGAATTTCATGCGGGCATCTTCAAACGCTTCAAAGCCGCACTCATAAGGAGAGTTTTTTTCCGCATCAGGTTTGTGCGGAGAGAGAATTTTACCTGCAATCAGCGGCCCCAAGCCTACGCCCAGGCCGACCAGGATAAACATCAGAATTGGGAAATAGTTTTCTAACACTGATTTGCCTTAATCGATCATGTTAACAAGTTATTTCAATGCATCCTGCCCAACAGCACATTGAAATACTCCCAAATAACCAATTCCCATCCAGCCACGTCGCAAAACAACATGGGACTGGTGCCGTCGGCGAGACTCGAACTCGCACGACTTTCGTCACTACCCCCTCAAGATAGCGTGTCTACCAATTCCACCACGACGGCTAAGTATTAATTAGGAATATCTTTGGGTGTATTTTCAACTGGCTTAGCAGCTTCATCTGCCTCACCTTTGGCCGGAGCCTGTTGTGTCAACGCAGATTTAACCACGCTGCCAGAACCCGCTTTATGGCTGGACATAAATGCCAGCGTCAAGCTAGTTGCAAAAAACACTGTAATAAAAATCGATGTCAGCTTGCTGAGCAAGTTAGAAGAGCCGGACACCCCGAACAAACTGCCGGAGGCACCACTTCCAAAGGCGGCACCCATATCGGCGCCCTTGCCATGCTGTAATAAGACCAAGCCAATCACGGCAGCGGCTGCCAACACATGAATGACGAGAATGACATTTTCCATATTTCTTTAATCCATTGATTGAATAACGATTAAGCTTTTGGCATCTTCGCTATCTAGATGACGCTATTTTCAGGAACGGCCTGACATATTTTTATAAATTGCTCCACATCTAGCGAGCAACGACCGACCAGCGCGCCGTCTATTTCCTTCTGATTTAATAATTGTACCGCATTTTGTGGGTTTACGCTGCCCCCGTAGAGGATTTTTAAGCTATCCGCCGCGGTTTTATCTGCGGCGGCGACGGTGTCACGAATAAACTGGTGCATGGCCACGGCTTGCTCAGCTGAAGCTGCCAGGCCGGTACCGATGGCCCATATCGGCTCATAAGACACTATGGTATGCGCAAACGCTTCACCACCAAACAGGCGGATAATAGTCTCAAGCTGCTTACCAACCACACGCTCCATCACGCCTGCTTCACGCTCCAGCAAGGTTTCACCGACACACAAAATCGGCGTCAAGCCATGGCGCTTGGCCATCATGAATTTTTCGGCAATGTTTTCATCCGATTCGCAATAGGCAGTACTACGCTCTGAATGGCCGATGATCACATGACGCGCACCAAAATCGCGCAACATTTCGGCACTCACTTCGCCGGTGTATGCACCCTCTTCATACTTGGCAATATTTTGCGCCCCCCAGGCCACAGATGTGCCGGTCAACAAGGATTGCATTTGTGCCAGATAAGGGTAAGGCACACACACCACCACATCGGTTTGCGGCAAGGATTGCAAGCCTTGCAGATAGCCATCAAGCAGCACCTGGTTGCGGGCAAGGCTGCCATGCATTTTCCAGTTGGCAACAACAACTTTGTGTGGGGATAAGGGGGTGATCTCAGGGCAGGACATGCAGAAATTAACTCACAATGTGCGGAGCATTAGCTCGATTGAATTCGCGTTGCGCGAATTTTACGCCCGCACACTGTGAGCGGCAAGCACAACAGGGCATATCGCAACGAATCAGTGGCATTCGCGCGACACCCCCATTGATTAAGCGGTCAAAAATGGATAATCGGTATAACCATGTTCGGTACCACCATAGAAGGTGGCCGAGTCTGCAGCGTTGAGTGGTGCATTGTTGGCAAAGCGCGCCACCAGGTCAGGGTTGGCAATAAACGGTACGCCGTAAGCCACCGCATCGGCATGGCCGCTGGCAATCGCCGCGTCACCGCGCGCCTTGTCATAACTGAGGTTGGCAATATAGCCGTTGTTAAACAACTGACGGAACGCCGCAAAATCAAACGGCTCGGACTCGCCACCGCCATGAATGCCACCTTCCACCGCATGCAGGTAAGCCAGATTGAATTGATTCAATGCCTGCGCTACATAATTAAACGTCTGCTGCGGCTGACTGTCTCGCATGTCATTGAATGGATTCACTGGGGATAAACGCACACCCACCCTGTCAGCACCTATGGTATCCACCACGGCCTGCACCACTTCGATCAACAAGCGCGTACGGTTTTCAAGTGAGCCGCCATATTGGTCCTGGCGCTGATTCGTACCGTCGCGCAAAAACTGGTCTAGTAGATAACCATTAGCCGCATGCACTTCTACGCCATCAAACCCGGCGGCGATCGCGCAGCGAGTGGCATGCACATAATCCTGCACAATCGCTGGCAATTCTGAAACATCCAACGCCCGTGGCGTGACGTAATCTTGCAAGCCCTGATAAGTAAACGCCTGACCAGCAGGCTTCAAGGCCGAAGGCGCGACAGGCGTCGCCTGGTTAGGCAACAGGCTAGGATGCGAAATACGGCCTACATGCCATAACTGAATCACAATTTTGCCGCCCTTAGCATGCACGGCATCAGTGATTTTCTTCCAGCCAGCCACTTGCGCATCGGTATAAATGCCTGGCAATGCCGGATAACCATGCGCCATGGGTGAAATCGGCGTGGCTTCGGTAATAATCAATCCGGCTGTTGCACGCTGTTCGTAGTAAGTCACATTCATTGCCTGCGGCACACCGCCCTCGCCCGCACGATTACGTGTTAACGGCGCCATGACCACACGGTTTTGCAGGGCAATACCGCCTAGCTTGACTGGGGAAAACAAATCCAATGCCATACTCATCTCCATCATCTATTTAAATTGAGCGCGAAAACAGCTGTGCGGACCTGGGCATTTCCGCCCAGATCCGCACAGCAATGACCATCTAAAATGGCAACAATTATTTGGCCTTGACACCTTCAATGAGCAAGGTGATTTCAATATCATCCCCCACAGGCGAGTTCGCACCTGCTGCCCAACCAAAACCATAATCTGAAGCCTTGATGGTCAAATGACCTTCAAAACCAGCACGTTGGCCGCCCCATGGGTCTGCGCCATAACCCAGCACTTTCACCGGGATATCAACCATCTTGGTCACGCCATGCATGGTCAATTTGCCTTGCATCACAGCTTGCGTCTGGCTGCTAGCGGTAAACTTGGTGCTTTCAAACAGAATTTGCGTGTATTTGCCCACATCCAGGTATTTATCCGCCTTGATATGTTCATCACGTTTGCCAAAACCGGTATTCACGCTGCTGACATTAATCGCCGCACGTACAGTCGCCATATTCAGGTTGGTGGGATCCAGTGTTACCACGCCAGTCACATCGTTAAACGTCCCAGTGGTTTTGGACACCACATGACGGATGCTGAAATTGGCAAAGCTATGGGTCGCATCAATATTGTAGGTATCGGTGGCTGCCCAGGCCTGTGAAGCTGTTAACAAAGCCAGCGCAAGAATCATTTTTTTCACTTATTGTCTCCTTAGTTTTCAAAAGGTAAAGCCGCTGCGTTATGCGGTTTTAGCGAATCGTTTAGTCAGCGTAGCCACGCGCTCACCCAAGTGTTCAGCGGTCAGCAAATCACTCTGAATCGGTGCCAGGTCTGGCCCCTGGTCAGAGTTAGCTTGTGCCATGGCACCCAAAAAGCTACCCAAACGATTTAAGTCGTTGACCGAACCATTGCTGTGATTGTTCCCCGGCATTAAACCCAAGCTGACCCAGATCATGCCGTGCTGGGCGGCGAACACTGACAGTTGCGACAAAGTACTCAATTTATCGCCACTCTGGCTGGCTGAGGTGGTGAAGCCTGCTGCAATCTTGTCTTGCCAATCGCGGGTAAACCAGGCTTTGGAGCTGGCATCCATAAAGGCTTTAAATTGCGCAGAAGCCGAGCCCATATAGGTTGGGCTGCCAAAAATAATGGCATCGCTGGCTTTGAGCACCTCCCACTGTTGCTGGGCTTCATCCACGGTTAGCAGGTTCACCGTCACGCCTGCCACTTTTTGCGCACCACGCGCCACTGCCTTGGCCTGCTCGGCCGTGTGTCCATAACCACTATGATAAACAATTGAAACCTGAGTCATTTTCTAGCTCCTTATCAACAATTCAAAAAAACATTATTCGCTTGCCTGCGGCAAATCAAACCACAACACTTCACTCGTGCTCACCGCACGCATACTTAACTCGCTCGCGGCATCCACCATGAGTGCATCCCCCGCTTGCAGGCGCTGGCCATCAATCTCTACTTCGCCTCGGGCAATATGCAGATAAGCGGAGCGACCGGCCATGACATGAACAGGCAATGCCGCATCAGCAGTCAGCACAGTGGCATACAGTGACACATCCTGATGTACTTTTAATGACCCTGCCTGCGCACCGGGCGAGGCAATCAACGCCCAGCGGTTTTGCTTATCTTTGAGCGAAATGCTTTTGTCTTCATAACCGGGCGGCAGCCCCAAGGTGTCTGGCGTAATCCATATCTGCAACAAATGTGCGGTCGTTTCTGCGGAGGCATTCATCTCGCTATGGCGCACACCCGTGCCCGCCGTCATGCGCTGCACATCCCCGGCGCGAATCACTTCACTGTGGCCCATGCTGTCGGTATGGCGCAACTCGCCTGCCAGCATATAGGTGATGATTTCCATGTCCTGATGGCCATGCATACCAAAGCCTGTCGTCGGCGCGATTTTGTCATCATTGATCACACGCAACACGGAATAGCCCATATGTTGAGGATCGTAATAACTGGCGAAAGAAAAACTGTGAAAGCTTTCCAGCCAGCCATGATTCGCGTAACCACGGGCATTTGAAGGGCGAACATGTAACATTTATTCACTCCATTTGAAAGATTAAATGTATGATAAAAAAACACTTAATCTTTTGATAGCAAAACATTTTGCATTTCTTGTTCAGTTTTTTTGATTAACCACTCATGACGATTAAACTTAGCCTGGAAGCCCTCGAAGTCATTGACGCCATAGACCGTAAAGGCAGCTTCGCCGCAGCGGCCGAATCTCTTTATCGCGTGCCTTCCGCCCTCACCTATACGATTCGCAGACTTGAGGAAGACCTGGGACTGGAGCTATTTGACCGCAGCGGCCACCGCGCCACCTTGACTGCGGCCGGGGCTGAGCTACTGAAAGAAGGCCGCTATTTACTCGACGCAGCCCACACCCTTGAGCAACGCGTGCAACGCATTGCGACGGGGGTAGAAACCGATATCACCATTGCGATCAGCGACCTGTTCGACTTCAAACCCATTCTCCATATCCTGCAGGACTTTTACCAGCAAGGCTTTGGCACCCGCGTCAAACTGCTGCGCGAAGTCTATGGCGGCAGTTGGGACGCCTTGCAATCCGGCCGGGCTGACATCTCCATCGGCGCGCCCGGTGACGCGCCGCCTGGCGGCGTATTTTCCACGCACTTGCTCGGTCAACTGGAATTTGTATTTGCAGTTGCCCCCCATCATCCACTGGCTGCTTTGCCAGAACCTTTAAGTGCCAGTGACATTGTGCAGCACCGCGTCGTGGCTGCCGCAGACAGCTCACGCAACTTGCCGCCGCGGACCTCAGGCATTCTCACCGGCCAGGACATCCTGACGGTGCCAGATATGCACACCAAGTTGCAGGCGCAAATTTCTGGCATCGCCATTGGCTACTTGCCCAAGTTTCTGGCGCAGACTGCTGCCAACCAGGGGCAGCTACTAATCAAGCAAGTGTCTGAGCCCAAACCACTCGCCCCCATTTTTATTGCCTGGCGGCAGCAACGCCCACCTGAAATGGGCAAAGCCATGCAATGGTTGCTCAAACAATGTACGCAACTGCCGCTGGAGCAATTACTGAGCAAATGATTTATCATCATCAAAGTATGATGAAATGGACGCCACATGTCGCAAGAACAACTGCCTGAAGAATTCGAACCGCTTAACCGTATCGCCATCAAAGCCATGCTCTGGCTCAACGGCCTGGCGCACATTATCATCGGCCTGGCACTGGCCACCTCGGTCATTATGTTTACCTGGCTGTTTTTTCTGGATGTGAAAGAAGCCGCTTACGCACACAACCTGGTGCATGGCTTTTTGCGCGCACTGGGCACGCTGATGTTGCTGTGGTCGATCTCGGCACTGATCTCGGCAGAAATCCGTTACTTGCGTGGCCATAAACTGCTGGTGGAAACTTTTATTGAAGTCGTGCTGGTGATGTTTTTGCGCAAACTGATTGTGTTACCCGTGCAAGATGCCACCCCCACCTACGCAGAAATTGGCATCTGGCTGGCTGGCGCATTTACCATGAGCCTGGTGTATATCCTGATTCGCCTGGCCGATAAAAACAGTAGCAGATAACCCAATGCAAGACGAAGACTTTATGCGCATGGCCATGGCGCTGGCTACAGAAGCTGCCAGCCTGGGCGAAGTGCCGGTGGGCGCCGTGGTAGTCAAAGACGGCATGGTCATCGGCCAAGGCCGCAATGCACCGATCAGCCTGAGTGACCCAACTGCGCATGCTGAAATTCAAGCCATGCGTGCAGCAGCCCAGCATTTGGGTAACTACCGCCTGGTCGACTGCACGCTTTACGTGACACTGGAGCCTTGCGCCATGTGCAGCGGCGCCATCCAGCACGCCCGCATCGCACGCTTAGTGTATGGCGCCAGCGACCCCAAAACCGGCTGTTGTGGCAGTGTGGTGAACTTGATGGCTGAACAAAAGCTGAATCACCATTGCGAAGTGATTCGCGGTGTACTAGCCGTGGAATGCGGCGCAGCGTTGAGTGACTTTTTCAGGCAACGCAGACTGGAAAAAACAAAAACTTAAGGCACGGACACCACAAAAAAACAAACCCGCCGATGGCGGGTTTGTTTTTTCTATTGGCTAGAATTAATCAGCCATTTTACGACGGCGAACAACAGCGCCCATCAAACCCAGACCAGCCATGAACATGGCGTAAGTTTCGGCTTCTGGTACTTGAGTCACAGCAAAGCCGCTCAGCCACATATCCTGACGAATGCGACCACCTTCATTTGTAGAGGCACCTTGAACAATGTGAACAGCATTAGATGTCCACTCTACAACTACGTTGTCAGCACTAAACTTAATCAGATACAAACCACTGTTAGGATTATCTTCGCCCATGCTTACATCGGTACGAATAGCTACTTTATCCGCATCAAAGTATGCACCGGTACCGGCTGTAGTCGCATTGTAAGATGCGATATAGTCAGAACGTGAAGGATCGCGCAAACGGTAGCCGTCTTCCGCACCAGCATAAATGTCAGACGCATATGTCCATGCTGCTGACAAATTACCAGTGTAATCAGCAAAACCAGTACGCAAAATAGAGTTAATTTCGGTAATGCCGTAATCATCATTAGTCAGCTGGAAATAGGTACCAATAATGTATGAATTGGTTGCGCTTTCATACCAAACAGAATCAACAAATGAGCCTACAACTTGGCTTGTGTTACCAGCAACAGGCGAATAAACCGCTGTAGTCACAGAGTTTTTTAACGTCCATGACGCTGGCAAACCTTCGATAAAGAATGCATCAGTCTCTGGATTATTGGTGCTACCAGCAGTACGTGCACCATTGTTCAAAATAGTTGTAAAGTCGCCTGCATATGCAGAACCCGCAGCAGCAAAGGTGATTGCAGCAACAGCCAAAGATTGTTTCCAGATAGTAGCTTTCATAGTATTATTTCCTCACAAATAAAGTTAGTTAGATGGCGGGGTTGCTTTTGCTCCCCGCTCTTTTTTTCATGGCATGTATAGTATTAATGTTTACGCCATTATTTTGTTTTACGTTTGCGCGCTGCAGCGCCAACAATACCCAAACCCGCCATCAATAATGCATAATTTTCTGGCTCAGGCACTGGTGTCGCAATAAAGCCCGACATAAATCCACCTACGATAGACTGACCTTCTTCACCAGCCTGATAGTAGCCAATGGCATTAGCGCCTAAACCGTAGTTAACTGCATCGGTCTTAACCAGATATAAACCAGACCATGGGTTTCCTTCTGAAACACTGATATCAGCCTTCTGGCGAATGATGCCGTTGGTGAAATCAACAACTGGATCATATGTAAAATCATTGGTCTGACCTGCCTGGTACATACGCAAGTCATAGTCAGATAGGAAAGTCCATGCAACTGAAGGGTTGTCACCAGCGCCCTGACGGTACAAATAGTTAATTTCCTGGTCGTTATCCACAACGTTCAAATAACGTGTACCAAAAACCAACTTACCGTCTGCGCTGTCGCGATAAACAAAATCAAATACAGTACCTTGCGCCACGCCTGGCAACAAAGTCACATTCTCAGTCACACGCCAGTCAACCAAGGTTAATGTCCCTGTTGAAATGGTTGGGTTACCAGCCGTAGTTGCAAAAGTTCTGTAATTCAAAGCCGTTGCGACCACACCAGCATCTGAACCATATTCATAACCACTTAAATATGTAGTAGAGGTTAAGTTCTCGATATAAAAGATATCTCTGTTAGGGTTATTGATCCCGTTTTTCAATCCACCATTTGCCAGGGATAAATCCCCACCAACACCTTGCGTCAAGCTCACAAAACTACCTGCATAAGAGCTATTCACTCCAAAAGCAAGCATTCCAGCTAGCACTATTGCTTTCAACTTCATCACTCATCTCCTTAGTTTAAAAACCATGTGTTTAAATCCCTGGTTATCTGTCATGGCCAGATAACTAAACACTTAGCGCTGCACTCTTTAACTCTGTCCTTCATTGGCAGCTTAGTTCTAAGGAGTTTGCAAAAGCTATGCCAGCATATACGTGACTTTCCCCTCACCTACAAGAATGTGAACAATTGAAAACATGCAAACTAAGCCAATGTTTTTAAAAGATAAATTTAGGTTACAAAAACTCACGCCAAACTAAGATACATTAACTCTGGCGTTGAAAGAAAAGCATCAGCTATTTTGAGGAATGTAAAACGGTTGAAATAAACCACCACATGGCTGTTTCCCACCAAAAAAAAACCAGCGCTAGGCTGGTGATGTGTTTTAAAGCATATCAATCTTTGAACGTTTTATTTTTCCAATTCCAGTCCAAGGAAAGTCCTATCCAAACAGCCCGCGGAGCCCCAGGCCCTATAAATGTTGTGTTATTCCACTCTGAAGCAGCCTGATTTGTGCCAGACATAAATCGACCTGCAGCATTAAATGGCGTTAATGCCAAGTTGCCAGCCGTTGAATATTCACGATCAAAAATATTATCAACTTTCACAAACATATTGATACCCGGGCTCACCTTGTAATTAGCACGTAGATTAAATACAGCATACCCAGGGATACTGCCATTCCCTATGTAATCGTAAAACTCAATACCTTCCTTGTCTCTTGGTTGATGCTCATTATTTTCATTACCTCTTACATAAGAAGATGAATGCATTATCATCGACAAGGTGGCATCAAACTTATCATTAAATCTATGGTTCCAATTCGCTTGCACAATGTGATTTGGCATTCCGGGCAACTCATCCCCCGGCTTTATGTCAACGTAAGCTTGCGCATTTACACCATTGGAATTTTGACCATTACTACTATTTGCAGGATTCACTAAGCGTGCAGGTGACTCGAAGGTAGCCTTCATTAAGGTGTAATTCACACTAAATTTATCATCGCCCCAAGCCCATTTGATACCCATCTCCACCCCTTGCCGCAAAGTAGCACCAAAGTTATCAAATACCCCACGGTTCTTACGTCCAAGTGGCACAAACAAAATATCATCAGTTAGATCGGTCCTGAATAGTCCAATATTCCAATCCAGATCGGTATCTGCGCCTCGAAAGCCAAATTCATACGCCGTAGATCGGACTTGCTTCAAATAAGGGTCAGCCGAAAGTGATGTAGGAATAGAGCATCCTTGCTGATAATTCGTACTACCGACCGTGTTATCTTTGGTTTTATCGTTAGCACATCCAAGCTCAATCACCGTAGGGGCTCTGGCGCCTCTGCTGACGTTGGTATAAGCAGAAATATTTTCTTTAAATTCCCATGTCACCCCCAAGGAAGGATTGAAACTGCGATAGTCATAATCTCCGCTACTGCATGTAAACAACCCTTTAGTTTGAGCCGGTTCTCCTGGTAAAGCACACCTTAACTTTTGAAGATCAGTGGGAACATAGTTATAGGGATCCTTACCCACCTCGGATTCCAGGTAGTTTTTAACATTCGTCCAATTCCAACGTGCACCAAGACTGACATGCAAATTATCAGTAGGTGACCAGGTATCGAAAAGAAAAATACTCTTCGTGCGGCTTGAACCAGTCAAATTATTTCTTAGAATTTTTCGATATACCGCAAAATCAAACACAGGATCAAACACGGGATTATTCACCGGAGTCACTTCGTGATCTTGATTGATTTCACCTAATAACTGAGACTGAAGAAATCGTATATCATTCGAATCTCTGGAGGCTCCAAATACCATTTGGTGCTTCTCAAAATCCAGCGCCGCTTGTAGCGTGTAACCCTGGCTTTTCTGGTTGAGATCCATATAATTAAATATGCCATTGATCCTATCAGCACCAGGATAATTAATCGGATCCCAGACTTGCTGGGCCGCGTAGTACGCATCGTATACATCAGCGCCGACTGCAGATTGTGTCATGCGCCTCTTATAGCCCATCGCCGAAAGCGTCAGCACATCATTAACGTACCAGCTACCACTGAGGTTGTAATGCCCTAGTGAATTTTTAACCTCATCGGGAGAAGTAAAGACCTGCTTTCTATCCTGCTCAGCCATTTCGTAGGGGAGCATTCCATTACCGACTAAATCTGTATCAATATTTATCGCAGAAAAACTAAGCTCTCCTTTTTCCAAACGCAGCGTTCCCTTATTAAACAGCTGGCGTAAATTACTAGGTGAGTTATCCCGCCAGCCATCCTCCTTGAAATGGTTATAAGCTGTAAACAGCGCTACTGTTCCATTATTAATACCATTAGAGAATTGTGCCTGTTCCCTCCCCCATGAGCCGGCCAAATATTGTGCTCTAAGATAGTTATCTTTAAAGCCATCTTTGGTTCGAATTGCTAGCGCCCCGCCCAAGGTATTTAACCCGAACAATGGATTTGAACCAGGAATCATATTCAAGCTTTCAACGGCATTCATCGGAATCAAGTCCCAATTCATGACATCCCCAAATGCCTCATTTACACGAACGCCATCAAGATATACCGAAATACCTTGCGGTGTTCCAATCTGAGGAGATGCGGTAAATCCGCGGAAATTCAAATCCTGTTGAAATGGGTTACCTGTATAGTCGTTAACCGTGACCGACTGCATATTACTATTCATGAAGTCGGTGACATTGAGTGCTTTACTTTCCTCAATTTCTTTGGAAGTTGCACTTTGAATATTTGTTGTTGCAGTGGCTTTATCAATTGGAACGCCTGGTAAAGGCGTAATGATTCGGCGACGCTTCGCCTTAACCACCACCTCATCGAGTTCTATGGTTGTTTGAGAGTCCACAGCCGCCGGTTTATTATTCGCGGTCTTTTCATTCACATCTGCAGCGATTGCAACCCCAGAATAAGCTATCAGAAACAACACTGATTTTATTTTTTTATTTAACATACTTCCCTCCGGGGAGGAAAGTTGCAAAAATCAAACCATTTCTACCTAGACAATTAGATCAATATAATCAGCAACTTAAAAATTAATTCATCTTTACAACCACTTTTTTTGGCTGAACACAGCCGTTCTGGCTGCAATAAACCATACCAAACAAGATATTTTCCGGGTAATAGATATTGCGAAAATAAAAAAGCCCGCGTTTGGCGGGCTTTTTTATCTTAACAACCAGTTTTAAATCAACGAGACTTACGGCGACGCACAATGGAGCCCATAATCCCCAGACCAGCCAGCATCATGGCTGCAGTTTCGGCTTCAGGCACAGTAGCGACTGAAACATTGAACAGCAATGCTCCCATGTTGTCGCCACCACCGTTTTTAAATACAACCGACGCCAATGAGTTAGACGCAAAGTTAACGGTACGCGTATAAGTAGTGACAGGCGCATTCGAGGTCAGGTTAAAAGTTTCGCTATAGCTACCAAAACTGACGTCCACTGTATTTGACTCACCACGTGTACTGCCAGACAAGACAAACTCCAGTGTATAAGTCCCGGCAGCCACATTCAGGGCCTTGGAGCTAAAGTCACCGGCGTCACTTGTACTGCCGTCCAAATCGATATATAGGCCATTACCTGGATAGAAATCAAAATAGCCATTACCAATCACATCGACTGTGCCGTTAGTCACGGTCCAGTTACCAGCAAAATCAGTCACATTTAAACCAGCGGTATAACTATCAAAATTATCTGAAAAAATCACTGCGGACTGAGCAGGTGCTGATAATGCGCCACACACAGCAACCGCACACAAAGTTTTTGTTACTAATGACATACATCCCCCTTCTCAACCGTTGTAAAAATTAGAATGACCACTGTATGCCTGATATGTATTTAATGCAATACCCCAAACGGGCCAATAAAAAACCCGCCGATTGGCGGGTTTTTTATTTGAATTTTAACCGATGCTTAGTCGCGGTTACCCAACAAAGCCAGCAAGATATTCAACAGGTTCACAAACAGGTTGTAGATATCCAGGTACAGGTTCAGGGTTGCCATCACGTAGTTAGTTTGGCCGCCACGTACGATCTGGTTCACGTCATACAAAATGTAGCCTGAGAAAATCAGTACGGAGACGCCGGAAATCGCCAGTGACAAGGCTGGAATCTGGAAGAACATATTAGCCAAACCAGCCACAATCGCCAGGATCAGGCCGATCATGAGGAACTTGCCCATACCGCTGAAATCACGTGCAGGGGAAGAACCAATCGCAGCCAGGCTGAGGAAAGTAATACCCGTGCCAGCAGCAGCCAGGCCCACAATTTCAGCACCATTACGCAAATGCAGTGCAAATTGCAGGATAGGACCCAGCATCACGCCAAACACAAAGGTCATGGCCAGCAACAACCACACGCCTACACCGCTGTTCTGGTTCACGGCAATGAGTTTAAACATACCGAACATCACGGCCATAAAACCAATGGCAAAGATAAATGGATGCGCGGCCATAAAGCCAAAATTCATTTGCATGCCGACATAAGCACCAATCACGGTTGGCACCATACTCAAGCCGAGCAAAGCATATGTATTACGCAGCACGCGATTTTGCGCCGCTGATACATTACTCTCGCGACCTAAAACTTGCATATCTGACATAGTGTTTCTTCCTCTCTACGATAAAACTTTATGATTTGTTAGGATTAAGATAATGGCAAACGCACAAAGTTTCAAGTTTTTCACATGACATTTGCGTGAACATTACCCTGCGCTACAACTTCCAGATGGCGTAACACACCAATGCAATCAATAGAATGCGGGTGATTTGATACACATTCTTGTTCCATTTTTTAAAGCGGCGGCGATATTGGCCGACCACCCAGGCATAGTGGAACAGGCGGTTGATCACACCCGTCTGGTCGCCTGCTTCATTCGGTGAACTGGCAGCGGTGACTATGGTGTTGGCCAAAAAGCGGTTCACCGCTTGCGCCCAGCCATAACGCATGGGGCGTTCAATATCGCAAAACAGAATCACACGCGTTTCATCGGTTTTGTTATAGGCTTCGTGGATATAGGTTTCGTCAAACATCACCGCCTGGCCATCGCGCCAGCTATAGTCTTCGCCATCCACGCGGATAAAACACTGGTCATTGTTCGGCGTCGCCAGTCCCAAGTGAAAACGCAATGAGCCTGCATAAGGATCACGGTGCGGACGCAGATGCGCGCCCGGCGGCAACTCGGCAAACATGGCCGCTTTCACGCTAGGAATACTTTGCAGCAGTGCCACGGTTTTCGGGCAATAAATACTGGCTGACGGGTGATGTGCGTCATACCATTTGAGGTAAAAACGCTTCCAGCCAGTTTTAAAAAATGAGTTAAACCCGGCGTCGTTATTGGTTTGTGCGGCGGCAATGCGCTCCTGCTCACGCACGTGCAAAGCCTCTTCACGAATCTCTTGCCAGCGATCTGTAATCAATTTCAATTCAGGAAATTCATTCACCGATAAATAAGGCGTGGTTGGCGCTTTTGAAAACAGGTACAAGAACACATTAAACGGCGACACGATGCCGGAATGGTCAAACACCTGGCGGTAAAAGCGATGCCGCACCTTGCCGCGAAAGTGCACATAACTGACCGATGCTAAAAATACCCCTAAAACGATCCATTTCATAGTGAATACCAAAGAATGCGTATTAAAAATTGATATCAATTATTTGAGAGCTTACCGTATCGCATCCCGGTCAAGCAAACAAATCCGGCTCTTTTTGGCCGACCATGGCTACGCGCTTAACTGCGTCCACGTAATAAGCCGATTCACGTAAACCAACCATGTCACTTGGATGGTGCCCGCCATGCATGCGTGCCAGGCGCGCGATGCTTTGTGCAGAGATTTTCCAGTCCAGGTTTGCCAGTAATTCATCCGCCAAATCAGGGCGATTGCATAGCAACACCATATCGCAACCGGCATTGAGTGCCGCCAGCGTGCGTGCAGTCACGTCACCTGCGACAGTTGCGCCTTCCATACTCAGGTCATCGCTGAAAATCACACCGTTAAAACCCAGGCGCTCGCGCAATACTTTTTGCAACCAACGTGGTGAGAAGCCTGCTGGCTTCTCGTCTACTTTAGGGTAGATCACATGCGCCGGCATCACTGCGTGCAGTCCTTCATCTATCATGCGCACAAAGGGCTGCATGTCGTTCTGCGCAATCTGGTCAAATTCACGCTCATCCACCGGGATACTCACATGCGAATCCGCCACCACAAAGCCGTGGCCGGGAAAATGCTTGCCCACCGCCGCCATCCCGGCCTTTTTCAGACCTTGCATCAAGCTAAAGGCCAGCTCATTAATGGCTTGCGGGTCTTTATGAAACGCGCGGTCGCCAATCACCAGGCTATCGCCATAATCCATATCGAGCACCGGCGTAAAACTGAAATCCACACCATGCGCACGCAACTCGGCGCCCAACACGTAACCCGCCTCTACCGCCAACTCTTTGGCCTTGCGTGGATTTTTATCCCAGATATGCCCAAACTCACGCATGGGTGGAATCTTGGTAAAACCCTCCCTGAAGCGTTGCACGCGACCACCTTCATGATCGACTGCAATTAACAACGGCGGCTGACGCACGGCATGAATACTGGCGGTGAGTGCTTTAAGCTGCTCGCAACTCTCAAAGTTACGCGCAAACAAAATCACCCCGCCTACCAGCGGATGTTGCAAACGGCGGATGTCGTCGGCAGATAACTCTTTGCCAACCACATCCAGCATGACGGGACCTAAAGACATAACATATTCCTATTGTTCAAATTTCAAGCACATTTTAATCGATAAAGACTGGTGATTTCTTTGGCACGTGCCTCATACAAAGGGTCGGACTGATCACTGGCCTTGGCATGTTTAGGCGCGATATCCAGCTTTTCAACAACCTGCAAACCCGCCTCATCAATCCAAGTGGTCAATGCCTTAGGCTGACGCAAGCCAATATGCTCGGCTAAATCCGACATCACCAGCCATGCCTCGCCATTGGGTGTTAAATGTGTTTTCAAACCACTTAAAAACCCTTTCAGCATACGACTATCCGGGTCATATACCGCATGCTCAATCGGCGCATTGGCCTTCGCGGGCAACCAGGGGGGGTTACAGACAATCAGGTCAGCTTGCCCTTCCGGGAACAAATCGGCTGGCAGGACCTGAATATTGGTTTGCATATTCAAGCGTTGCACATTCTCTGCAGCACACGCTAATGCGCGTGGATTATTGTCTGTGGCAAGCACCTGTTTCACGCCGCGTGCCACCAAAATGGCCGCAATCACCCCCGTACCAGTACCGATATCCCAGGCAATTTGCGGGCTGTTAAGAGGGGCCTGATCTATGAGATCAAGATACTCACCACGCACAGGAGAATACACCCCGTAATAAGCGTGGATACTGGCATTGAGCGCATGAATCTGCACGCCTTTTTTACGCCATTCATGCGCGCCCACCATGCCCAGCAACTCACGCAATGAAAGCACCAGCCTTGCGGGCAGTTTGTCGGTTTTTTCGTCCACAATCAACGCGCCTTGCACCGCAGCTTTCACATCAGGGGCGCGAGGCAAATCGCAATCACCGTGCTTGAGTTCAATCAATACTTTATTCGTGATATTGGCACGGCCAATCTGGCGCGCGCGATGCTGATGAAAAGCTTCGAGCATGGTCGCTGCAGGTTTAACCGGTTTGCGGTCGACGCGGCGCGTAATGGCCTGCAATAATTGTTTGGCATTTTGAAAGTCGCCGCGATAGAGCAAAGCCGTGCCCTCGCAAGCCAGGCGGTACGCCTCATCCGCTTTGGTCGTATCATCCGCAATCACCACCGCTTTCGGCGGTGGGTTACCTGCTTCAGATTGCCAGTCAGCGGCTTGCGTTTTTTTTTGTTCGTACCAGTTAATCAGGTTCAATGGGGTTCCGATAATGAGAGATTGTTAAATGTGGCCAGTTTAAAGCTTAAACGGGCTAAAGTCGGTGTGTGTATCGTAATAATCTTCATTTTCTACGCGTTTGAGAAAAGCGACTATTTTGTAGGTCACGGGCGTGAAGGCGACCTCTACCAATAATTTGGCGGTAAATTGCGCCAGCACGATTTGCGGCATCATGGCATCCGGGAATTCGCCCGAGCCATAAAAGGCCAGTGGAAAAAACAGGATGGTATCAACCGCTTCGCCGAAAATGGTCGACCCTATGGTGCGGCTCCACAACCAGCGACCCCGGGTGAGGATTTTCATTTTGGCCAGCACAAACGAATTGACGAACTCGCCAGCCACAAACGAGACCAGCGAGGCAATGGCGATACGCGCCGTAGAGCCGAATACCGATTGATAGGCCGCCTGATCATGCCACTCTGGCGCTGGCGGCAAGGCTACAATCACCCAGGCCATGAGGCTGGCAAAAGCCAGGCAGATAAAGCCGGTCCAGATCACGCGGCGTGAGGCAGCGTAGCCATAGACCTCGGTCAGGATGTCGCCAAAAATAAAGCTGATGGGGAAAAACATGATACCGGCGCCAAAGGTCAGTGCACCCAGTAACGGCACATGTATCTCGGTAATTTTGCCGGGACCAATAATGTTGGAACAGACCAGCACCGCGGCAAAAGCTGCCATGATCAGGTCGTAATACCGATACTGTTTTCTCATGCGCGCCCTTTTATCATCCTCTTGCCTCGCTACGTACATCCAGTTTGTCACGCAGCACGTCACCACCCAGGTTAATGGCGAGGATCAAACTCATCATGCATACGCCGACAGTGAGCACATAATGTGGTGCCACCAGCATAAAGCGCACAGCGTCACGCAACATGGCGCCCCACGAGGCATCGGGCGCCTGTATGCCCAGGCCGAGAAACGACAATGACGCTTCGGCAATCATCACGCTGGCCATGCTGTAAGCTGCTTCTACCAGCAAAATGGAAATCAGCAATGGCAAGATATGCAGCAACATCACGCGCATGCTACTCGCCCCCAGGGACTCGGCGGCCAGCACATGCATGCGTTGCCGTAACGCCAGTGCCTGACCACGCGACAACCTGGCATAAGTGACCCAACCAGTAAGGCATAATGCAAGAATCAGGTTATTGATTCCAGCGCCCAGCACGGCTGCAAACGCAATCGCCAGTAACATTCCCGGGAATGCCAGAAAAATATTGGTGACTTGCATCAGCGCATGATCCAGCCTGCCGCCTTTATACCCTGCCACCAGGCCTATGCTCAGGCCTATGGTCATGGTCACGGCTGTCACTACCACTGTGACCAGGAAGGAAACCTCCACCCCGCGAATCACGCGCGCCAGAATATCGCGACCCAGATCATCAGTGCCCAGCCAGTGTTGCAGGCTAGGCCATTGCAGAATGGCATTGAGGTCAATCTGGTTCGGATTCAAGCCAATCGCATGGCCCAGCATCACGACCAGCAGCCAAAACCCCAGGGCGAGCAACGCAAAAGTTTTCATTGCGTGCCCCGCGTGCGCGGATCCAGCCAGCGATACACCACGTCTGTCGCCTGGTTAATCAGCACATAGCTCAACGCCACCACCAGCACGCAGGCCTGCGTCACCGGGTAATCGCGTTTTTCAATGCTGTCTACCAGCAAACGGCCAATACCGTTCCAACTGAAAATGGTTTCAGTAATCACAGCGCCTGCCAGCAAACTACCCATTTGCAAACCGACAATGGTGACCAATGGCAACAAGGCTGCACGCAAAGCGTGTTTCAATAATACTTGCCGTTCACTCAAGCCTTTGGCACGGGCAGTACGGATGTAATCCTCATTCAATACTTCAAGCAGGCTGGTACGGGTCATGCGCGTCAAAATGGCGCTTAAGCCTAGTCCCAACGTCATTGCTGGCAACACGATACTGGTAGCGCTGGCCATACCACTCACCGGCAACCAGCCTAGCCAAACCGCAAACACCAGCATCAACACCGGCCCCAGCCAGAACGCAGGCATCGCCGCCAGACGGATACTCAACATGGTGATCATCACATCCTGCCAGTGCCCGGCCTTGAGGGCAGACCAGATGCCCAATGGAATACCGATAGACAGCCCTATCGCTAATGCAACCACGGCCAGCAATAACGTGGCCGGGTAAGCCTGCCATAACAGTTGCGAGATTGGGGTTTGGGTATGGATAGAGGTACCAAAATCCCCTTGCAGCAAATGCATGACGTATTGCCCAAACTGCACCAGCACAGGCTGATCCAGCCCCAGTTGTGCTTTCAGTGCAGTGCGGTCAGCAGCACTGGCAGACTCGCCCAGCATGACATCGACCGGGTCGCCCGGCACCAGATGCAGCAAGGCGAAGGTCAGGCATAGCACCCCGAAGACCACGGGCAATAGTGTGGCAAAGCGCTTAATCATCCGCCTCGCAAATGTTAACGGTGGTACCGACGGGCACCTGCTCGAACAACTCGATCAGGTCCGCATTACGCATGCGCACGCAGCCATGCGAACCAGGGACGCCCAACTGGGTCGCGTCTGGCGTGCCGTGGATATAGATATAGCGTTGCATGGTATCAACATTACCCAGGCGGTTTTTGCCGGGCTCAGTACCGCTCAGCCAAAGAATGCGGGTTAAAATCCAGTCGCGGTCAGGGAACTGCAACTTTAAATCTGGCGTAAATATTTCACCAGTAGCGCGCCTGCCGACAAACACCGTATTTGCCGCCGCACCGCCACCGATTTTGGCGCGAATAATATGTGCGCCCAGTGGTGTACAGCCACTGTTTTTAATACAACCGACACCATTGGCTGCGGTAGAAACGTCATAGCGCGTCACTTGTCCGCCATTGTCATCAAACAGTGTCAGTGTTTGCGCCGGGATAGAAATCTCAATATGCATAACCATTATTCTAAGCGATTTGCCCGTGATAGACGGAGATTTGATACAACACGGTCTCTGGCAATAAAAATTCTATTAAAATCCGATTCACTCGCTTAGTTATTTTATTCATCGTTAGACTCAGGGTAATTGCATGGCACATCACGAATTACATTTTTTACAACGCAGTGGCTGGTTGCGCGCGGCCGTGTTAGGCGCTAACGATGGCATTATTTCTACCGCCAGCCTGCTGATGGGCGTGGCTGCCGCAGGGGCCAGCCACCAGGCCTTGCTGACGACTGGCGTCGCCGGACTGGTCGCTGGTGCGCTATCCATGGCCGCAGGTGAGTATGTGTCAGTGAGCTCACAAACGGATATCGAGCAGGCAGACCTCGCACGTGAAGCCGAAGAGTTAAAGGAAAATCCGGAAAGCGAACTGCGTGAGCTGACTGGTATTTATATCCAGCGCGGCCTATCGCCTGAGTTGGCCCAGCAAGTGGCGCAAGCGCTATCACAACATGATTCTTTGTCTGCGCATGCACGTGATGAGCTGGGCTTGCACGATATCAACCAGGCGCAACCACTACAGGCTGCGCTGGCCTCAGCGCTGGCCTTTGCCAGTGGTGCCATCTTGCCACTGATCACGGCCTGGCTGGCACCGCATACACAAGCACAAACCTGGTTAACGGTGAGCACTCTACCATTTCTAGCCTTACTGGGAATCGTGGCTGCGCGCACTGGTGGCGCTAGCATCGTGAAAAGTGTCAGTCGTGTCGTCGTTTGGGGCGCACTCGCCATGGCAGCCACGGCACTGATCGGTCACTGGTTTGGCGTCAACCCGTGAGGGTGAACATTATTCTTTGACCGGTTTAAAAACCACTTGTGACAGACCATCCAGATTGCCATCTGCCATCGGCTGATAAGCCGCAATAGTATCGCGGTAAGCAACAAACTGCCCCTCATACCATAGCGGGATCACTGGCAATTGGCTATGAATGCGCTGCGTCACCGCTGGCCAATCCTCTTTTTCCAACAGTTGATCCAGCACGCCATCCTGATAGCGGCCACGGTTAAACCCTTGTGGCGGCAAGCTGTGAGAAGCAAATACCTGGCTGTAAATCTCCGGTGTTTTAATGCCAACCCAGGTCAGGCCATACAACTGAAAATTACCTTTTTGCACATCGGCAAAAAAGGTGCCCCAATCCAGGCTCTTGATTTGCAGGTCGATGCCCGCCTCCTGCATTTGCGCCTGCAAAATCGTCGCTAGCCGCACGCGCTGCGGATCGGTGCTGGTTTTATAAGTCAGCGTCAGTGGCAACTTAATGCCTGCAGACTGCAATAATTGCCTGGCCAGTGCCGGTTGATAGGGATAAGGCTGCAAGGCCGCATTGCCAGCATAATGCTCAGGCGGCAACAGCGCACTGGCCTGGCGGCTATGGCTAACCATGACTTTATCGATAATCGCCTGGGTATCAATCGCGTAGGCAATCGCGCGCCTGACCCGCACATCACGCAGGAAATCGGCCTGCACATTCAAACCAAGATAAGAGTAATTAGCACCTACCCCAGTTTTCACCGTGACATTAGGCTGTTTCTGCAGATATTTGACCAGCTCTGGCGGCAAGTCCCCCTGGATCAAATCAGCTTCGCCGCGTTTGAGTTTGAGCACCCGCACATTGGGGTCTTTGACTTCGTCAAAGCGCACCTTGAGACCATCACTTAAGCGCTGCAACTGCAATGCCGATTGCCAGCGATCCAGCTTAAACGGCCCGCTCCCTACCGGCGCATGGCCAAAGTCATGTCCAGCCGCAATCAGCCGTGCGGGCAAAATACCAACCATCAAACGCGCAGCAAAGTGCGGATCCGGGCGGCTAAGTTCAAAATCGATGGTGTTGGCATCCAGCGTTGTAATCTGCTGGATATGCTTGAATTCCGCCGTGTGCGGTGAGTCCTTGAGTTGCAACAGGCTATCGTAAGTCGCTTTCACATCCGCAGCCGTCAGCCGCTGGCCATCGTGAAATATGGCAGGCTGGTACAACTGGAAGCGGTAATGCGTCGCATCGCGCATCTGCCAGGTCGCCAGCCCAGGCACTTCGCGCGAGCGGCTATCGAACTCCACCAGGCGCTGGTAAATCAGGCGATTAATGCGCTCAGAAGCCGCATCCGTCGCATAACGCGGATCCAAATTCACCGGCGCCTGCGCCACAGCAAACACCAACGAACGCGGCTCGTTCGACGGCTGGCAACCAGTCAACGCCCACGCTAGCAGCACTCCCGGCAATAACCGGCCTAACATGCTGCCCATCACCTTAAATCTTCTCAAAAATCGCGATAGATTCAACATGCGCCGTATGCGGGAACATGTTCATCACGCCAGCCGCTTGCAAACGATAGCCTTTGGACTGCGTCAGGATTGCCGCATCACGCGCCAGCGTCGCCGGGTTACAGGAGACGTAGACAATACGTGATGGCGCATGGCCAGCGTTGGCATCTTCTGCATCTGGCAGGGACTTGATCAACTCAACCGCACCATCACGCGGCGGATCCACCAGCCACTTGTCAAACGCGCCCAGCGACTGCAATGACTCCGGCGTCATATCGAACAAATCAGATTCAGCAAATTCAACATTGCTGACACCATTGAGCTGTGCATTTTCCACGGCGCGCTTCACCAACGCTTGCGACCCTTCCACGCCATAAACGCTGGCCCCGCTGCGTGCAATCGGCAGCGTAAAGTTGCCCAAGCCGCAGAAAAAGTCAGCAATGCGCTCACCGGCTTGCGGCTGCAACAACTGCATGGCACGGCGTATCATGACACGGTTAATCGCCGGGTTGACCTGGGTAAACTCAATCGGGCTAAACGGGTATTGCAAGTTAAACTCAGGCAGGCTGTAATGCAACATGCCATCATGTGCGAACAAGGGCTTCACCGTATCTGGGCCCTTGGTTTGCGTCCACACCTGGGCGCCATGTGTTTCTTCAAACGTTTGCAGCAAAGCGATATCAGCCTCGGTCAGTGCTTCCATAATGCGGAACACCAATACAGTCGCATCTTCACCAACCGCCAACTCAATCTGCGGGACTGACTGCTTGATAGACAGCTGGCCGATCAGTGCTTTCAACGGCACAATCAGGTCGGACACTGGCTGTGTCAGCACTTCACAGCTATCCATAAAAGTCACATAACTGGTGCCTTTTTCATTAAAGCCAACCAGCACGCCGCCCTTTTTCTCCACATAACGCACCCGCAAGCGAGCCTTGTGACGGTAATGCCATGGCGTGCCCTGAATCGGCGGCAGGATTTTCTCGGCACGCACACGGCCGATATGCCATAAATCAGCTTCCAGCATGCGCTGCTTGGCCGCCACCTGCGCAGAAAACTCCAGATGCTGCATGGCGCAACCACCACAAGTGCCAAAATAGGCACAGCCGGGCGTCACACGCTGGCTGGACTGTTTCAACACCTCGACCGTCGTCGCCAGCTCATAAGTGGCTTTGACGTGATGCGAGACGAATTTCACCTCTTCAAATGGCAATGCGCCTTCAATAAAAATGACCTTGCCATCAACATGGGTGACGCCGCGACCTTCCTGGTCCAGGGATTCAATGGTGGCAATGCGGGGAATCTGCGCGGCCCTGGCGGCAGACGACAGGTTAGACGATCTTTGACGGTTATTTCTCATAACCTGTTATTTTACCTGAATTGGGCATACAATCACCCAGCAAACCAATCAAAATAAGGAGTCTGTGATGCTTAAACAATGGCGCTTAACCACGACACTGGTGGTAGCACTTTTTTCATCGTCCTTCTGCTTCGCTGACGAAGTGGCTATTCAGCAAGAGGCCCACGGGGTGGACTATGTCACTGGCGGCATAGGCTCAGAAGAAGTCGACGCCATGGAGTCCTTTAAAAAGCAATTCAATCTGTATTTCCTGTTTTCAGAAGGTAAAGTCGGCCGCGTGATTGATGACATTAACATCAGCATCGTCGATAGCAAAAACCAGACGGTATTTGCGCTGGAGCACGCTGCACCCAGGTTGTTACTAAACCTGCCCAGCGGCAAATACCAGGCCATTGCCAGTTATCTTGGCAGCGAGCAACGTTATCGCTTTACGCATGACGCCAAAAAGCACCAACGCGTGATCCTGAACTGGAAAAACAAGATTGATGAAGATACTGTAGAACCCACAGTAGAAGATGCTGCAGCACCAGAAGTGCCTGCCACTGAGACGCCTTAAAACCCTTAACCGTCGATAAACGCCATCAAGGGTTTATCGACGGTAATATTAAGTATCGCCAAACCAGGCGTTTAACCTCAAGCCCAGGCAGCCATAAACTGTTGCCAGTGCTCACCGCCGTAACCGGATAAGGTCTCGCGTACCAACTGGATTTCTGCGGCATAGTTGGCCTCATTCAAGTGACCGCGCATTTTGAGAAAGCGCAAATACACCAGGTGCGTGTTGGCGACATCGGTTTCGCAATAATCACGTATCGCCTTCACCTCTCCGTTCAAATAGGCCTGCCACACCTTGCTGCCATCCATGCCCAATTTACCGGGGAAGCCGCATAACTGGGCCATTTGATCCAGCGGCGCATTGGCGCGGCCGCTATACATGGCTAACACATCCATTAAATCCAGGTGGCGCATGTGATATCGACTAATATAGTTATTCCATTTGAAGTCTTTGTCATCCTCACCCAGATCCCAATAACGTGGCGCAGCGATGCCGTGCACCATGGCGCGGTAATGCAGCACAGGCAAGTCAAAGCCACCGCCATTCCAGCTCACCAGATTGGGCGTGTATTTTTCTATGCCATCGAAAAAGCGCTGGATAATTTCCGCCTCACTCGACTGCTCATCGCCTAGCGTCCATACGCGAAACTGGCTGCCCTCGCGCAAAGCGCAAGAAATCGCACATACGCGCTGCAAATGATGTGGCAGGAAATCAGTCCCATTCTGCTGACGACGTTGGTGAAAAGCAATATTCGCCACATCCGCATCGCTCAAACTGGCTGGCAGGTCATGTAACTGACGTATTCCATCCACATCGGGGATAGTTTCAATATCAAACACCAAACTTAGCATGTGCGCATCCGTAAAAAAATTGCTTTTTAAAATAGCACAGCACCCTTGCTTACACCAGAAAACCTTCTTTTTTCATACATCATGTGTATACAAAACCAGTCAAATGTATCAATTGATACAATTCGTCGCCATTTGTATCAATTGATACATTTAAATATATGATTTATAAAGACTTTTTGTGTTTTTTCACGCAATCAAAAACCAGCCATACGTTTTAATCTGGTGATGTTCAGTTAACACGATGTATTGCGAGCAATCACATCAGCCCTGAACCTTAAACACTTACGGATTAAAATTAACGGAGCTCTCATCATGACATCTATCAGTTCATTAGGCAGTAGCAGCAGTATTCAATCGTTTTCGCAGGTGGGTCAACGCAACGGCATGCAACCTCCACCGCCACCACCGGATGGCGAAGGTCAGGGTAAAGATGGCGGCGGCTTGCTGGGTGCCATTGACTCGGCATTAAAAAGTGCGGGCATTGAAGGTGGCCTGGAGTCTATTTTCGGGCAGTCCGGCACCAGCAGTACAACGAGCAGCACGGACGGCACAGATACCACTACGACTAGCGATAGCACTACTGATGCCGCTAGTGCACTGAATAGCTTTTTACAAAACCTGATCAGTGCCTTGCAGTCACAAGGCACAACCGATACCAGCAGCACGGAGAGTAGTGAAAGTGAAACAGAAGCGACGAGTGCGGCACAAGGAATGCCTCCGCCACCGCCTTATGGTGATCATGGCATGGAGTCAAAACTGCAAAGCCTGATTGCCTCTTTGAGTAATGACAGCACGGCCGATAGCACAAGCACAGACACCAGCTCAGACAGTACGTCCAGCGACCTGCAAAGCAGCTTTCAGTCACTCGTGAGCGCACTGGGCGGAAGCAGCGACAATGCCAGCCTGAGTGGTTTCCTGCAAGCATTATCAAGCAGCATGCAACACCGCGGCCCAACGGGCAATGTGGTCAGCACCACCGCGTAATACGGCAAACCTCTCGAAAGCAGCTACCACCAGCGTGTGGTAGTTGCTGCAGGCGATAGTTTAGGCAAACTCCAACTGCAGGATATCGGTTTCGGAATCTTCTTCCAGCCACTCCGCAGGCGCCTTATGCAAGCGAATCGGCGTTTGCATTTCTTCACCATCAAACGTCAGAATCGCATAACTGACATCATGCGGCTCCTCCATCGGCGTGAACTTGGCAAACCCGAAGTCGGCATTACGCATGACTTGCCAGGCGCCATAGGGCTCTGCATATTCAGCTTTGGAAAAATAATGAGCGATTTGCTTATCGGTCGCAGATTTAAGTGCGCAGTCCTCAGCGCGTGACATCACTGACCAGCGGTAATCCAGGCCATCGGCAATCGGCTGCAATTGCATCAGATACCAATGCACATTTTCACGCACCAGCTGTATCAAGGAACGTACACGGCCAGTATGGTGATTAAGGATGTAATAAATCCCCAAATCCTGCTGATGAATACTTTCACCCAAGCGAGGGAGAACGAAAAGATTAGTTGCCACAACGGACTCCTTTCATCGGAACATGCACTTAGATTGTATGCAATGACCATGCCTGAAACTGAAAGCCGATGCTTTTACTGCGTTGTTTATCGAATTGCCATAGCAGGCAATCGCTGTGCATCAGGCAAGCCACTCCAGGACTCAACACTCCCAATATCAGCCAAGCTGTTGTTTTACCAGCCTATTTACGTACCCACTGTCCATCGCGCTGCACAAACCAGCCAGCTTGCGCTTTATCCACCCAGCGCTGGGCAAATGTACGCTGTATCTCGCCTTCCCATTCAGGGTGACCATTTGCGGCAGCCATGCCCTGATATAACCTGGCGCGGTCAGCGTTTTCATCCTTGACCAATGCGGCCAACGCACTACGTTGGGACAATGGCACCAAACCGGCCTCTTTTACCGCAACAAAACCGTCTGCGGTCAAACCCACTGCGCCAGACTGGTAGTGCGGCAGTAACTGTAGATGACGGCTCTGCATACTAGCTTTGACTGCCGCAACCGCGGGGGTATTCACATCCAGGTCGGCCGCAGCATAGGCTGGCAACGTCGCAAAAAACATCGCCAAGCAGCCAAAAACCGCACCGATCTTCAAAGTCTGATAACCCTGGTGCAGAAATAGTTGCAACAGACGTGAACAATTATGTAGCAATATCATCATGGGACTGACTCCGGATTCACGGTCGGCGTTACCGGTGTTGCAGACGGGGTCACCGGAGTGGCAGTCGGCGCAGAATGCTGGCTCGGCGCCGGGGATTGTCCGGCAGGCACCTGCCAGATTTCGTCTATGACTTTGTCCGCCGCTTTTTCTGCGGCGGCGGCCGGAAAGTAGATATTAATGGTGACACAAGCGCTCAAGCCCGTGGCCGATAGTACCAATAACCCCGTACGCATCCAGCCCTGTTTTATTAAAGTCAGGTTCAATCCGCTTCCTTTCTGACAACCGTTTTGTGCTTCATCATATATTCAAGTTTAATCGATAATGATTTTACTATTGCTATCCGTCACGCGCTGCATGCGCCCCAACACGTCTTTCCAGCTGACATATTGCGTATAGCCATTGACGTTGACCGACGGCGCCCCTTTGCCTTTGACGATCACAAAGCCATCCGGCAATGGTTCGACGCCGCCCATTTTGCAAATATCGCCGCGCAACTGGCAACTCAGGCCAATTTTTTCGTAACCAAACTCTTTAAAAAAGCGCAAAAAGGTGCGCTGCAAGGCCGCCGCCGTGCCCTCACCGCCCAAGGCAGTAATATTCTCTACCGCACGCTGCGAGATTTTCTTCTCGAACGGGCCGTCGGCCGTGCGCACAAAAGCATCCATGGACACAGGTTTCCAGTTTTGCAGGCGCAAATCCTTAATATCGCCTTCCAGCTTGCCGCTGATAGAACCAAAGTTGAACGTACGCGTGATTTCACCCAGGTCAATCTCACGCATGGTGAAATTGGCATGTAACTTGGGCACCGCGCCCAAAGGGTCATCAATATCCAGGTCAGACATGCCCACCATGCCATTAAACAATTTGAACTGCATATCGCCCATCATGCGTAGCTCATGGTTAGCGTAAGTCACCAGCGGGATCGTGCCAGCGATCTGGCCGCGCATAAGCGGCCAATCCAGTGCTTGACTAAAACTGGACATACTGATCGGCTGCAAGTCCATTTTGACATGCCAGACCATGCTTTGATTGATCCAGGCCGCGGAAACATCCTGAAAGTCCAGGCCACCATCCAGGATTGGCAACTGCAAACGCGGTGCCGTAATCGAAAAGCGATTAACCTCAGCCTGCCAGCGGGTTCCTCCCAGGGGGATCTTTAAAATATGGCCCGACTGGTAGCCCATGGCAATCTGCTTGGGGTGATCATAATCCCAGGGAATATCGGCATTAAAGTGGCTAAAGCCGAATTTACCCGCCTGGTCTTCTACACTGGCATCAGTGATATTGAGGTGAAACTTGAGCGGCTGCAAGCCTTTGGCCTCAAACGACCAGTCAGCCTTACCGGACACATTCAAGTGGCCAAACGCCGAGTGTGGAATCAGTGGCTGGATAAACGCCTGGTAGACACCGTTAAAATCCACGTCTTTGGCATCGACTTTTAAAAATTCAAATGCTTTGCTGACGAGGTTGATGCGGCTTTGGCTATGCAAGGTGCCCACCCCTTGCAACTCCAGCGTGGCCTGCTCAATATCGACCATGGGTTGGTGGTAAAAGCCACGAATCTCAAACCGTTTGTTGCCATCGGCAAAATAAAACGGCTGCCAGAACAACTCACCCTGCTGCCATTGAAATACGCCCTGCCAGCGCCAGCCGTCCGCTTGCTCGTGCGCAGACAGATTCACTTTTCCGGTCAATTTATCGCCTGCATGCAAGCCGGAAGCATCACTAAACCGGGCCTCGCGAACCGCCAATTCCAGGTCGACTCCTCCGGCTGCGGGGCCGGCTTTGCTCTGTTCCTTCCACGTGGGTGTGACCAGCACATTGAACGGCACATGCGAGCGCAGATCTTGATACAAGCCATCTTCGCAACGCCAGGTTTGGCTCGCTGCCTGTGCGGGCACCTGGCAATTGAGGTGAAAGGTGCCCCATACGTTGTCCTGCAAGGCTTTGACCTCGGCATAAAAAGACAATACAGGCTGGCGGGTTTGTGGCCGCAAATCAAGAAATATCCTCGGCTGACGCACCTGGTAAGGTTGCATGTGCAACTGGTCAGAAGTCACCAGCAGCGTTGGCCGCGCGCCCATATCCAGCCGGATATTAGGGTTATCCAGGCGTGCATCGCCGAGTTGCAAACGATCAGCATGCACTTGCACCTGCTGCTGGGCGTGCAAATTGACCACCGCATGCGGTTTATCGAGCTGGAACAGGTCGCTGGAAATACTGTCCGCGCTGAGGCTGATCTCGGTCATGGCGCACAGATGCGCTGACCAGAGCAACAGCATCAGCCCGCAGATGCGCATCAGCCTGGAAATACCCCGGTAGACAGGTAGCGGTCACCACGGTCGCAGACAATGGTGACAATCACGGCATTGTTAACTTCTTTAGATAACTGCAACGCAGTATATAAAGCGCCGCCACTGGAAATACCAGCAAAAATACCTTCTGTGTTAGCCAGCTTGCGTGTGGTGTCTTCCGCATGCTTCTGGCTCACGTAACGCAATTCATCAATACGCTTGGCATCAAAAATGGAGGGCATATATTCTTCCGGCCATTTGCGGATACCCGGGATTTGCGCCCCTTCTTCAGGTTGCACACCGATGATCTGGATATCCGGATTTTGTTCCTTGAGGTAGCGCGAAGTCCCCATAATGGTCCCCGTTGTACCCATGCTGGACACAAAATGCGTGACTTTACCCGCTGTATCGCGCCAGATTTCAGGGCCGGTGCCTTCGTAATGGGCCAGCGGATTATCTGAATTGCCAAACTGGTCGAGTACGATGCCTTCCCCCTCGGCCTGTAACTTCATCGCTACATCACGCGCCAGCTCCATACTGCCGTCTTTAGGGGTTAACACCAGCTCGGCACCATATGCCTTCATGCTTTGCCTGCGCTCGATGGACTGGTTCTCTGGCATCACCAACACCATTTTATAACCGCGCATGGCGGCCACCATGGCTAACGCAATCCCCGTATTGCCGCTGGTGGCTTCAATCAGGGTATCTCCCGGTTTGATCTGACCACGCTGTTCGGCGCGCAAAATCATGCTGTAGGCAGGCCTATCCTTGACTGAACCGGCTGGATTGTTACCTTCCAGTTTGAGCAGGATGGTATTGCTCGGATTAGGGTTCATGCGCTGCAAAGCGACCAGTGGCGTATTGCCGACAAAGTCATCCAAAGTTTTATATGGTTTCATAACAGACCGATGTTTGTTGTTTTCCAGACGGAACGGGGCCTGGTGCCCAAAATATTCTGAATTGAATCGCGTAAAAGTAATACCCGCAGATACTTAATATATGTAAAATTCCAGTGTCGTTCCTGATTTAGCTGGTGAAGTACTAATTTTACATAAACTGCCTGCATCACAAAAACAATAATTACCGAGGAAACTGGATGTTGAAGAAGTGGATTAGCCAAGCGCTTGTCGTCATGTTGCGTCCGATCAAGCTTTTCCCAGAGCTCAGCGAAGCCGATAACGCACGTTATAAAGTCGTTTTCCTGAATAATGTGTTTGCGTTCTCCGGCATTGTATCGCTGTCCATGGGGATCATCCGCTGGAACCTGCAACCCTTCATCGGTCGTGTCGACCTGGTTTCTGCGTTTCTCGCCTTTGGTTTGTTGTGGGTGCTTTACCGCTACCAGAAGAATATTGAATTAATTGCCAGCATTGCCTTATGGCTGTGCTTTATGCAGTTTGTCACCGTGTTCTTTATGGGCATGGGCACCACCACCCGCAGTGCCCTGCTGTTATTAATCCTGGCCGCGGCGTTCTACCTCAAAGGCCGCGTGGCCGGTTACTACATGCTGGCCACCTTGCTCATATTGGTGATCAGCAACCATGCCATGGGTATTTTCCCCTCGGAATACAGCAGTCTAGACATCCTCAGTCTGTGCCTTTACTTGCTGGCCCAGTTCTTTATCATCCGCAACTACGAGTGCCTGCGTGAATCGCAAACCAGCCATTTAAAAGCACTCAATACCGACCTCGAAGCCCTAGTGAAACAGCGCACCGAGCAATTAGCCGCCGCCAATACGGCACTGGAAGTGGAAAAGGAAAACCTGAAAACACTTTCCAGCACAGACCATTTAACCGGACTCAGCAACCGTCATCACTTTGAAACCGTGTTTGCAGAGCATACGCCTGCCATTACGCGTAGAAAAATCTCTGACGCGTTGATCCTGATAGACATCGACCACTTCAAAAAGATCAATGATACCCACGGCCATGTATTGGGCGATGTGGTACTCAAATCGGTGGCTAGTTGCATCAAAAAACATAGTCGTATCTCGGACATCACCGTGCGCTGGGGCGGTGATGAATTGATTATTTACGCACCACGCACCACGCTTAAACAGGCCACGCAACTGGCAGAAAAAGTGCGCCACCAGATCAACGCCATGCATCTGGCAGGGGTAGGCAGCATCACCATTAGCGCCGGGGTCGCCGTGCTGCATCCTGGCGATAACTTGTCGCAATTGTTACAACGCGCAGACCTGGCCCTGTATGAAGCCAAACAAGCCGGACGTAACAGTGTCTATGCTGCCGCACATGATTAAACCATTTCATTAAATCACCTCATTTAGCTACCTTCCCATTACCCTGTTGTTTTGTATCGCTCATCATGTTGAAATGCCCTGCTGTTGTATTTGCCGTTGTTTGCCTGCAATCCCTGTTATTCCCCTCCCTGAGCCAGGGCGAACAATGGCAAACCGTGCCCGGCCGGGAAAAGTTTCTCACCGTAGCAATCGACCTTGATTCGCTCCAGGTTGGCCAACATGAAGACATGGTTTTCTTCAAACTGCGCGCTGACGACCATGACGACACTATTGCCACCAGATATGTGCAGGCGTCCTGTAGCGAGTTTTCGCTGGAGGTAGACCGCGAAACCGTATTTCACAACGCCAGCCAAACCTCAGAAAGCATGGACTGGAAAAACAATCATGCGCTCAAAAGTAGCCCGGAATTTGCCCAGGCACGTTTATCCTTCTGGGGCGTCACACAGGCTTATGGCCAAGCCATCTCACTGGCTTGTCGCCGGGTGGGCAACCGCGCACCTGAGCGCTTGCAAATCCTGCAAGCTGAAAACTGCGCGCCAGGCAATCCTTTGCGCAAAGTTGCCTGCGCCAGCCACGCCACCTGGCGTGCCAATTACAAGCTGTATTTCTCACGCTCACATGACGTGATTCACAACTGTGGCATTTCGGAAGAGCGCATGACCAAACAAGCCGCCTGGCTGCTCAAGAGCGTGATGCGTTGCCAAAGCGAGAGCTGCGGTAACGAGATCCTCGAAGACTGGATCCACAAGCGCGGGCAAGACATTGCTAATGTGATTCATATGCAAAAAAACACCTGGCAAGGCGCATCGCAATCAGCCCCACTGTGCCAGTCACTCAACCAGGCCGACCAGGCGATTGCCAGCATGCAAACCGAAGAGATTTACGCCAAAGCCAAATACCTGGGCTGCTTGAAACGCGAAACGGCCAAGCTACGCGCCGCCAATACGCCACATGAAACGCTGTCACAACAGGCAGAACAACTATGCGACGCACAGTTTAAAGAGTGGCATGAGGCGATTTCAAAGCAATCAGCCATGTCAGACGTCACCAATAGATAACCCCTTTAACGCTCAACCATCATGGCATACACCCTAGAAAACAGATTAGTGATAGGCGTCGCATCGAGTGCGATGTTTGATTTGTCAGACTCTGACGAAATATTCAAACGAGACGGTGAAGCGCTTTACCGTAAGTTTCAAGAGAACAACCTTCACAACCCGCTGCCCAAAGGCATTGCATTTTCATTTATCAAACGGCTGCTCTCCCTCAATGATCTGAGCCCCCACCCAGATGACCCGTTGGTTGAAGTGATATTGCTATCAAAAAATGACCCTGATACAGGCCTGAGAGTCATGAAGTCTATAGAGCATTACAATATCGGCATGACGAGAGCCATCTTCATGCAAGGCCAAGCGCCGTACAAATTCATTCCTGCGCTCAACATATCGCTCTTTCTCTCGGGAAACAAAGAGGATGTTGATTCTGCCATTCGCCTGAACATGCCTGCTGGCCATGTCATGAACTCAGCAATGATTGATGACGAAGAGGATGCTGCATTACGCATTGCCTTCGACTTTGATGGTGTATTGGTAGACGATGAGTCTGAAACCGTTTTTCAGGCCAGAAAAGACGTGAACGAATTCAAAGCGCACGAAGCAATGAATGTCATGCAGCCTCATAACCCCGGCCCATTACAGCAATTGCTTGTGCGTGTTTCCGCCATTCAATCCGCCGAGGAAGAAAAGAAAAAACTGGATCCCTCTTACAAAAACCGCTTGAGAGTTTCGATTGTGACAGCGCGGGATGCGCCAGCACATGAACGCGCCATGAACACACTAAAAAGTTGGGGGGTGATGGCGAATGACGCGTTCTTTCTGGGTGGCATTGAAAAAAGCAAAGTCCTGGCGGTATTAAGACCGCACATTTTCTTCGATGATCAGTCCGGGCATTTAAAAACAGCCTCTGAAGTGGTGCCTTCAGTACACATTCCTTTTGGCGTGACTAATCAAAAAGCAACCTAAACAGGCTGCTTAAGTATTAAGCTCGCGCGCGGAACAGAAATACCGCATAGGCACCAAACAATACAAAGCTGATCAAACCCAGTTGCGGCAAGGTCAGGCCGAGAAATGTCCAGTCGATTGCGGCACAATCGCCTGTGCCACGGAACACCAGCGTCAGGGCTTTTTTGAGCGGAAAATTTTCAAACATGTAATCAAAGCCGACACCGCAGTCAGCGATAATGTCGTCTTTATGCGCTTGCAGCCACCAGTGACGAATAGCGACACCAGCCCCACCGAGTGCGGTCAACACCTCAAGCAGCGCAAATCCAGCATGCAGCCATGACTTGGGAGAAATAAATGCATGCAGCAAAAACAATATGCCCAGGCCCATAAACACCATGCGCTGCGAAATACACAATGGGCAGGGCTCCAACTGGTTTTGCACCTGTATAAACAAGGCCAGTGCCACAATGCCGAAACCAGCCAGAAAACCGAGCACATAGCCACCACGACCTTTAAACCACTGACACATTGCAAACTCCTGCGCGTTGAATAAAACTGAAATTGTAATAGATAACGCGCTTATGATGCTGCCAGAAGCAAGATCGTTCCCTTGTTTTTAATCAGGATGCGGCCGGGATCATCTCCGCCTGCTGCATGGCAGACCGTTGCTTCACTTCGTGATGTTTCTTTTTGTAATAGCGGGCAATGCGTTTCACATAATCACGCGTTTCTGGATATGGCGGAATCCCCTGATGCCGCTGCACTGCGTTTTCACCCGCATTGTAGGCGGCAGCCACCAGCTCGACATCGCCTTTAAAGTAAGTGATCAGCCAACGCAAATAAGACAATCCCCCCTTGATGTTTTGCTCAGGATCATAGGCATCCTTCACATGAAATCTGGCTTGCGTATCCGGCAACAATTGCATCAGGCCCTGTGCCTTTTTGCGTGAAGTAGCTTTGGGGTTAAACCCTGATTCCACGGCAATGACCGCCATGGCAAAATCCACATCGACGCCATAGACCGGCGCATGCTTTTTCACCAGTTGGTAAATCGGGCCACGCTTGCGGAACAACACTTCCGCCGCAGAATTACCTTGTTTGTGCATACAGGCTGGCAATACGGCCAACTCGGCATTGCCCGGTTCTTTATCCAGCCATTCCCGGGCATCGCGGTGCCCTTGTATGGCTGCCAGGCTGAAAAAACGGGCGGCAATATCATGATTCACCTCCACCCCTTTGCCCATGCTATAAAACCAGCCCATAGCAAACTGCGCGTCCGGGTCGCGTGACTCACCGGCCAGCGCGCAATAATGCGCGTGCGCCTGCTCATAGCTACTCAGCCCCAAACTATTTTTAGTGCCTGCGGCCAGGCTGACCTGCAATTTAACAAACTGCTTGTAAGCGTCATTTTTTAAGGTGGATTGTTCACGGCTATAGCTAGCGAATGGCTCGCTGGGCGCAGCTTGTTCGACCTCGGCCACAGGGGATGCCACCATCTCCTCAGCATGTGAGGATATGGCCCACAATACATAACCCAAAGCTGCACTACGTAACAGGTAGCGCAATAACAGGCGACGCAGATCATCGTGATATATGTTTAGCAACATTCAAGCACCGTCAGCAAAGCATGACTATTCAGTCTATCCATACTTTATTTTGTTTTTATTAATGACACATTTGCGCGCACAAAGTGCCCGACATCGCCATTTGCCGGTATTTACACAGGCAACATAGCCAAAGAGTGACCGGCTGTTGGATAATGCGTGGCTATGACCAACTTGTTATCGACGCCTTTTAAACAAATCTTGAATGTCAGCGATTTAACGCGACTGACGAAAGAACTGCTGGAAACCAGCTTTCCGCTATTCTGGATCAGCGGCGAAATCTCCAATTTCACGCGTGCCGCCAGCGGCCACTGGTATTTTTCGCTCAAGGATGACCGTGCGCAGGTGCGCTGTGTCATGTTTAAAGGCCGTAACAGCCTGGTGGGCAGCATACCGCGCGAAGGCGACCTGATTGAAGCACGGGCGACGGTCACGCTGTATGAGGCGCGTGGTGACTTTCAGTTAACCATAGAGTTTATGCAGCCAGCGGGCATGGGCAGGCTGTATGAAGCGTTTGAGCAACTCAAACAACGCTTGCAAGCCGAAGGCCTGTTTGACCAGTCACGCAAAAAAGCGATTCCGGCCAACCCGCAACGCATAGGCGTGGTGACTTCGCCCGATGCAGCCGCCTTGCGTGATGTACTCACGGCCATCCGCAGGCGTTATCCCGGCATGGGTGTAATCATTTACCCGACGCCGGTGCAAGGCAAAGGCTCGGCCGAGCTGATTGCGCAAGCCATACAACTGGCTGACCAGCGTCAGGAAGTCGATACTTTACTGGTTTGCCGCGGTGGCGGCAGTATTGAAGATTTATGGTCTTTTAACGAAGAAATAGTGGCACGTGCACTGGCGGCCTGCCGCTTGCCGACCATCAGTGGTGTGGGCCATGAAACTGACTTTACCATTGCCGATTTTGTGGCAGACCTGCGCGCAGCCACGCCGACCGCAGCGGCCGAACTGGCCTGCCCGGATCAATCACAATTACGCCAGCAAGTATTGCAAACACAACAACGCCTGATGCGTGCCATGCAATCATTGCTGCGCCAACACGCGCAAACGCTGGACTACCTGTCCCGCCGCCTGATTTCGCCTGCACAGCAATTGCAACAACAGAAACAGGCATTGCAACAATGGCAACATCGCTTAAAACTAGGCATGCAGCAGTATTTGCAAGCACGCCACCGCAGGCTGGAATATTTAGCCACCAGCTTGCAACAACTTAACCCGCACCAGGTGCTGGCACGTGGCTACGCCATTGTACAAAAACAGGATGGCCGCGCCGTGACGGACGCCAGCCAGCTCACAACGGGTGAAAGCCTGCAATTAACGCTGCATCATGGCCAGGCTCAGGTTGTGGTTGAAAAAAACAAGATATCTGACCAGTAAGCTTTTCATGCAATCGGCCACAAAAGCCTCCCAGCGCAGATTATTTGTGCCAAAGTCATTGGTGAAGTTTTAGAATTAACCGATAATAATTGCTTGTCTTCAGCTGTTCACACAATGGACCATACAAAAAATCAGCAAACGGCGCTCCACACCATGGCACTCGCCGCGCTAGGCGTCGTTTTCGGGGATATTGGCACCAGTCCCCTTTACACCATGAAAGAAGTCTTCGCAGTAGGCCATCACCCGCTGCTACTGACTCAAGACAATGTCTATGGCATTTTGTCATTGATCACCTGGGCATTATTGCTGATCGTTTCTTTCAAGTATGTCGCGTTTATTATGCGCGCTGATAACCGCGGCGAAGGCGGCATCATGGCCTTGCTGTCACTGGCCAGCCGTTATGCCGGTGGCGAGCCTGAACAGCGAAAGCGCATTATGATGCTAGGTATTGTCGGTGCCTGCATGTTCTACGCGGATGGCATGATTACCCCGGCCATTTCGGTGCTGTCCGCGGTGGAAGGGCTGGAAGTCGCCGCACCGCAACTGGATAGCTGGATCGTCCCCATTACCCTTTGCGTGCTATTCGTGCTGTTCTGGGCACAAAGCAAGGGCACCGCCGTCGTCGGTGCATTTTTCGGGCCGATCATGCTGACCTGGTTTGCTGTGTTAGGAATTCTTGGTGTCATTAACATCAATCACCACCCCGAAATCCTCAAAGCATTAAGCCCCGCCTACGCCTTCCTGTTTTTTTATACCCAACCGAAAATTGCCTTTATTGCGCTAGGCGCAGTCGTGTTGGCGGTGACAGGTGCCGAAGCACTGTACGCCGACATGGGTCACTTTGGCCGCAAGCCCATTCGCCTGGCGTGGTTCCTGTTTGTATTACCCGCACTGATCTGCAACTACTTTGGGCAAGGTGCATTGATCCTGGCCGAGCCGGAATCGATTCAAAACCCGTTTTATCACCTGGCACCGGACTGGGCATTGTTCCCGTTAATTATCCTGGCTACACTGGCGACCGTGATTGCTTCGCAAGCCGTGATTACCGGTGCGTTTTCAGTGTCGCGCCAGGCGCTGCAACTCGGCTTTATTCCACGCATGCACGTTGCGCACACCTCAGAAAAAACCGAGGGCCAGGTGTATATGCCGCGCGTCAACTGGGGTCTGATGGTAGCCGTGATGGGCTTGGTGATTATTTTTGGCAGTTCAGGTGACCTGGCCGCCGCTTATGGCATTGCAGTGACAGGTGATATGGTGATCACCACCCTGCTGGCAGCCGTGGTTTTCCACCACCTGTGGGGCTGGAGCAAGCTGAAAACTGCCTGCCTGATTACACTGTTCCTGGTCATTGACCTGTCCTTCTTTGCCGCCAACATCCTCAAGATTCCGGATGGTGGCTGGGTACCCCTGCTGATAGGCCTGATTATTTTCACCCTGATGCGCACCTGGAAAACTGGCCGTAGGCTGTTATATGGCATCCTCAAATCCGAGTCCATGGAACTGATTCCGTTTATTCAAGCCATCGGTGCGCACCCACCAGCACGCGTCAATGGCGCGGGCGTGTTCATGACACCCAACCCGGACGGTGTGCCACATGCCCTGCTGCACAACCTCAAGCACAACAAGGTATTGCACGAAACCATGGTCATCCTGACCGTGCGTTTTGAAGATTACCCTTACACCAGCAAGGAAGAACGCGTTGCGGTGGAGGTATTACCTTACGGTTTTTATCGTGTCACCTTGCGCTATGGTTACATGGATGAACCTGACCTGCCGCGCGATCTGGTGTTGACGGAGACGTTTGGCCTTAGCCTGGATACCATGGATACCTCATTCTTTATCGGCAAGGAAATCCTGTTTGCCTCAGACAAGCCAGGCATGGCTTTCTGGCGCAAAAAGATTTTTATTGGTTTGTTCCGCACCGCAGAAACCATCACCAACCAATTTAAATTGCCACCTAACCGCGTAGTGGAACTGGGCTCACAAGTTAAAATTTAAATGGCAGACCATAAACAAAAGTTAACAGTCTGAGCGTAAAATGCACTTTGTTAACTGACCCAATACCTTCACTTGGTCAGCTGTCAACGAATCATGCAGCTCATGCGATAACTGCATAACTGCAACGTGTGAGGAAAAAATATGCTCAATATAAAAACCATTTCAGTCGCCGTGATGTGTGCATTGCTCAGCGCCTGTGCCAGCACCACCAACAACAGCGTCTCTGGCGTGCAACGTAGCCAGTTATTACTGCTCCCCTCCGCCACCGTGGACAAAATGTCTGCGCAGTCTTATACGCAAACCCTGCAGGATGCACAAAAGAAAAGTACGCTGAATGCAGATAAACCATTATTGCATCGCGTGACCACCATTTCCAACCGCCTGATTGCCCAGGTCGGCGTTTTCAGGCCAGATGCTGCCAAATGGAAATGGGAGGTCAATGTTGAAAAAAATGACCAGCTCAACGCCTATTGCATGCCTGGCGGCAAAATCATGGTGTTTTCTGGCCTGGCCGAGAAGCTGAATGCCACAGATGATGAACTGGCCGCAGTGATTGGCCACGAAATTGCCCATGCTTTGCGTGAACATGGCCGCGAGCGCATGTCACAAGCCTATGTACAACAGTTTGGCTTGCAGGCACTCGCCTCAGTCATCGGCGGCACCGCCGGCAGCATGGCCGCACAGGGCGCTGGCATGGGCAGCCAGTTGCTATTCTCACTGCCGAATGGTCGCGAGCAGGAACGCGAAGCAGATCGCATGGGCCTGGAGCTGGCCGCACGTGCGGGTTACAACCCGGAAGCGGCGGTGAGCTTGTGGAAAAAAATGATGGCAGCGAACAAGGAAGCGCCACCTGAATTCTTAAGCACCCATCCTTCCAGCGAAAACCGCATCAAAGACCTGCAGGCATTAACACCTAAAGTCATGCCGCTGTATCTCGCAGCCAAAAACAAATAAATACCGCTTGGCAGGGGCTGTCAGCGATCCGCAGCCCCTGACCCGCCAAAATTAGGTTAAAATTTCGGGTTTCACAGTTATTTAACCGAATTATTTCATCGAACAAGAGAACATCATGGATCCACGTCAAAGCATTATTGAAGCGGCTTTTGAAGACCGCGCCAACATCAACCCGGCCAATGCCCCTGCCGATATCAAAGCCACCGTGGCTTCTGTGCTGGATGACCTGGATGCAGGTAAATTGCGCGTTGCCACCCGTATTGGCGATACGCAGCAATGGGAAACCCATCAGTGGATTAAAAAAGCAGTGTTGCTGTCTTTCCGCCTGAAAGACAACTACCTGATGGACGATGGCGTGACACGCTACTTTGACAAAGTAGATCCAAAATTTGCCAACTACACTGAAGAAGATTTCAAGGCAGGCGGCTTCCGCGTCGTGCCTAATGCCATCGTGCGCAAAGGCTCATTCATTGCTAAAAATGCAGTATTGATGCCTTCTTACGTCAACATCGGCGCCTATGTGGGTGAAGGAACCATGGTAGACACCTGGGCAACTGTCGGTTCCTGTGCACAAATTGGTAAAAACGTACACTTGTCCGGCGGCGTAGGCATTGGCGGCGTGCTGGAACCAGTGCAGGCCGGCCCAACCATTATTGGTGATAACTGCTTTGTGGGCGCGCGCTCAGAAGTGGTTGAAGGCGTGGTGGTTGAAGACAACTGCGTGATCTCCATGGGTGTTTATATTGGCCAGTCAACCAAGATTTATGACCGCGAAACCGGCGAAATCCACTTTGGCCGCGTACCAGCTGGCTCTGTCGTGGTTTCAGGCAACCTGCCTTCCAGCGATGGCAAATACAGCTTGTACTGCGCAGTGATCGTGAAAAAAGTCGACGCCAAAACCTTGGGTAAAGTAGGTATCAACGAATTGTTGCGCGGCGTTTAAGGCTTAAACACCAAGCATAGCGGGAGTCACTCCTGAAAACGACTTTGTCCGCTCAAGTTATGTGGATGACAGGTCGATATTAAGAGTGATTCTCAGCTAACGATATTCGATATAGGGTTGTCGAGCATCGTTTTATTTTATTGAAAGTGTTACAGGACGGAGAATTAGCAGGCAAGAAACAAAACGCAGTAGAGTCACACCACTAACAATCACAATGACCGTGCAATTTTTATGATCCCAACTCACATGCTTATTTTGCTGCTATTCACATCCAGTGTCATTGGATGTTTTTTTGCATTTAAGCTCGTCGATAACCTGCGTCTGGCAGCGACTAAAGATCATGATGCCTTACTTAAAAAGTATTCTGCACTCGCTGCTGGCGGCATTTTCCTGCTGCATGCCGGTTACCAACTCGCTGCAGATAACTTCCCCAAAATCACCCAGCACCCAGTCGATTTTATCGGCAGCCTGCTGTGCGCTTACCTGCTGTCGCTGTCTTTACTCAAAACCGTTAACAAAAAGAAACTGCCCCTGCGCGACTTGCTCTATGCCTCCCTGGCGGCAGGCGTCAGCGGCTACTTGCTTTCCTACTTCTTTCAGATCAGTGCGGGCGCCATCAATATCCACATTGATACCTGGACCGCATTATTTGCGCTGTTTCTCGCCTGCCTGACTTCAGCACTGGCGATTGTGACCATCCTCTGGCTCAAGGGCTACGAAGGCAAAGCACTGCAGCGCCTGAAATGGATGTTCTCGGTCGAAATTGCGCTGGGTTTCCTCGCCTCACACACTGCCATTAACCTCAGCATTGTGCATAACAATATGCTGCTCAGCCAGCCGACTGACCAGACAGGGAACTACCTGATGTTGTTGCTGGTGCTGGTGCCGGTGCTGCTGTTTATCACCTCATTTATCCTGGTGATTTTCTATGAACGCAATGTAGATATTGCCCAAAGCAAACTGACATTCCGCAACACGCAGACCGTGAACAAAAAGTTTCTGGCCTATGACCCGCTCACGCACCTGCCTAACCGCGACGCGCTCAATCAGCATCTCATTATCAGTGCCAAGCGTTGCGACCGTAATGGCGAATCACTAGCCTTGGCCTATATCGATCTCGACCACTTCAAACCGGTCAACGACCAGTTTGGTCACCATATCGGTGACCTGCTGCTGATTGAAGTCTCCAAGCGCATCAGTAATGCCATCCGCAATTGCGATTATGTGGCGCGCGCTGGTGGTGACGAGTTTATTGCTGTCCTTAGCGAGATCGAAAATCATCAAAGCGTCGTGACGGTAATCCAGCGTATTGTGGATGCACTGCGTGAAATCTTTATTATTGAAGACCACGTCATTGAAATCTCGTGCTCGATTGGCGTCTCCATGTACCCGCAGGACGGCAACCTGCAAAAACTCAAATTGAATGCTGACGCGGCCATGTATAAAGCCAAGGAAAACGGCAAAAACCAGTACCGTTTCTTTGATGCTGAAATCGAGCAGGCTTCAGATGAAATGCAGCAAACACGGGTGGAGCTCAAGCGCGCGATTACCGAGCAGGAATTCAGGCTGCTATTTCAACCCAAAGTCGACGCCCTGACCCGTATCGTCCACGGCGCAGAAGCCTTGTTACGCTGGCAGCATCCGACACGTGGGCTATTGTCGCCCAACAGTTTCATCGAAGCCGCTGAACGCTTTGGCATGATTGAAGAAATCAACGCCTGGGTGATTTCGCAAGCCTGCAGCACCATCAAACAGGCGCGTGACCGTGGCATAGACCTGAGTATTTCAGTCAATATGTCTAACCAGCAATTCCGCAACAAACAACTGAGTTCGCTCATCCAGTCGATTCTTGAGCAACATGAGGTCGAAGCACGCAACCTGATACTCGAAGTCTCAGAAACCAATGCCATCCATCACCAGGCGCAGTTTCAAGAAACCTTGCGCCACTTTAAGCAGCAAGGCCTCAAAATCTCGCTGGATGACTTTGGCCTGCACCCCTTCAGCCTCACGCATCTACAAGACCTGGAAATCAGCGAAGTCAAACTCGACCGCACCCTGACTAAGGGTGTAGCGGCGTCTAATACGGCCTTGTTAATAGTAGAGGCCATTGTCAAACTGGCGCACGCGCTGGATTTAAATGTCGTCGCAGAAGGCGTGGAAGACGAAGATCAGCGCAAGGCCCTACTCAGCATTGGCTGCGACCAAATGCAGGGTTTCCTGTTCTCCAAGCCGGTCGAGCAAAAATTCCTGTTTGATGTCTTTAGCGAACTGCAGTTGAAGTCGACCACGCAAAGCCTGTTTTAAAGCCAGCCCTGCTGCAACAATAAATTGCAACACCGCCACCGCGGGCTGGTAAAATAAGGTTTTTACCTGATTAGCCCCGCCATGAAACTGTACGGCATCCCTAATTGCAATACCGTCAAAAAAGCCCGCGACTGGCTGCAACAACACGCCATTGCCTATGAATTCCACGATTTTAAAAAACTGGGGCTGGACAATGCCACCGCGCAATCCTGGCTGCAACAACAACCATGGGAAAAACTGGTCAACCGTAGCGGTATGACCTGGCGCAACCTGACTGAAGCCGAAAAAAATGCGGTTGTGGATGCTGCCTCTGCGCAGGTCTTGATGCAAGAAAAAACCTCGGTAATCAAGCGCCCTATCATCGTGAATAACGACAAAATCATCGCACTCGGTTTTAATGAAGCCGACTACGCCCAACTATTTGCCAAAGAATAAGCCTATGTCAAAAACACTGGACCTTGCCATTGACCTCCTGAAACGCCGCTCGCTGACGCCGGAAGATGCCGACTGTCAGGAAGCCATGATTGCTCGCCTGGAGCCCTTAGGATTCAAGATTGAGCGCATGCGTTTTGGTCAGGTAGATAACTTTTACGCCCGCCGTGGCACGACCGGCCCGCTGATTGTATTTGCCGGCCACACCGATGTGGTACCGACCGGCCCGCTGGATCAGTGGCATACACCGCCATTTGAGCCGACGATTAAAGACGGCATGCTGTATGCACGCGGCGCGGCGGATATGAAAACCTCGCTGGCGGCGTTTATTACCAGCATAGAAGAGTTTGTTGCAGAGCATCCTGACCATCTAGGCTCCATCGGCCTGTTAATTACCTCAGATGAAGAAGGCATTGCCATTGAGGGCACGGTCAAAGTGGTTGAAGCTTTGCAGGCCCGTGGCGAAACATTCGATTACTGTATCGTTGGCGAACCGACCAGTAACAAAGTGGTCGGCGACATGATCAAGAACGGCCGTCGCGGCTCATTGTCTGGCAAACTCACAGTTAAAGGCATACAGGGCCACATTGCCTACCCGCACCTGGTCAAAAACCCGATTCATTTGGCCGCGCCCGCGATCAAAGACATGGTGGAAACCGTGTGGGACAACGGCAACGAATACTTCCCGCCCACCTCATGGCAAATCTCCAACATGAATGGCGGCACCGGTGCGACGAACGTGGTGCCCGGCGAAGTCGAAATCCTGTTTAATTTCCGCTATTGCCCGGTAGTAGATGGCCAGGGCAGTTCGGAACAAAGCCTGCGCTCACGGGTGCATGCCATTTTAGATAGCCACGGCTTCGATTACACACTGGAATGGGAACATAACCAATCCTATATCACACCACGCGGCCAGCTGGTCGAAGCCATCAGCCAGGCCATTACGCAAAGTTATGGCGTGACCCCGGAACTATCCACCACAGGCGGCACCTCGGATGGCCGCTTTATTGCCGACATTTGCAAAGAAGTGATCGAGTTTGGCCCGCTCAACGCGACCATCCATAAATTAAACGAATGTGTAGCAGTAGCAGACATTGAGCCGCTCAAAGAAACCTACAAACGCACCATGGAATTATTGTTACTCAAATAATATGACAAGCAACTTACACACTATTCGCGACTGGCTACGTTATGCTGTAAGCCGTTTTGAGAACTCTGACATTTTTTACGGGCATGGTACCGATAACAGCTACGACGAAGCCGTCTGGCTGGTCATGAGCGCACTGCATTTACCGCATGATACGCTGGATAACTTTTTCGATGCGCGTTTGACCACAGAAGAAAGCCAGCATCTGGCGACCTTGATTGAAAAACGTGTCACCGAGCATACGCCAACTGCCTACCTGGTGAATGAAGCCTGGTTGCGTGGCTTTAAATTTTACGTAGATGAGCGTGTGATTGTGCCGCGCTCATTTATTGCCGAACTGCTGGAAGACGGTTTGCAACCATGGGTAGAGTTTCCGGAAATGGTGGAGTCAGCCGCAGATATTTGTACCGGCTCTGGCTGCCTGGGTGTCCTGCTGGCAGAAACCTTCCCTAACGCGCATATTGATGTGGTGGACATCTCGCCAGATGCGATAGATGTCAGCAATATCAATATCAAGCGTTACGGGCTAGAGCACCAGGTGCAGGCCGTGCAATCCGATATGTTTACGGCACTCAAAGGCCGTAAATACGATGTAATCATCAGCAATCCACCATATGTTGACGCACCCAGCATGGCAGAACTGCCCGCAGAATATCGTCAGGAGCCGCAACTGGCATTGGGCAGCGGCGTTGCCGGACTCGACCACACCCATACCCTGCTCACACAAGCGGCTGAATATCTCAATGATGGCGGTATATTAGTGGTGGAAATCGGCCATAACCGCGATGCACTTCATGACGCTTATCCAGATTTGCCATTCACCTGGCTGGATACCAGTGCCGGCGACCAGTTTGTGTTTATGCTGACCAAGGAAGACTTGCTTGAAGCAGGGCTACAAGGCGAGCCAAACAACGCAGAGTAAAGCGATGCGCTTTATAAAAAAAGCACTTCGTTAAGAAGTGCTTTTTTATTGGTAACAATCAAAGCCATTGGAATGTTTATCCGCGGCCACGATTGCGGTCACTACGTTTTTTAGCGCCAGTATTGACGCGCGCATTCTGCATAGAAGCCTGTTTCAAATCTGCATCCTGACGAATCCGGCGGTTCGCGGTTGGTGCACGCGCCGGACGCTGCTCAGGCGTAGCAGGTGCATTTGCAGACTCCAGTAAACTACGGCGTTGTTTGCGGACTTTAGGCACGAATACACGGGTCGCACGGTCTTTTTCATGCGGGCTCAATTGTTTGAGCGGTTTACGTGGCACAGGCAAACCAGCCCATTCCAGCAAAGCCACCACTTGTTTTTGCTCCAGCTTGAGCATGGTGCCACGCTTGAGGCGGGGTGGCAGCGCCACCGGGCCAAAACGCACGCGCATCAAGCGGCTGACCGGCAAATGGAAAGCTTCGAATAAACGGCGCACCTCGCGGTTACGCCCCTCTTTAATCACCACCTGGTACCATTTGTTGGCACCTTCGCCACCGCTGGCATAAATGCTCTCAAAGTTGGCCGGGCCATCTTCCAGCTCTATGCCTTGCGTCAGTTGTGACATCTGCTCAGGATTCAGCTCGCCCAGAATACGCACTGCGTACTCACGCTCTACTTCATAGCGCGGATGCATGAAACGGTTTGCCAGTTCGCCAGAGTTGGTAAAAATCAACAAGCCGCTGGTGTTCATATCCAGACGGCCAATGGCAATCCATTTACCTTGTTTGATGCGTGGCAACTTATCGAATACCGTGGCGCGACCTTCTGGGTCATCCTGGCTGACCAATTCACCTTCTGGTTTGTGGTAGAGCAATACCTGCGGCAATTCGGCCTCAAACGGCAAGTGCAAAATACGGCTATCCAAGCGGACAATATCATGCTCATCCACCACCGCCCCAACCTGGGCTACCTGGCCATTAATCGTGATACGGCCACTCTCGATTAGCGTTTCCATATCGCGGCGTGAGCCAAAGCCTGCCAGTGCCAGCAATTTGTGTAAGCGCTGACCAGAACGCGATGCGGCTGGTGCCTCAGCATCTCCAGCCTCTACCGGTGCGGCTGGTGGCGCTTTGGGTGGACGTGCCGCAGAAGTGGCTTTGGGGGATTTAAATGGGCGAGCCATGCTTAACCTCTTGAATGAAGGCTGTATTTTACCGTATTTAGGGCGTGGACTCTAAGGCTAAATGTAATTAGCGCACTCAAGTCGTCACGGCATGCACCACCTGCAACTGCAAATTGCGTGCGCCATTGAACTCGTTCACCTGCAAGGCATAAGCGATCTCTACCTGCTCTGGCAAAAACTCGGCATGTTGAAAATAAATGGCATCGAATTGCTGATTGTGTTTTTGCAAGCGTAACTTCAAGTGTTTTTCACCCAACACTTTTTGCTGCAGCACTTGAAAGGTGTCATAAAACACCGGTTGTGGAAAACCTTGCCCCCAGACCTGATGCGCGATGGCTTCTGCGGTTTGCATGGTCATCTCTTGCGCCGCCAATGCACCATCTGTTTCCAGCACTTCCTGCAAGGTTTCGGTATCAATCAGGCTTTGCACCACTTGCTCAAAAGTTTGCTGAAAGCGCGCAAAATCATCAGCGCGGATGCTCAGGCCTGCAGCCATGGCGTGGCCGCCAAACTTGATAATCAGGTCGGGCTGCTGCTTGGTGACCAGATCCAGGGCATCACGCAGATGCAGACCGGCAATTGAGCGGCCAGAGCCCTTGATCAATCCATCACCAGCATCAGCAAACGCAATCACCGGCCGGTGAAATCGCTCTTTGATGCGCGAAGCCAGAATACCGATCACGCCTTGATGCCAGTCCGGCTGAAAAACGCTGATGGTATATTGGTCATCACGAAAATCCTGCGTCAGGTCGGCCATCGCATCCCATTGCATTTCGGCTTCAATCTGCTTGCGTTCGGCGTTGAGCACATGCAGTTTTTGCGCATATTGCATCGCCTCTTGTGGTGTTTCTGCCAGCAGGCAACGGATACCTATGGTCATATCATCCAGTCTGCCCGCCGCATTGAGACGAGGCCCTACGTAAAAGCCTAAATCCTGCGCGTTGACTTGCAAGAAATCACGCCCTGCCAGTTTTAAAATAGCCAGGATGCCCGGGCTGGCCTGGCCCTGGCGGATCCGTTTGAGCCCTTGCCTGACCAGGATACGGTTATTGGCATCCAGCTTCACCAGATCGGCCACGGTGCCTAATGCCACCAGGTCGAGCAAGCTGCCCAAATGTACGCCCTCATCACTGACTTGCCCGCGTTGCTTGAGCTCGGCACGCAAGGCAATCAGCACATAAAACATCACCCCTACGCCTGCCAGGTGTTTGCTGGGGAAATCACACCCTCGCTGATTCGGGTTCACGATGCCATCTGCGGCTGGGGTTTGCTCGGCAGGCAAGTGGTGGTCGGTAATGAGCACCTGCAAGCCCAGTGCCTTGGCCGCAGCTACACCATCAATGCTGGCAATGCCGTTATCAACAGTCAGAATAATGTCTGGTTGCTGCTGCGCCGCCAGCGCCACAATTTCAGGCGTCAGGCCATACCCATATTCAAATCGGTTAGGCACCAGAAAATCAACCACCGCGCCCATCATACGTAAACCGCGCATGGCGACAGCGGTGGCTGTGGCGCCATCTGCATCATAATCACCAACAATTAAAAGTCGTTTCTTTTGCGCAATAGCATCAGCCAGTTGCCGCGCCATGTCAGCAGCGCCAGTCAAGGCATCTGGCTTAAGCAAATGCGGCATCTCCTGCAACAACCAGTCCTCGGCAGTGACCGCCCTCGCGGCCAGCAACCTGGCCAGCAAAGGAGGCAAGCCTTGCGCCTGCAGCGCGGCAAAGGTGGTGTCGGAATAAGCGCGTTGGTGAATTTTCATCTTGTGTTCATTGTGAGTCATGCACAACGGTCAGTTAGCTGGCTTTCATCAGCGTGGCTTCAAGTTGTTGCAATAAGGTTTCCAGGGTGGGTGTTTTGCGCCAGAACTGCCAACGTAATTGTTTTTTATAATGCACTTCAACGCTGCGCTCGGCAAACGGCAATACTAGTTTCAAAGCTGAAATACGACCGGCTTGTAAGGCGTCTGATAGCGCAGGCCAATCACACGTTTGCCACGCATCTGCGATCCATACCGCCTGCTGAGTGCGCGCCTCTGCCAACATCGCGGCCAGCGCCAATGGCCTTATGGCTGGCAATGCGCAGGCTTCCAGCCCGGCAAATACCTCACCTTGCCCCGCAATCAGCGCTGCAGCAGGTTGCCAGGCCGGGATATCGCCAACACTGGCGAACCATAAACTGTTTAACTCAGTTGGCCAGGCACTTAATTCAGGGGCGTGTGCGGCCTGATGCAGTAACATTTGCATTTCATTAGTCCACTGCCTGATCACGGCTGCATCCGGCCCTTGCGGTTGCCATTGAAAGGCCTGCTGATACAAACAATCCTGCGGCCATGCGCATTGCACCTGCATATCGCGCAGCGGCTGTATCCACCAGAATCGCTGACTGACATCCTGCTGTATGACAAAATCATCAGAGAAGTGTGTTTGCAAGCGCGTCGTCAAAGCAGCGTAGACCTCTGCTGCCAACGGCACCACCGCCTGCAAACTAAACGTATCACGTCGCATGCCAAGATGCACTGGCAGCAGGCAAAATGCCGGGCGCACCGGCCAGTGTTGCCTGGCAGACAGCACCGCCGATACAGGCGCACTCGCCTGTGCGCGCCTCGCCTCAGTCAGCACATCGAACAATGTTTTAAGCGGCGGCAACGGGCTGACTTTCCATTGCGCTTTTAACAACACAGGGCATTGTGCAATCAGTGACTGAATCATCTCAACAGGCTGGGCAGCGGCATCCGACAGGTAATCTGTGATATAAATTTGCTGTATCATGAGAAAACAAATACACTAGGTTGATGATAAAGAAACTTAACAATTAGACGCATTTAAGCTACATGCTGGCAAAATTGTTACTGTTATAATCATTGCGACTTATACACGAAATCTGGGGGGATGTCATGAATCGGAATCTATGGCGCTGCTGCCAGACTGTGTATATGCCTGCTGATTCAATTTAAACAGACATCCTGGAATCCATGCACTTTTTCCAAAACTTAAGTATCCAGTCCAGATTACTGTTATTCGTGATCGGACCAGTATTCGCGCTCTCCTGTATTCTGTTGTTGTTCGACTTTAAAGAACAACTGCAACACGAAGAAGACAAACTCAGCCAGCATGCCCTGACCACCGCAAAATTCCTGTCAGCGGTAATACACAATCAAACCGAGTTACATGGCCAGGACTATATCGGCCGCTTGCTCAAAGCCAGCCAGCTCAACCGGGAACCCTATTTATCCCTGATTATTGCCGATGCCGATAATCACACCATCGCCAATCTGGGCACCTCTTTCAGCATTAACGAAACATTGCCACAGCAAGACACCATGGTCATGCAGCAAAACACGCATGACATCACCATGGTCAAGGTATTTTCCACTGAATCTACGCATCGTTTGCTGGGCTATGTGTTTGTCGCCATCGACAAAGCCTCTCTGATTGAGGACCATCGCCAGGCATTTATTAAAAACGTAGGCTACATTACGCTGGCACTGATACTATGTTCCATCCTCGTCAGCTGGGTGAGCCGCTCAATCAGCCAGCCGATTCGTGACATGACCTCAGCCCTCAAACGCTTTGTCATCGGTAGCCAACAAGTCAGCCAGGGCAAAAATACCCTGCCGGAAATCCAGTCTCTGCAAAGTACGATTAATCAAATATCAAGAGATATGCAGCATGTCGAAGCCGATATGCGTCACCGCATTCAAGACGCGCAAGCGCAGCTGCGCTACCAGGCGCGCCACGATGCCTTAACCGGCCTGGTTAATCGGCAGGAGCTGGAAAGACGGCTGCAACAAGCGTTGCAGGACGTCAAACAACACCGCGCCAATCATGTATTCTGTTACATGGATCTTGACCAGTTCCGCGTTATTAACGACACCTGCGGCCACCTGGCCGGGGACGAAATGCTGCGCCAGATCAGTATGATCCTCAGCCAGCGCATCCGTGCAGAAGACACGTTTGCGCGCCTGGGTGGTGACGAGTTCGGTCTGCTACTCAGTTATTGCCAGGTCGAAAAAGCCATTGAAATTGCTGCGCAGCTGCGGCAAATGGTTGAGACTTTCCGCTTCATGCATGAAGGTCGCTTGTTCCAGACCGGCATCAGTATTGGTATTGTCGAAATCACCACTGCTTTAAAAGATGTGGGTGAAATCACCCGCCATGCCGACGCAGCCTGCTACGTGGCAAAAGACAATGGCCGCAATCAGATTCACCTGTTCCATCCTGAAGACGACGTTTTACTCAAACGCCATGTTGAAATGGAATGGGTGCTCCGCATTAACGAAGCCATTGAGCACAACGACTTTGTACTTTACTGTCAGGGCATCTTCCCGCTGCAACAAAAAGAATTACCCCCCTTCTACGAAATCCTGATTCGCAAACGCGACGAGCACGGCGGCATCATCCCCCCGGCTGAGTTCCTGCCCTCCGCAGAGCGTTATAACCTCATGACCAAGATAGACCGTTGGGTGATTCAGCATGCCTTTATGGCACTGCAACCGCTGTTCAAGATGCAGTCCAGCGTGAATCCTTTCATCGTCAGCATTAACTTGTCAGGCATGTCATTAGGCGACGCCCAACTGCTGCCTTATATCCAAAACTGCTTTGAAACCTATGATATCTCCCCTAGCCATGTCTGCTTCGAGGTCACAGAAACCTCGGCCATCATTAACATCGACAATACGATCAAGCTGATTAAAGAACTGCAAAAAATGGGCACACGCTTCATGCTCGACGACTTTGGTAGCGGCATGTCATCATTCAGTTACTTGAAGCACTTACCAGTCAACTTCCTGAAAATGGATGGCGCTTACGTCAAAGACATCACCAGCAACAAAGTTGACCTGGCGATGGCCAAAGCCATCCAAAGTGTGGCGCAATCGATGGAAATCCAGACCATTGCCGAATATGTCGAAGATGAAGCCACACTAGACTGCCTGAAAGGCATGGGGGTTGCTTACGCCCAAGGCTTCTATTTAAACCGCCCCATGCCACTGAGCGAGGCACTGGCACGCCATATCGGCACGATACATCCTCAACAACAAGCTGCCAGCATCGTCCCCGACCTGAGCTTCTAGCCCTACCTTCAACACCGTGCCTGTTACACACACAGGCACGGTTTCAACATTGCCCGTTGCATGGAACATTGCATCCAATTTAAGCTCTAAACTAATAACAGAAGATGTGTATTCCTTGAGAAATCTGCCTAACAGGTAGATACGAAAGAAAGGACGGAACATCATGAGCAACAGAAAAATCAACCGCGTCATGGTTGGCGAAGCACTCGTCGGCGAAGGCAATGAAGTCGCCCACATTGACCTAATTATAGGTCCTCGCGGTAGCGCCGCAGAAACAGCATTCTGTATTGCGCTAACCAACCAAAAACCGGGCGACAACGCCCTACTCTCAGTTGTCGCTCCCAACCTGATGACCAAACCACCTACCGTCATGTTTAACAAAGTGGATATCAAACACGCCCAGCAAGCCGTGCAAATGTTTGGTCCGGCGCAATACGGCGTAGCATCAGCGGTGGTCGACAGTGTACGCGACGGCATGATTCCACTCGCGGAAGCAGACAATGTATTTGTGTGCGTAGGCGTGTTTATTCATTGGGAAGCCAAAGACCAGCAGAAAATCCAGGACTGGAACTATCAGGCAACCAAACTCGCTATTCGCCGTGCAGTCACTAATCTACCAACGGCTGAACAAGTATTAGAAATGGAACACAGGGTTCGTCATCCGTTTGCAGCCAAACCGATGACAGAAGAGAAAGAAGTCGAAGATGTAATGAGCGTAGCTGCTTGAGCTTAAAACTTGGAAGCGTGTGAATTGTTTGATTGGTCGGAACGGTGTGATTCGAACACACGACCCCTTGCACCCCATGCAAGTGCGCTACCAGGCTGCGCTACGCCCCGACGTTAGACTCGAGCAGGAACCTGCTCGAAAAGAAGGCTGCATTATAAAACAAAACCGCATATTCGCTAAGCAGAATATGCGGTTTTATAAGCCTGGCAGACGCTTTAGGCGGGCGCTTTAAGCAATTGAAGTACCTGCTGAATTTGCTCTCTGAGCGCGGCAACATCAACCACTGGCAGTTTAGCTTCTTCAGCGATGAGTGACTGCGTATTAGCGGCCACAGAACTGGAAACATCGCTGCCAGAGCGTGGTTTCTCTATCTTTTCCTCAACACCATCCAGGCGATTGCGCGCACCGCTGATGGTAAACCCTTGCTCATAAAGCAACTCACGAATTTTGCGAATCAGCAAAACTTCATGATGCTGGTAGTAACGGCGGTTACCACGGCGCTTGACCGGTTTCAGTTGGGTGAATTCTTGCTCCCAGTAACGCAGTACGTGCGGCTTGACTCCGCACAACTCGCTCACCTCACCGATGGTGAAATAGCGTTTGGCAGGGATAGGCGGCAAGGCGACTTTTTGCGTTTCTATCATGTTTGGGAGTCAGATTAGGCTTGTGCTTGTAATGGTTGTTCTGCGTAGTGTTCTTCTACGCGTAATTTTAATTTTTGACTGGCGTGAAAAGTCACTACACGGCGTGCAGAAATTGGGATTTCTTCGCCAGTTTTTGGATTACGGCCTGGGCGCTCGGATTTTGTACGCAGTTCAAAGTTACCAAAACCGGACAGCTTGACGCTATCGCCCTGCTCCAGCGCGTTGCGAACTTCTTCAAAAAACGCTTCCACCATGTCCTTGGCTTCACGCTTATTCAGCCCGACTTGTTCAAACAACAAATCGGCCAAGTCAGCTTTTGTGAGTGTCATTAACGATCCCCTGAACCTTCTTATTATGCGAGATGCTTGTGTTGTATCAACTGTTATCCTTGGTGTTATCCGATGACTATCCCAATGATATTATCTGAGTGACGCAGCAAATTTGGATGACCAGTTGTTGAGGATTCGTGCCACGATCGTATCCACTTCCTCATCGACCATTGTCTTGCAAGTATCTTGCATAAGTACAAGAAATGCAAGGCTTTTTTTGTTTTCGGGCACACCTTTACCATGATAAACATCGAACAATTTCACCTGTTTTAGCTGAGAAATGTTCTCATTCATCACCGCATCAATCATCGCTTGAGCTGATACAGATTGCTCAACGACCATCGCTAAATCTCGACGAACCGGCAGGAATTTGCTGACCTCGCTATAGGCAGGCACCTGGGTTGCCAATGCCGCATCGGCATCCAACTCAAACAGGTAACAGGCACTGGTTAATCCATATTGCTGCTGCCATTGTGGATGCAATTTACCTAACCAACCGACCGCTTTGTCACCCAGGTAAATGCGGGCAGACTGGCCTGGATGCAAAGCAGGATGTTGCTCAACAGCAAAGTGCACCGGTTGCGCAAATAGCGCCTCCACATGTGCTTTGGCATCGTAAAAATCAAAAGCGCGAGCCTCTGCAGCCCATTGTTCAGGCTGCACACTGCCGTAGACCAGGCCGGACAAAGTCAATGTTTCCACAAAGCCTTGCGCACCCTTTTCATAGCGTGCGCCTAACTCAAACAACATGGCACGCGTTTGCTGGCGCTTGAGGTTGTAATCCAGCGCATCCAGCAATCCGCCCCACAAACCAGAGCGCATCACACTCAGGTTGCTGGCAATTGGGTTTTTCAACGCAATCGGCTGGCTATTGCCATATAAATCACGCTCCCAGCTAGCATCGACAAAGCTGTAAGTCACCACTTCCTGGTAACCATTGTTCACCATCACATCGCGCAACCAGTGCTTGCTGCGAGTAGCCTCAGGCGCGACCAGCATGCCTTGCGAAGCGACTGGTGTGAGCGCCGGGATATGCTCGTAGCCATGCAGGCGTGCAACTTCCTCAATCAGGTCTTCTTCGCGTGCAATATCAAAACGGAAGCTAGGTGCGCTCACATTAAACACACCGTTAGCCTCGGTATACACAAACCCCAATTGCGTCAGTAACTGACCCACTTGCGCCAGGCTAACGTCTATGCCCAGAATCGACAGCAGATAAGCATGACGCAACGCAACTTGCTTGCGCACAGGTAGTTGTGCAGTCACCGCGGTCACAGCACCAGCCTGACCACCACAAATCTCCAGCACCAATGCTGTCGCACGTTCCAGCGCATTCAAGGTGTTGCCAAAGTCCACACCGCGTTCAAAACGGTAAGAGGAGTCCGTGCTCAAGCCCAAACGGCGCGCTTTACCTGCCATGACGTCTGGCGTAAAGAAAGCGCTTTCCAGGAAGATAGCTTGTGTAGCATCGGTAACAGAAGTAGGTTTACCGCCCATCACCCCCGCCAAGGCAACCGGTCCATTGCCATCGGCAATCACCAGGTCATCCGCCTTTAAAGTTACTTCTGTGTCATTGAGCAAGGCCAGCTTTTCACCAGCGTTGGCAAAACGTACGGCTACATCACCTTGCAACAGCGCATGGTCAAACGCATGCATAGGCTGCCCCAGTTCAAGCAGCACATAGTTGGTGATATCGACCAGTGCACTGATGCTGCGGATGCCGCTACGCTCTAAACGGCGCACCATCCAGTCAGGCGTGTTGGCTTGTGCATTCACACCCTCAATGACACGGCCATAATAAGCAGGACAAGCTTCTGCAGCATTCAGGCTGACCGCTTTGGTCAGCTTGCTGCTAATCGTCGCCGCTGCAATCTCAGGCGTCGTGATTGGTGCACCGGTCATCGCTACTACATCGCGGGCGATGCCTAGAATGCTTAAACAATCGGCACGGTTAGGCGTCAGTTTTAACGTATAAGTGCTGTCATTCAAGTCCAGGTATTCGCGAATATCCTGACCCACCGGGGCATCTGCTGGCAATTCCAGAATGCCATTGGCTTCGGGCGCAATGCCCAGCTCTTTGGCAGAACACAACATACCAAAAGACTCTACACCACGTACTTTGGCCTGTTTGATCTGAATGCCAGGCAGCTCAGCGCCTACCAGCGCACATGGTATTTTGATACCCACGCGTGCATTAGAAGCGCCACAGACAATTTGCAGCACCTCTTCACCCACCTTCACTTTGCACACTTGCAAGCGATCTGCATCCGGGTGTTTGGCTGCTTCCAGAATCTCGGCCACCACTACATGGCTAAACGCCGGCGCAACCGGGGTTAACTCTTCCACTTCCAGACCGGCCATGGTCAATGCGTGACCAAGTTGCGCGGTATCCAGTGATGGATTCACCATGGAACGTAACCATTGTTCGGAGAACTGCATATGTGTCTAACCCTGTATAAATTCGGTATTTAAAGTGATCTGGCGATTGAATTATTTAATAAACTGCTGCAAAAAGCGCAGGTCATTATTAAAGAAATGACGCAGGTCATTCACCCCGTAGCGCAACATGGCCAGGCGTTCCACCCCCAGGCCAAAGGCAAAGCCTCGGTATTTTTCGCTATCGATATTCACGTGCTTGAGCACCTCAGGGTGCACCATGCCACAGCCGCCAATCTCCAGCCAGCCGCCATTCCAGCTCATATCCATTTCAGCTGAAGGTTCGGTAAACGGGAAGAACGACGGGCGGAAACGCACGGTAAGATCATCACGCTCAAAGAATTTCTGTAAAAAGTCCTGCACTACGCCTTTAAGGTTGGCAAAGCTGATTTGCTCGTCTACCCACAAGCCTTCTACCTGGTGGAACATCGGCGAGTGTGTGGCATCGGAGTCGACACGGTACACGCGACCTGGCGCAATAATTTTGAGCGGTGGCGTATTATTTTCCATGTAATGCACTTGCACCGGCGAGGTATGGGTACGCAATACGTGCTCCATGCTGTCATTACCGCTATCAATGTAAAAGGTATCGTGCATCGCACGCGCCGGATGGTTATCCGGAATATTCAGCGCCGTGAAGTTATAAAAATCGGTTTCGATTTCAGGGCCATCCGCCACACTGAAACCAATCGAATGAAACAGCTCTTCTACACGGCGTAAGGTCAATGTCACCGGATGCAAACCACCGGCGGATTGGGCACGCGCGGGCAAGGTCACATCAATGGTTTCACTTGCCAGTTGTTTGGCCTGCGCAGCAGCCAAAATACTGTCACGACGGTCATTCAAGGCCTGCTCAACGGCTTGTTTAACCACATTAATCGCCGCTCCGGCTGCAGGACGCTCTTCAGCAGTCAATTTACCCAGCCCTTTCAAGGCTTCGGTCAGCGCGCCAGATTTGCCCAGGTATTTGGCCTTGGCATTTTCCAGTGCAGGAACATCATGACAAGCCGCAAAGTCTTGTGCAGCTTCTGCGATTAAGTGATTGAGATCAGCCATCGTGCGTATTCTTCAAGTTTTAAGTAACATTAAAATAAAAAAAGAGGCCGCAGCCTCTTTTTTTGGTAGGTCTGATTAGGCGCTTAAACCTGTTTTAGCCAATTCTACGAATTTGGCAAAAGCAGCTTTGTCGAACACGGCCAGATCAGCCAGTACTTTACGGTCAACTTCAACCGCAGATTTTTTCAGACCGTTCATGAAACGGCTGTATGTCAAACCAGCTTCACGGGCTGCCGCGTTGATACGGGCAATCCACAGTGCGCGGAATTGACGTTTTTTCTGACGACGGTCACGGTATGCGTATTGACCGGCTTTCATTACCGCCTGTTTGGCAACACGGTAGACGTTCTTACGACGACCACGGTAACCCTTAGCAGCATTTAAAACTTTTTTGTGTTTAGCGCGTGCGATGACACCACGTTTTACTCTAGGCATGTCGGTCTCCTTATTGTGTTGGCATCATTGCGCGGACGCGTTTCACGTCAGTCGCAGAAATAATGGAAGTACCGCGCAGCTTACGCTTTTGCTTGGTGGTTTTCTTGGTCAGGATGTGGCGTAAGTGAGAGTGTGTACGCTTCACTTTACCGTTACCCAAGAACTTGAAGCGCTTTTTCGCGCTGCTCTTTGTCTTCATCTTTGGCATTTTTTTCTCCTTAGAGGTTAAATAAAGAGTAACTAGGCAGCCAATTTAGCCGTATTACTCCAAAAAAACTGTTGTACTACTTAAAACCTTATTCTTCGCTTGGTGCTGCTTTTTCAGCCTTTTTGGCCACCGGCACAGCTTTCTTCGCTGGCGCCAAGACCATCACCATCTGGCGGCCTTCCATTTTAGGATATTGCTCCACCAATGCATGCTCTGTTAAATCTGCCTCAAGACGTTTTAACAAAGCCAAACCAAATTCCTGGTGCGTAATCTCGCGACCACGGAAGCGCAAGGTAATCTTTGCTTTATCGCCATCACCCAAAAAGCGGATGATGTTGCGCAATTTAATATTGTAATCGCCGTCATCGGTGCCAGGTCTGAATTTGACCTCTTTAATCTGCACCTGTTTTTGTTTCAGTTTTTGCTCATGCAGACGCTTGCTCTCGGCGTATTTGAACTTGCCATAATCCATCAAACGGCACACTGGCGGTGCGGCATTTGGTGCAATTTCAACAATATCAATATCAGCTTCTTCCGCTTTGGCAAAGGCCTCTCTCAGAGTCATCACACCTAACGGTTCGCCATCTACACCAATCAAACGCACTTGTGGCGCAGTAATGTCGCCATTGATGCGTGTATCTTTATCTTGAGCTATAACAATCCCCTAACAATAAACAAAGCCGCACGAATACCCGAAATTAGACCCGGTTTTGGATGTCTTGCTGTATGTGCGCTACAAACGCTTCTACCGACATCACACCCAGATCTTCACCTTTTCTGGTACGTACGGCCACATGACCATTTTGCATTTCTTTGTCGCCCACCACGATCAGGTATGGCAACTTTTGCAAACTATGTTCGCGTATTTTATAGGTAATCTTCTCATTTCTCAAGTCAAAATCGCATCGAATGCCATTTTTCTTCAATTTTTCAACCACTTGGCGCACATAATCGGCTTGGCCATCAGAAATATTGAGCACCATGACCTGCACAGGTGACAACCAGACCGGCATCGCACCGGCAAAGTTTTCGATCAAAATACCCAAAAAACGCTCCATCGAACCGACAATGGCGCGGTGCAACATAATTGGGCGCTGACGCGTATTGTCTTCAGCGACATACTCCGCACCCAGGCGCTCAGGCAGGTTAGGATCGAGCTGAATAGTACCGCACTGCCACATACGCCCCAGCGAATCTTTGAGCGTAAACTCGATTTTCGGGCCATAAAACGCACCCTCACCCGGCTGGTATTCAAACTCCAGGCCATTGGCTTTAATGGCGTTGGCCAAGGCGGTTTCCGCCATATCCCAGGCTTCTTCCGTGCCCACGCGCTTTTCCGGGCGGGTAGATAATTTGACGATCACATCGTCAAAACCAAAGTCTTTGTACACTTCATACAGCATCTTGATAAAGTCGGCCACTTCAGCCTCGACTTGTGACTCCATACAGAAAATATGGGCATCATCCTGGGTAAAACCGCGCACGCGCATCAAACCATGCAAAGAGCCGGACGGCTCATTACGGTGGCAAGAGCCAAACTCCGCCAAACGCAATGGCAAGTCGCGATAGCTGTGCAGACTGCTATTAAAAATCTGGATATGACCAGGACAGTTCATCGGCTTCACCGCGTAATCACGGCTTTCCGACTGGGTGACAAACATATTGTCACGGTAGTTTTGCCAGTGGCCAGATTTTTCCCACAGGGTTTTATCGAGTACAGTCGGTGTGCGCACTTCCTGGTAATCGTACTCTTTAAATTTGGCACGCATGTACTGCTCAACTTCTTGCCAGATCACCCAACCGCGCGGATGCCAGAACACCATCCCAGGCGCATCTTCCTGCATATGGTAAAAATCGAGTTGCTTGCCCAATTTGCGGTGGTCGCGCTTCTCAGCCTCTTCCAGCATATGCAGGTAAGCTTCTAGCTCATCTTTATTGCGCCAAGCCGTGCCATAGACACGCTGCAACATTTCGTTATTGCTGTCACCGCGCCAGTAAGCACCCGCCAGTTTCATTAATTTAAAGGCCTTGAGCTTGCCAGTATTCGGCACGTGCGGGCCACGGCACAAGTCGGTGAAATTACCTTCAGAGTATAAAGACACGTCTTCATTGCTCGGAATGCTGGCAATAATTTCGGCTTTATAATGTTCGTTAATGCTCTTGAAGTAAGCTACGGCTTCATCACGCGGCAACACCTTGCGCTCGACTTTCTCGTCTTTTTTTGCCAGCTCGGCCATTTTCTTTTCAATGGCCGCCAGGTCGTCTGGCGTAAAGGGGCGCTTGTAGCTAAAGTCGTAGTAAAAGCCATTATCGATGACAGGGCCGATGGTCACTTGCGCATCCGGGAACAGCTCTTTCACCGCATAAGCCAGCAAGTGAGCGGTGGAGTGACGAATCACTTCCAGACCTTCATCGTTCTTATCGGTAATGATGGCGAGGTCCACATCCTGCTCAATCAGATGACTGGTATCGACCAGTTTAGCTTCCTGACCTGAATACGTGACCTTACCCGCCAGCGCGGCTTTCGCCAGGCCAGCACCAATATTCAACGCAACATCGGCCACGGTCACCGGCTGTTCAAAACTTCTGGACGACCCATCAGGCAAGCGGATTACAGGCATGACTCTCTCTCTTAAACATTAAACAACCAAATAAAACAAGCACATGGCACCTGATTTTGGTCAAACCTCGATTATCTCACAGCGCACGAAAATTCCGCAATCAGAAACCGAACGCAGCCGCATTAAAGATGCTGATACAAAGCGATACACTCCGATACAAAACCTGCATTCAGTCACGCGCCGCCCTGACGTTAAACCAGTTGACTGGCACATGCGCCTGCCAGGACACATGTTAAGGCTCAAAACAAAGGGAGAATCAGCATGACAAGCATCAGTTTAAGCAGCGTAAGCAGCCAGATCAGCAGCAACATTTTCAGCAAACTGGACACCTCAAACCAGGGCTCGATAGACGCCACAACCTTAAGTAAAGCATTGGGCGGCTCGACCGACGATCAAACCAGTAGCGAGGTCAGCGACCTGGTGAGCAGTATGGACACGGATGGTGACAGTAAAATTACCAAAAGCGAGCTGTCACAAGGCATTGAAAATCTGTTCAAACAATTGCAAAGTGCCAGCAACCAGGCTGGTGGCGCCCAAGGCATGCCGCCACCACCCGGTGGTGCAGGCGGCCCGCCGCCACCTCGTGGCGGAGACGAGGAAGATACAGGCCTCACGCAGGACCAGATGCAGGAAATGGCTTCTTCCACCGACGACAGCAAATTGTCTGAACTGCTGAACAATGTCGCCAGTAATTTTGAGGCTGCCGATACGAATGGCGATGGCAAGGTCACCCAGCAAGAAGCAATGGAATATCAACAAAGCCAAAACAGCGATAGTAGCAATCAGTCCAGCAGCACCCAGCAAAACAATGCCCTGGAACAAGTGGCCAAGTTGATTAAAACCTATGGGCTGGATCAGGACACCTCCAGCAGCTATTTGACCGCCTCAGCGTAACAGTCCAGAAAAAACAAAAAGCCACCAGAGATTCTGGTGGCTTTTTTAAATGTTGGTAGTCGCGAATGGACTCGAACCATCGACCCCCACCATGTCAAGGTGGTGCTCTAACCAGCTGAGCTACGCGACTATTGTATTGCGCAGCAGTTGCTGCGAATCAATAAGGTTGCGCATTCTATCCGAAAGCCATCGGTTAGGCAATGGTATCGCGCTTATAATATGTGCATGACAAGCACGACCCACTACCCTGCCATGCTCACTGACAGCATGCTGGAAACCATCATTAACACCTTGGCTGAGCAGCACTATTGTGTGATCGACCAGTTTTTACCTGCCGAGCTGACTCAAAACCTGCGCACCATCGCCCTTGATCAGCAACAACAAGGCCTAATGCACCAGGCGGGCACCAGCCAGTCAGCCATCAGCAACCCCAGGCTGCGTGGCGACCAGATTGCCTGGCTGGAAGCCAGCGACCCACACGCTGCCATCCAGGACTACCTGGCACTGCTGGCCGAAGTGCAACAAGCCGTCAACCGGCAACTAATGATGGGGCTGAACAGTTTTGAAACGCACTTTGCCATTTATCCGGCAGGCTCATGCGGTTATGCCACGCATATAGACCAGTTTCACCAACACCGCGCGCAGGCAACACCTGGCGCTAGAACACTGACCTCGATTATTTATTTAAATAATGACTGGCCAGCAGATGCTGGCGGCGCGTTGCGCTTATACCTGGATGAACACGCACAAACACCATCAAAGGACGCCAGACACATTGATATATTGCCGACCGCGGGCAGACTGGTGTTGTTCTTATCTGCCAGATTCTGGCACGAGGTATTACCAGCTAGTTTGCCACGTGTCAGCGTCACCGGCTGGTTTAAAACCCGCTAGCGTTTTAAAAGCTTGTAGCTTTCTAAACAGGTGGTTACTGCGCTGACTGCACTTGCGCAGTCAAACGGCTAAAAATATCCGCGCCGGCATAGCCATCTTGCGGCAAACCCTTGCTGGCCTGATAGCGCCGGATAGCCGCTTGTGTTTTCGCGCCCGGGAAGCCATCTGGCGCCCCACAATCAAAGCCTTTGGCATTCAGCGCCTCCTGCAAAGACCACATCTGCTGGTAACTCAGGGCAGGTGGTTCCGGCGGCATCATCAGCGTGTAGGTGTCCTGACGCAGCTGCTGACTCAGTAAACTGACACTGAGCGCATAATTAATGGAGCGGTTCCACTGCATGATCACATCAAAATTCGGGAACACCATATACGCCGGGCCATCATAGCCTTGCGGCAACAAAATAGCGGCCTGCGGCAAGCCCAGCGCGCTATCGGGCACACCCGTAACACCCGCTTTTACCCACTCACTGACTGGCTTGTTCAGCTGCCATTGCGCCTGGCTGTAATCAAACCCGGCTGGCAACGCCACCTGGATACTGATCGGCTTGCCTGGCTGCCAACCTGCCTGTGACAGATAGTTTGCCGCCGAACTGAACACATCCGGGTAAGAATTCCAGATATCGATTTTGCCATCAGCATCTGCATCCACACCATATTTGAGCAAGGTCGATGGCATAAATTGCATATGCCCGGTTGCACCCGCCCATGAACCCACCACCGGGCTATCATAGCGCTGTTCGCGCTCGACCACGCGCATCAGATTTAATAGCTCGCGCTTGAAAAACTCGGCTCGTCGCCCTTCATAAGAAAGCGTAGCCAAGGCAGAAGCCAATGGGATATCGCCCATAAAACCGCCAAAGTTGGTTTCCAGCCCCCAAAAAGCCACCAGCACCTCGCGCGGCACTTGATACAACTCTTCGACCACATAAAGTACACCCTGGTAGTCCTCCGCCATCTGCTTGCCTTTAGCCACCACACGCGGGTTGATGCGGCGGTTTACATAGGCAGAAAAACTGGTGACAAATTCCGGCTGTTTGCGGTCTAGTTCAATCAAGCGCGGCAAAAAAGTCACCTGATTGAGCGTTGCATCCACCGCCGCTGGCGCCACATGCAACGCCAGCGCCTCCTGGCGCATGGCGGCGACCCACATCTGAAAGCCGTCCGCATCCTCAGCACTGCTCAGGTGCCCAGAAACCGCAAGCCCGGCCACCAGCAAGCTGCCCCATACCGATTGCCACGTCCGTGTTTTTTTTAGGTTGGTCATAGACATTACTTCAGGCTGGATAAAATGGATGCGTAGCCCGCCTGATAATCGGCAAATTGCGGCTTGAACCCTGTGTGTTGTAAAAAACGGTTACGGATGCGCTTGCCGGATTGCGGCTGTAACGGCGGCGTCGCTGGTGCTGGCAATTGCTGCTGCGCAGCCAGCCACTGCAATACCTCATGTTGCGTCGCAGGTATGCCATCGGTCAGTATGCAATGGCCGGGTAAGGCCTTGCCATCTGCCACCTGCTGATATAAATGCACCACGGCTGCCGCAACATCCTGCTCATGCATGCGGTTAGTCCAATGTGTTTGCCTGGGCCAGCGCTCCTGATTTTGCAGCAGTCGCAACAAGTACAAGCGCTGAGGACCATAAATCCCTGAGACACGTAAGGCAGTATGCCCGCAAATCAGCCCATCTAATAAACGCTCAGCATCCAGCATCACCTGCCCTTCGGCATCCGCGGGTATGGCGGGCGTATCATCATCAATCCACTCGCCATGATGTTCGCCATAAATCCCCGTACTGGAAATAAAGAATACGTGTTTCAAACTATCCATAGAAACATTGGCCAGCACATGGCGCAATCCTTCTACATAGGTTTGCTGGTAACTCTGACCTTCTACAGGCGCCAGGCAATACAGCAAAATATCCGCTGGCACCGCGGCCAGGGCAGACACGCCGACGCCTCTCACCACATCCAGAGTCAGTGCCTGCGCCCCAGGTGTCACAGGTTTACGGGAACGCCTGACGATCGTCAAATCATGCCCCTGCGCCAGCGCTGCCTGCGCAATTAGGGTGCCCAACCCACCACAGCCAATCTGCAATACCCGCATACTTAAACCGTCTCGTCCGTTAGTGGATGTCGACGCAAATAGCGCTCAGCCAGCAACATGGCAGACAAGGTTTTGCTATCCGTGATGTCGCCCGCCTCAATGGCCTGCATCACGCGCTCAAACGGCCATACAAACACATCCATCGCCTCATCAATATCTCTGGCGTGTTCACCAAGGGACAAACCAGTGGCCAGATAGATATGAATCACCTCGTTGGAATAGCCAATACAAGGATGCTGTATGCCCAGCTTGACCCAGGTTTGCGCCGTGTAACCGGTTTCTTCCAGCAACTCACGCTGGCCAGTGGTCAACACGGCCTCGTCGGGATCTATCTTGCCTGCGGGCAACTCAATAAAGACCTGCTTGAGTGGGTAGCGGAACTGTCGCTCCAGCACCACTTCACCGGTTTGCGTCAGCGCGACCACGACTACCGCACCGGGGTGTATCACATACTCCCGGCCACTAATCACGCCGTTAGGTAAGCGTGCTTCGTCATAACGCACTGTCAGCATTTTGCCCTGTGCCATGATCTCGCTGGACACCGTGGTTTCGATCAAATGGGTGTCAATTAACTGTTGATCCTGCTTGAATCCTGTTTCTTCTGCCATCACTCACTTCTACCGCTTAAACTGCATCTTTAAATGTATTGCAATCGTTCACCTGGCCAGACTGCAAGCCTTGCTTAAACCAATGCACACGCTGCTCAGAACTACCATGGGTAAAGCTGTCCGGCACCACATAGCCTTGCGCCTGTTTTTGCAGGGCATCATCACCAATCGCGGTGGCGGCACGCAACGCCTCTTCAATATCACCCGTTTCCAGAATGCGGAACTGCTGATCCGCATGATGTGCCCACACACCGGCATAACAGTCTGCTTGCAACTCCAATCGCACTGAGTAAGCGTTAGACGCAGCCTCTGAGCGCGCCTGCTGCCTCGCTTGCTGCACTTTTGCCGAGGTACCCAGCAAGTTTTGCACATGGTGCCCAACCTCATGCGCAATCACATAGGCCTGGGCAAAATCCCCCGGCGCTTTAAAGCGTTCCTGCAGTTCCTGGTAAAAACTCAAATCGATATAGACCTTCTGGTCTGCCGGGCAGTAAAATGGCCCCATCGCTGCCTGGCCTTGTCCGCAAGCCGTTTGTGTCGCACCGCTGAAAATTTCCAGATTAGGCGCCGTATATTGCTTACCTGCCGCTGAAAACATGCCTTGCCATACCTGCTCGGTGCTCCATAACACACGGGAAACAAACTTTACGTTAGGGTCATTGCTATCCGCAGGCACCGCCTGTGACTCGGCCGCCGGTTGCACTTGCTGTGCAATATTCAGCACTACATTGGGGTCTACACCAAAATACATCGCCACCAGCGCAATCGCAATGGTGCCAATGCCGATACTGCGGCCACCGACCATTCCGCGGCCGCGGCTATCTTCGACATGCTGGCTTTCTTCTAAATCATCCAGGCGCACAAGAATCTCCCAACCATGACTATTGAAAAATGTTGATGGAATGTGATTACTTTAGCATGCAGCACTGATAAAATCACACCATGTTTACTGGGATTATTCAAACCGTCGGCCGGATTGCCGAAGTGGTTCCGCATGGTGAAGATTGCGCACTCCGCATTGAAGCCGCGGAACTGGGAATGCAAGATGTGCAACTGGGAGATAGCATCGCCGTCAATGGTGTGTGCCTTACCGTCACTGAATTCGATGCACGCACTTTCCAAGTCATGGTGTCAAAAGTCACGCTGGACGTGACGACCGGGCTGGGCCAACCGGGCCCGGTCAACCTGGAAAAAGCCTTGCGCCTGGCTGACCGCCTGGGCGGCCACTTGGTCACCGGCCATGTGGATGGCATAGGCACCATCACCACACTGCAAGAGGTGGGTGAATGCTGGCTACTCAAGATCCGCGCGCCCCACGCCATCAGCAAATACATCGCTAAAAAAGGCTCCTTGTGTGTGAACGGCATCAGCTTGACTGTGAATGAGATCAGCCAGGACGAAGTCAGTATTAACCTGATTCCGCACACGATGCAGCACACCATGATGCAATACGCCAAGGCCGGAGACCCGGTCAACCTTGAAATTGATTTAATTGCACGCTATGTCGAGCGCATGCAAGCCTGGGAGCAAGAATAATGTCGGCGCAGATTAGCCCTATTGAAGCCATTATTGCCGATATCCGTGCCGGAAAAATGGTCATCCTGGTGGATGATGAACACCGTGAAAACGAAGGTGACTTTGTCATTGCCGCTGAGTTTGTCACCGCCGAGCATATCAACTTCATGGCCAAGTTTGGCCGTGGCCTGATCTGCCTGACCCTGACCGAGCAACGCTGCCGCCAGTTGGACTTGCCGCCTATGGTGCAAAAAAACGGCACCCGCCTCGGCACTAATTTCACGGTATCCATTGAAGCGGCTGAAGGTGTGACCACCGGCATTTCCGCAGCCGATCGTGCTACGACAATACGCGCGGCGATTGCCAAACAGGCCAATGCCAGCAGCCTGGTCAGCCCTGGCCATATTTTCCCGCTCTCAGCCATGAATGGTGGCGTGCTGGTGCGTGCCGGCCACACAGAAGCGGGCTGCGACCTGGCGCAACTGGCCGGCTGCGAGCCTGCCAGCGTCATTTGCGAAATCCTCAAAGATGACGGCGAAATGGCACGCTTGCCTGACCTGATGCAGGTCGCGGCTGAGCATGATATTAAAATCGGCACCATTGCTGACCTCATTCATTACCGTGCCTCACACGAAACCCTGATTGAACGCAGCGCCGAGCGCACGATCGAAACCGTGTTTGGCGCTATGCGCCTGATCGCCTACCGCGACAATATTGCGCAAGAAACACATTTAGCCCTGGTCAAAGGGGATCCGCACACTAGCGAAGAAACACTGGTACGCGTGCACGAACCCTTATCCATGATAGACCTGCTGGATAGCAGCCACCAGGCACATAGCTGGAATTTACTGCACGCCATGCGCATTATCAGTACTGCGCCATGTGGCGTGATTGTGCTGATCAACCACGATGAAGACGGGCTGGGACTGACAGACCGTATTTTGCGCGCCGACCAGAAACTGGTGTTGAACCAGGAGTTACGCAATTACGGCACGGGTTCACAAATCCTGCTCGACCTTGGCGTGAAGAAAATGCGCCTGATGGCCGCCCCACGCAAAATGCCAAGCATGGATGGCTTTGGCCTGGAAATTACTGGTTATTTGAGCGCAGAAGAAACCACGCCAGTATGAGTGAACAGTTATCCTTAGATAGTAATGACATGCGCCTGAACCTGACTGGCCAGATTCTGATTGCCATGCCGGCCATGGAAGACCCCTATTTCAGCAAAAGCGTGATCCTGGTGTGTAACCACGATCACGACGGTGCCATGGGCATGATACTCAACCACCCTTTGCAGCTGAATGTAGGCGACCTGTTTGAGCAACTGGATATGGAATGCCATGCCAACTACCAGCAGGAACGGCAGGTACATTTTGGCGGCCCGGTACAAGTGGAGCGTGGCTTTGTGCTGCATACGCCAGCCACAGAATTCAACACCACCATGGAGTTGTCTGAAGGCTTGGCCATGACGTCATCCAAAGATATCTTGGAAGCGGCTGCGCGCGATGAAGCCCCGCAAGACATGTTTATCGCACTCGGCTATACCGGCTGGTCTGCGGGCCAACTGGAAGAAGAAATTCAGGCCAATGCCTGGCTGACCTTGCCGCTTGAGGACAACCAGCAGCTACACAAACTGATTTTCAAATTGCCCAACGATGACAAACTGGCCTGGGCCATGCAACAACTGGGCGTAGACTTTGCCACCCTGTCTGAGGTTGCTGGTCATGCCTGATGCGGTCAAGCACGGCAAACAGCCCCTCAACCAAAGCCATTTACCGATTACCCAACGCCGTTATCCGGATGTCAGCGGCTCTGTGCTGGCTTTTGATTTCGGCGAAAAGCGCATAGGCGTAGCCATTGGTGACACCTTGCTCAAACTGGCGCACCCGCTGCTCACCATAGAAGCAGAGGAAAATGCCGCCAAATTTGCGCACATTGACCAGTTGTTGCAAGAATGGAAACCAGCACTGCTGGTTGTCGGCTTGCCCATGTCACTTGAAGGCGAAGCCCATGCCATGACCGCGCTGGCACAAAAATTTGCCCAGCGCCTCGAAGGCCGCTTTAACCTGCCGGTGGTGATGGTGGATGAGCGACTGTCTTCAGCCGAAGCGACGCAGTCCTTGCGTGAGGCGGGCATAAAAGGCCGTGCACAAAAACCCATGCTGGACCAGGTTGCCGCACAAACTATATTACAATCCTATTTTGATGCTTATCATGGACGTGCATAGCACACCGCCCCTCATGACACTACCAGACCCCGAACAATTACTGGAGCATTTATACGCTCAAATCAAACCACGCATACAGGCCGAGACTGCGCTGGTCGGTATTTATACCGGCGGTGTCTGGCTCATGGAGCGGCTGCTCAAACGCCTGCAAACCGAGCTAGGACATGACATCCTGTTCGGCAAGCTGGATGCGGCCATGTACCGGGACGATTATGCGCAACGTGGCTTGAAAACCTCAGCCCATCCCGCTTATATCCCGTTCGATGTCAACGGCAAGCACATTATCTTGATCGACGATATTTTCTATACAGGCCGCACCACGCGCGCGGTCATGAATGAACTGTTTGACTATGGCCGCCCGGCTTCGGTACAACTGGCTGCCCTCATTAACCGTGGCGGCGCACAATTACCGATCCGGCCCGACATGGTCGGTGCCGACCTGCCTTTACAGGCACATCAATCGTTTGACCTGGCCATGAACACACTGGGGCGCCTGAGTCTCAGTATTTCTGAATCGGCCTCACCTGCCAAGCCTGGAGCTGATGACCATGCATAACCCGCAACTCAACGCGCAAGGACAATTACAGCACCTGCTGAGTATCGAAGGATTACCCAAGCGTATCCTGACCGACATCCTGGATACGGCCGAAAACTTTGTCGGCGTGGCTGAACGTGAAGTCAAGAAAGTACCGCTGTTGCGTGGCAAAACCGTTTGCAATATTTTCTTTGAGAACAGTACGCGCACACGCACCACGTTTGAAATTGCGGCCAAGCGCCTGTCGGCCGATGTGCTCAACCTGAATGTCAGCACCTCGTCGCAGTCCAAAGGCGAAACGATTTTGGACACGGTGAACAACCTGATTGCCATGCACGCCGATATGTTTGTCGTGCGTCACCAGCAAAGCGGCGCCGCGCACTTTATTGCCCAACATGTGCCACCGCATATCAGCGTCATTAATGCGGGCGATGGCCGTCATGCGCACCCGACACAAGGCTTGCTGGATGTCTTTACCATTCGCAAATACAAACCGGAAATGCACAATTTACGCGTCGCCATTGTTGGCGATGTGCTGCATTCACGCGTCGCCCGCAGCGAGATTCACGCCTTGACCACCCTGGGCGTGCCTGAGATACGCGTCATCGCGCCACGCACCCTGCTGCCTACTGATGTGGAAAAACTCGGTGTACAGGTGTTCCACAATATGGAAGAAGGCCTGAAAGATGTTGATGTAGTGATGATGTTGCGCCTGCAAAACGAGCGCATGTCAGGTGCCCTGTTACCCAGTTCGCAAGAGTTTTTCCAGACCTTTGGCCTGACGCCAGAGCGGCTGGCGTTGGCCCGACCGGATGCGATTGTGATGCATCCAGGTCCGATGAACCGTGGCGTTGAAATTGATTCAGCCGTCGCAGACGGCAAACAGTCGGTGATCCTGCCGCAAGTGACATATGGTATCGCAGTCCGCATGGCGGTGATGGCAATTCTGGGAGGGGGCAACGCCGCATGAATATCGTAATTAAACAAGGCCGCCTGATGGATGCCAGCCAGCAACTGGACCAGGTTAAAGACCTGTATATCAGCGCTGGCAAGATTATCGCCATCGGTGAGGCGCCCGCAGACTTCAAGGCTGAGCAAACGCTGGATGCCAGCGGAAAATGGGTATTACCAGGCCTGGTCGACTTGTGCGCCCGTTTGCGCGAACCTGGCAGTGAATACAAAGCAACGCTACTGAGTGAGTTACGCGCGGCCATGGCCGGTGGCGTCACCAGCCTGGCCTGCCCACCAGACACCGACCCGGTGCTGGATGAACCTGGCCTGGTTGAAATGCTCAAGCACAGGGCCAAATCACAGGCGCTGGCGCATGTCTATCCGCTGGGCGCGGTGACACGCCAGTTACAGGGCCAGTTACTCACAGAAATGTATGCACTGACCGCGGCCGGATGTGTCGGCTTTTCACAGGCCGATACCGCCATTGTCGATACCCAGGTACTATGGCGCGCCTTTGAGTATGCCGCCTCGTTTGGTTACACCCTGTTTATGCGTGCCGAAGATCCTTACCTGGCCAAAAACGGTGTGGCGCATGATGGTGAAGTCGCTTCGAGATTAGGCCTGAAAGGCATTCCTTCTGCGGCAGAAAGCATCGCCTTGCAAACCATGCTGCGTATTGCGCAAGCCACCGGCGTCAACTTGCATATCGCCCGTGTCTCTACCGCAGAGTCTGTAGAACTGATTCGCCAGGCCAAACAGTCTGGCATGCAGGTGACCGCAGATGTGAGCATTCAGCATCTGCACCTGACCGATATGGACATTGGCTTTTTTGACAGTATGGTGCACCTGACACCGCCGGTGCGTACCCAGCGCGACCGCGATGCCTTGCGCGCAGGCTTGCTGGACGGCACGCTGGATGCCATCTGCTCCGACCACACACCAGTGGATGACGATGCCAAGGCCTTGCCTTTTGCAGAATCGCACCCGGGTGCTTCTGCATTGGAATTGTTGCTGCCATTGACTTTAAAATGGGCCGCCCAAGCCAAGCTCTCGCCTGCGCAAGCATTGGCCAAAATCACACAAGCACCGGCCAATATCCTCGGTGTCCATGCAGGCAATTTGCAAGTAGGGGCAACGGCTGATGTGGTGATTTATGACCCGGAAATGGAATGGCGTGTGGATGGTCGTGCACTGATGAGCCAGGGCAAGAATACGCCTTTTGTGAATCACGCAGTCACAGGCAAGGTCACCACCACGCTCACCCAGGGCCGATTGGTGTTCCAGCAGGAAACATTGTTAGTGGCAAGTTAATCCGCACCCGCTAGAAACCAAAACGCCTGCGATGTTTGCAACATCGCAGGCGTTTTTCATGCGTTGGCTGGTTTACAAAATATCCAGATCAGAGATGTTGCTACGTTCCTGGTTCTCAGGATTCATGACTTTACTATTCAATTTAAACTTGAGCCGCAAGTCATTGACCGAGTCGGCATTGCGCAAGGCGTCGTCATAACTAATCTGGCCAGACTCAAACAAGTCAAATAATGCCTGGTCAAACGTTTGCATGCCTAATTCACGGGATTTGGCCATGATCTCTTTAATGGCGTGCACATCACCTTTATAAATCAGGTCAGAAATCAGCGGCGAATGCAGCAATACCTCCACGGCGGCGACACGGCCACTACTATCGAGTTTGGGTATCAACCGCTGCGAAGCCACACAACGCAAGTTTAGCGACAAGTCCATCAATAGCTGCTGACGGCGCTCTTCGGGGAAAAAGTTAATAATCCGGTCCAGCGCTTGGTTGGTGCTGTTGGCGTGCAGGGTGGCCAGACACAAGTGGCCGGTCTCCGAGAAGGCAATGGCGTAATCCATGGTTTCGCGGTCACGGATCTCACCAATCATGATGACGTCTGGTGCCTGTCGCAAGGTGTTTTTGAGTGCCGCATGCCAATTTTCGGTATCCACGCCCACTTCACGCTGCGTGACGATACAGTTGCGATGGCTATGCACAAACTCCACCGGGTCTTCAATCGTAATAATGTGGCCGTAACTGCTTTCGTTGCGGTGCCCCAGCATGGCGGCCATCGAGGTGGACTTACCGGAACCGGTGCCGCCGACAAAAATGATCAGGCCGCGCTTGGCCATCACCACGTCTTTGAGGATGGGTGGTAGCTTGAGGTCATCAAACTTGGGAATATTAGTATTAATGACGCGGAACACCAGCCCCACAGCACTGCGCTGGATAAAGGCGTTGACGCGGAAACGGCCAACGGACGACATGCTGATGGCAAAATTACATTCCAGCGTCTCCTGGAACTCTTGCGCCTGCTTGTCGTTCATGACGGTACGCGCAATTTCTGCCGTTTGCTGGGTATTCAGTGTTTGTGAGGAGACCGGCGTCAGCTTGCCGTCTATCTTCATCGCCGGCGGAAAGCCCGCCGTGATAAACAAGTCAGACGCTTTACGCGTAATCATGAGCTTCAGCAAGTCATTGACGAATTTTTCCGTCTGGGCGTGATCGCCCACCGTTTGCGTACTATCCATATTGTTAGCCGATGATAGCGTCACGGTTTGCTGCCTTGGTGCGCGCCTCAGCGGCACTGATGACATTACGTTTGACCAGGTCTTGCAGATTCTGGTCCAGGGTTTGCATGCCCATGCTCTGGCCGGTCTGGATGGCAGAATACATCTGGGCAATCTTGTTTTCACGAATCAGGTTACGAATGGCTGGCGTGCCCATCATGATTTCATGCGCAGCCACGCGGCCTTGCTCATCCTTGGTTTTACACAGGGTTTGTGAAATCACGGCGCGCAGAGACTCAGACAGCATGGAACGTACCATTTCTTTCTCGGCCGCCGGGAACACGTCGACTACCCGGTCGATGGTTTTTGCGGCAGAGCTGGTATGCAAGGTGCCGAACACCAGGTGGCCGGTCTCGGCGGCTGTCAGCGCCAGTCGGATGGTTTCCAGGTCACGCATCTCGCCCACCAGGATCACATCCGGGTCTTCACGCAAGGCTGAGCGCAACGCGTTCTCAAAGGATTGCGTATGCGGGCCGACCTCACGCTGGTTGATCAGCGACTTTTTGGAAGTGTGCACAAATTCGATCGGGTCTTCCACGGTCAACACGTGCGACATCTGCGATTCATTAATGTAATCAATCATCGCTGCCAGTGTGGTGGACTTACCAGAGCCAGTTGGGCCGGTCACCAGCACAATGCCGCGTGGCGTGTCTGCAATATCCTTGAACACTTTGGGTGCATTCAGCTCATCCAGCGTCAGCACCTTGCTCGGAATGGTACGGAACACCGCACCTGCACCGCGTTGCTGGTTAAACGCGTTGACCCGGAAACGTGCCAGGTCTGGAATCTCAAACGAGAAGTCACACTCCAGCGTTTCTTCATACACTTTGCGCTGGTTGTCATTCATGATGTCATACAGCATGCTGCGAACTTCAGCCTGCTCCATGGCGGGTAAATTAATTTTGCGCACATCACCATGCACACGAATCATCGGTGGCAGGCCGGAGGACAAATGCAAGTCCGAGGCTTTATTTTTAACTGAAAATGCCAATAAATCTGAAATATCCACAATCGACTCCGGTGATTATTTATATAATGTTGCTTTGGTTTTGTATTCTTAGTTCTTCAACACTTGTTTAGCTGCCATGACTGCCCTCTCTGACAATCTTGCCTGTATCCGCCAACAGATCACAGATGCACAGGCACGCTTTCAGGCGATGCAACCTGTCACGCTATGCGCAGTCAGCAAAGCACAACCTGCTACGGCGATCCGTGCCGCCTATGACGCTGGCCAAACCGTGTTTGGCGAGAATTATCTGCAGGAAGCCCTGCAAAAACAGGCAGAACTAGATGACTGTGCTATAGCATGGCACTTTATCGGGCCAATTCAAAGCAATAAAACACAGCCAATTGCCCGTCATTTTGACTGGGTGCACTCGGTTGATCGCCTGAAAATTGCTCAACGCCTGTCAGATGCGCGTCCATCTGACCTGCCGCCATTAAACATTTGTCTACAAGTGAACATCAGCGAAGAGGCAAGCAAAAGTGGTGCCAGTGGCCAGGAGCTATTGGAACTCGCCTTAAATATCAAACAGTTGCCGCACTTGCAGCTACGCGGCTTGATGGCGATTCCGGCACCTTGCAGTGACTTTGAGCAGCAGCGTGACCAATTTCGGCAGGTGCGCGCCCTGTTTGAACAATTGAACAGCCACGGCCTGCAACTGGACACATTATCCATAGGCATGAGCGGCGATTTTGCGGCTGCCATTGCCGAAGGCGCCACACTGGTACGTATAGGCACGGCCATTTTTGGTGCGCGCACCCCTTCTTTACCCACAGATTCAGTGAAACAAGGAACCTGATCACCATGCAATCACTTTCAGCCACACGCATTGCCTTTATTGGCGGCGGCAATATGGCACAAGCCTTGATGATAGGCCTGCAACAACGTGCATTTAATATGCAGAACATCACCGTGATTGACCCGGACACGGCCAAACATCCACACTTGCAAACCAGCCTGGGCATCCACACCAGCGCCAGCCTGACGGCAGAGTCACTGGCGGCCGACATCATTGTGCTGGCCGTCAAGCCACAACAATTGCAAAGTGTGGCACAGGCACTGGCTCCGTTGTTGCAATCGCAACTGGTGGTATCGGTCGCCGCGGGCATACGCACGGCAGACCTCAGCCGCTGGTTAAATGGCTATCAAACCATGGTACGCACCATGCCCAACACTCCGGCGCAAATTCAGGCCGGTATTACCGGCGCTTACGCTTTGCCTGCGGTCTCAGCCACACAGCGTGAATTGGCTGATGCAGTGCTGCAAGCCGCAGGCGAAGTGGTTTGGCTAGACGATGAAGTACAACTGGATGCCGTCACCGCCATTTCTGGCAGCGGCCCGGCCTATGTGTTCCTGATGATAGAAGCCTTGACGGCAGCAGGCGTTGCATTAGGCCTCAGCGAAGCACAATCGCTCAAACTGAGCCTGGCGACGTTTAAAGGTGCCAGCCTGCTGGCGGCGGGCAGCAGCACGCCGATCTCCACCTTGCGTGAACAAGTCACCTCCAAGGGCGGCACGACCGAGCAAGGGCTGCTCAGCATGCGCCAGCATGATATTCATGGCATGATGCAAGATGCCGCTGCGCAAGCCGCACGCCGCGCCAAAGAACTGGGTGATCAACTGGGAGCACAAGCATGATGTTGCAAAACATGACGACTTTTTTACTCAATGCCGCCTTCGGTATTCTGACGTTTTTACTGGTACTGCGTTTTTTAATGCAATGGACACGTACGTCGTTCCAGAATCCTTTGGGTCAAATGACCATGGCACTGACCGACTTTATGGTCAAACCCGCACGTAAATTGATTCGCCCGATCAAGCAGTGGGACTTGTCTACATTACTGCTGGCCTTGTTGATGCAGATTATTTTGTTTGCCCTGCTGGCGTTGCTGGCTGGTGCGCCTGCCTCACCATTTTTCTGGGTATGGCAAGCCGTGTTTGGGGTGCTGGCGCAAATGGTCGATGTGTTTTTCTATGCCATTCTGCTGATGGCGATTTTAAGCTGGGTCAACCCTTACAGCCCGATTTACGGTGTCTTGAACCAACTGTCAGCGCCTATTCTGGAACCATTACGCCGCATGCTGCCACCGATTCAGGGCTTTGATTTTTCTGCACTGGTCGCTCTGATCTTATTGCAAATGGTCAGCCATATTGTGTTGCCAGGCCTGGCAACGGGCATTCTTTAAGAACCCGGACGTAACAAAAAAGGACGACTATCTGTCGTCCTTTTTTATATCCAGACAATATCAAACTCTTCCCGTCCGTACTGCGTATCCGGATGCAGTGACAGCGGCTTTGTAATAAAGTCAGACAAACTGGCCAGGCTCTGCGACTCTTCATCGCCCAGCATATTAATCACTTCAGGGGATGCCAGAATCTTGAATTCTTTGGCGCTTTTAAACTGCTTGGACTCACGCAAGACTTCGCGCATGATTTCATAACAAATGGTTTGCGCAGTTTTGAGCTCACCACGGCCCTGACACACCTGGCAAGACTCGCATAACAAATGCGCCAGGCTTTCGCGCGTGCGCTTGCGTGTCAGCTCAACCAATCCCAGCGCAGAAAAGCCGTTGACATTGATGCGGGCCCTGTCCAACATCACCGCTTTGCGCAACTCCTCCAGCACCGCTTCACGCTGGGCGTCTTCATCCATATCAATAAAGTCGATAATGATAATGCCGCCCAGGTTGCGCAAACGCAATTGCCGCGCGATAGTTTGCGCGGCTTCAAGATTGGTTTTAAAAATGGTATCAGACAGGTTCTTACCGCTGACAAAGCTGCCGGTATTGACGTCTACCGTGGTCAGCGCTTCCGTCTGGTCAAAAATCAGGTAACCGCCGGATTTTAGTTCCACCTTGCGCGACAAGGCTTTTTCAATCTCGCTTTCAATGTCATAAAACTCAAACAGCGAACGCTCGCCCTTGTAGTGTGTGAGTGGCTTGACGGCGTGTGAGACATACAACTCGGCAAACTCTTTCAGGCGTTCAAACATCTCGCGCGAATCGACACGAATACTGGTCGTTTCGGTACACACCACGTCGCGCAAAATGCGGCGCGGCAAACTCAGGTCATAAAAAATCAACGAACGCTCACCGACCTTTTTGCTTTCAACCTGGATTTTTTGCCAGACTTTGCGCAGGTACTCAATATCCGCCAGCAACTCTTCATCGGTCGCATTCTCAGACATAGTGCGAATAATGTAGCCACCTTCACGCTCCTCGGGCAGCAAGCCCAGCAAGCGGTTACGCAAGAACTCGCGTTCTTCTTCGATATCTATGCGCTGTGAAACACCAATGTGTTTCTGGTATGGCAAATAAACGAGAAAGCGTCCGGCAATACTGATTTCAGTGGTTAATCGCGCCCCTTTGGTGCCAATCGCCTCTTTAATCACCTGGACGATGATCGACTGCCCTTCGTGCAACACTTCTTGAATCGGGCGCTCTTTTTTAATGTCACCCTCTTCGGCATGGCACTCCATAATGTCTGCCGCATGCAAAAAGGCTGCGCGCTGCAAGCCGATTTCGACAAAGGCCGACTGCATGCCAGGCAACACACGTACCACAGTGCCGCGGTAGATATTACCGACAATGCCCAGCGACGAAGCCCGCTCTATGTGTAGCTCCTGGACAATGCCCTGCTCCAGAATCGCCACGCGCGTCTCCTGCGGCGTGACGTTAATCAATACTTCCTGCGCCAATGACATTTTGCTTTACCCGATCCCGATCATTATTTTTATACAAAGTTTACCATGCGTGCAGCAACTGCGCCGTTTCATGCAAGGGCAAACCCATCACACCGCTATAACTGCCAGCAATGCGCACAATCCACGCACCAGCGCGCCCCTGTATGCCATAGGCACCGGCCTTGTCCATTGGTTCTCCGGAGGCAATATAGTCCTGCAACACGGCCTGTGGCACCTGCATCATCTCCACCTCAGTTGTATTCAGCAGGCAGCGCACCTCACCTGCGCAATACACCGCTACTGCCGTATGCACCAAATGCACACTACCACTCAGGCGCGATAACATGTCCAATGCCTCGCTGGCATCGGCAGGTTTGCCTAAAATATCCAGCCCTAACGCCACGGTCGTATCCGCGGCCAAAATCGGCAAGCCCTGTTCGCCATGCGTGGCAGCGATGGCCAATGCCTTGGCGCTGGCTAAACGCTGCACATACAACGCAGGGTCTTCGCCAGGCAAATTCGATTCATCAATGTCTGCAGGCAAAATCTCGCATTGCACACCCAACTGCGCCAGTAACTCTACGCGACGCGGACTGCGTGACGCCAGAATGATCTTTTGTTGAGACATGGAAATTCCACAAACGTAATAAACAAGCCGCACAAGGTAACACAAACACAGGGGATTTTGCGTTAAAGGCAGTCCCAATTGCGACCCAACTTGCACTAACAGGCACTTGCCGCATTGTGTACAATAACCGCTCGTTTGTCTTTTCTCACCAAGCTACTCGCATGAACTCACTAGAACATCTGTTGCAGCGCGCTGAACAACTGATCACGCGCCTGGAAACCCTGCTGCCTGCACCGCCCGCCGACATCAACTGGCAAGCCATTGCCTGGCGCTGGGTCAAACACGGCACACATGGCCAACTACAGGCCGTGGAGCACCCGCATGCGGTATTGCTGCAAGACATACAATTTATTGACCGGCAAAAAACCGAAGTCGTGCGTAACACCCGCCAATTTTTACAAGGCCTACCTGCCAACCATGTGCTGCTCACAGGCGCACGCGGCACTGGCAAATCGTCACTGGTCAAAGCGCTGCTAAACGCTTATGCTGACCAAGGCCTGCGCCTGATCGAAGTAGAAAAACAGGACCTGAACGACCTGCCACAAATTGCGCAGCTGATTCGCTCACGGCCTGAAAAGTTTATTATTTTCTGTGATGACCTCACCTTTGAAGCCAACGACACCGGCTACAAAGCGCTCAAAGTGATCCTCGATGGTTCGATTGAGAACGCTTCATCCAACCTGCTGGTGTATGCCACCTCTAACCGCAAAAACCTGATGCCGGAATATATGGCCGATAATCAGCCGATTGTAGACAAAGGTGAAATCCGCCAGAACGACACCATAGATGAAAAAACCTCGCTGGCCGAGCGCTTTGGCCTGTGGCTCTCGTTCTACAGCTTTGACCAGGACGAATACCTGAGCATCGCCGAGCACTGGCTGGACACGTTTGGCATCATTATGGATGACACCGCGCGCCACGCCGCTCTCCAGTTTTACCACACCCGAGGCGCCCGTAGCGGCCGCGTCGCCTACCAGTTTGCCAAAGATTACGCAGGCAAGCTGCAACTGAAATCCTGATTACTATGACCAAACTCGTACAAGTCGCCGTTGCCATCCTGATAAAACCCGATGGTGAATACCTGCTCGCCAGCCGCCCCAATGGCAAAGGTTGGGCAGGCTGGTGGGAGTTTCCCGGCGGCAAGATTGAATCTGGCGAAACGCCAGAACACGCATTGATCCGTGAGTCCCAGGAAGAACTCGGCATTACCCCCACGCAAATACAGCCGTGGATCAAACGCCGCTATGACTACCCGGCCACCCATGACGCTGAAGCCAAAACTGTACTCCTGCACTTCTTTTTCGTGCATGCATGGCAAGGGGAGTTACAAGCACGCGAAGGCCAGCAATTCGCCTGGCAACATCCACAAAAGCTCAACGTCACCCCTGTGCTACCCGCCAATGCGCCAATTATGCAAGCTCTGAGCCTGCCGCACGTTTATGCCATCAGCAATGTGCAAGAGATGGGCGAACCCGCCTTCTTGCAAGCGCTAAAACAACAATTAGACCAAGGCCTGCAACTGCTGCAAATTCGTGAACCTCAACTTGATAACGAAGCCCTCGCTCAACTAAGCGAAAAAGTACTGACACTGTGTGCCCCTTACAATTGCCGATGCTTGCTGAATAGCAGCCCAGAACAAGCCCAACAACTTGGCTACCAGGGGGTGCATTTAAACAGCCAGCGCCTGCTTGCACTCACGAAAAAACCGGATCATTTATTAGTCGGCGCCTCTTGCCACGATGTAGAGCAATTGCAACAAGCGCAAGCTCTGCAATTAGACTTCGCCCTGCTCTCACCCGTGCTGCCGACCAAAAGTCACCCGGAAGCCACCGGATTAGGCTGGGAGAAGTTTGGTGAAATCTTGAATGGCCTGGAAATTCCGGTATATGGCCTGGGAGGCATGCGCCTGGAGCATCTTTCACAATCGCAAGCCTGTGGTGCGCGTGGTGTCGCGATGCAACGGGCGCTTTGGCGTTCACTTTAAGTTGAGCGCTCGAATATTGACATCTCAAAGGTCTCATCTAAATTGCTGCTAAAATCATCACTACAACAAGGCTGGCTCCATGAGGCTTGGCAGCGAAAAGCATCGCTGCTATCTGGGGCTCTAGCAATCTTATCTTTATCGCTAGCTCACTACGCAGGCTTTTTGATGAAGGCTCCGCTACAGATTGTTGCCGTAGCTGGACTACCACTCGCCAAAGGCGTGACCGCTACATTCTTTTTTTATGTATTCTTTTGTGCAGTTTTTGCGCGAGTGCTCATTTCGATGCTGCAACTGGTTACTCTTCCTTTTTTTGCTGCCACGGATCGCGTTGAAGGCGGCTTGCACAGAAAAATGAGCTGGTCGCGTCAACGTCGTTTCGTTCGGTCACATAGCCAGATTATCAAATGGGAAGGATATATTTGGATTTCACTTCAAGCGGCCTTATTTCTTTTAATAATGCTGGGAATATACGTTAAATTCACAATGACCTGGCGTTCTAGCTTTGGACTCTTGCTATCCATAATATTTGTCATCCTGTCGGTGCTTGTCCGCTCAGGATTTTTTCTTCAACCAAAGCCAACCATTTTCATCAAGAAAATTCAAAGACGCCCTACTCACTCAGGGCGTGCAGCATCTGCGGCATTTTCAACAATGACCGCGGCTCTTATTATTATGGCGTTTTCCATGGGTAGTATGCGAGCAAATTTATTGAGAGATGAAGAGCCACATATGGTTGTAACAAAGGAGTTCACGGGAAAGGCTAACATTATCGCAAGCGCAGAAGGAGCCTTACTACTGTTCCAGAAACAAGATGATGAGTTTCGATATATCTATTCCACTCCAGAATTCACAGCATCTATGGAAACCAAACCTGTATTTCCTCCAATTAGCGCAAAAAAGTAGCAGTGATGCCCAATAATTGTGATTCAGAGAAAAATAGCTAGTTATAAGCTGGACTGATTGTCGACTGAATTTCTACTCACTAATTACTATGAACACACAACAAACAAACAACCCTTTGCATGGCATCACGCTTGAAAATATCGTGACGCAATTGGTTGATTATTACGGCTGGGATAGACTCGCACAGAAAGTAAATATCAACTGCTTTAAGAGTGATCCCTCTGTGAAGTCTAGCTTGAAGTTTTTGCGGAGGACGCCGTGGGCGCGGACTGAGGTAGAAAGTTTATATCTCGCAACTTTTGCTAAAAGCCACGGCTGATGTTGATTGGGGAGTTATCCCCTACGGATCGTTTCTAAGTTAGGGCGCGGCTTTTACCGGCATGGTGACAAACTGGTCGGTAATCTTGCCTTGTTTGTCTTTGAAGCACAGTCTGAATTTAACTTGTTCGCCTACTTTAAACGGTGTGGGCAGTTCAAACAGCATTAAGTGCAGGCCACCCGGTGCCAGTTTAACTGGTTTGCCAGCAGGCACTGGCAGCTCTTCCATACTACGCATTTTCATCACACCGTTTTGCATGGTCATGCTGTGCATTTCTACCGTGCCAGCACGCTCTGTTTCCGCATAGACCAGGGTGACATCCTGTGCACTAGATAATGTCACGTAGGCGGCGCCTACAGATTGGCCTGGATTGGAAGCACGCACCCAGGCATCGCTCAGCTTCACCTCTGCGTGCGCAATGCCTAGCCAGCCGATCAGGCAAACGCTGGTGACGAGGCGGGATAAGAAGGCTGTTTTTTGCATATTCAGAATCCTGGCAGCCAGTTATTCTGGCTCGTATAAATCTGGCGGGGTGCTATCAGGAATACGAAACTTCTCCGTGGCCCAATCGCCGAGGTCGACCAGTTTGCAACGCTCACTGCAGAATGGGCGATATGGATTAGCGGTGGAGTACTCTGAGGTTTCACCACAAGACGGACAAGCCACCTTGCGGGGTTTTACGGCGGGCTGTGTCAATTGTGTCCAGCCCCGGTAAAGTTACAGACGATCATCTTGAACGGGATATCCTGCTCACAACCTTTGGGGCGTTGCACGAAATCGAGCTTTTGGAAGCGGATATTGATCGCGTATTTATTGGCACTGACTTCAGGGAAGCATTCGTCATGGTCTATCTCGATGCGCAACAGTTGCGCTGGTTTATGCCCTGACAATTGCTGCTGGTAAGCGCCATGATGCGCCACCAATGACAACACCTGACCACTGCCGCGCAGCAGTTGCAAAATCAGGCGGATCGATTCGTACATAGGCATCAACTTGGCCAGCCAGTTATCGAAGTCGTCTTTACGACGTTCCACACCCAGGTACAGCCAATGACGGTAAGACGGCAAGTCAAACTCACAGACGCCACCAGGAATACTGGTGCGTTGTTTGACGCTCATTAACCAGTCATTTTCACGTAAGGACTGGCCGAGTTTTTGATGGTCAGAACGCAATGCAGTGGCGCAGCGATCCAGGCTGGATAAGGTGCTCGCCAGCGCATGCTTGTCAATATTTGGATTGGTTTGCAGAAACGATAGCTGGACCTTGTGTCTGTCCAGCTCTTGTAGCAGATCGACCTTCAAATCCCCGCGATCAATCAAATCCAGGATTTGCAGCATGGAAATCAGCGCGACATGATGACTGATCTCATGCCCAATCTCAATGTGGTGCAACATCTTGACGAACAGATCCTCTAGGCGGAGATAAGTTCTGATGCGCTCGTTAAATGGAAACTCGTAGCTCGACACGGCAGCCTTTTCTGTCAGCTGATACTTGAAAAGTATGCAATAAAAGCCTGATTATGAAACCCTTTTCATTCACTGGCAAGTCTTAGAGAAATTTTTATGAAACTCTAGCACTTTTTCCTGCAATTTAGCCAGTGTTTGATCGTTTTCTATCACCGAATCGGCAATGGCTAAACGTTCATCGCGGCTGCTTTGCGCGGCGATCATGGCCTGCGCCATGCCTTCTGACAGCTGGCTGCGCTGTATTACGCGCGTAAGTTGCGTCTGCTCATCGCAATCCACCACCAGCACGTGATCAATCATGCGCCAGTCATCGCGGCTTTCCACCAACAACGGAATCGCCAGCACCACGTAAGCCTCAGTATGCTGTGCAATTTGCCTGATCGCTTCGCTGCGAATGGCCGGATGCATAATTTGATTGAGTTGATCCAGTGCATCAGGCTCGGCAAAGACCAATTCGCGTAATTTTGCCCGATCAAGCTGACCATCGGCATTAAACATGGCATCGCCAAACTGCGCACGCACCGCCTGCATGGCCGGGCTGCCCGGCGCGCTCATGTCACGGGCGATATGGTCTAAATCGACCACAGGCACACCGAGTGCCATAAACGCTTTGCAGACTTCGGTTTTACCACTGCCTATGCCGCCAGTCACGGCCACGACTTTGCTCATTATGGGACCAGGTAATAGGAAGCTAGCGCTTGCCCGTAAAACAAAGCTGCAATGCCGCCCAGCGCCAAAAATGGGCCAAACGGAATCGCTGTTTGGCGGGTTTTGCCTTTAAGCAAGATCAAGCCGATGCCGATCACACTACCCACCACCGAGCTCAGCAAAATAACGGCGGGTAATAATTGCCAGCCGAACCAGGCACCGATCGCGGCCAGCAGTTTAAAGTCACCATAACCCATGCCTTCTTTGCCGGTGACCAGTTTAAATAGCCAGTAAACTGACCATAACACCAGATAACCAGCCATCGCACCAACCACGGCTGAGGTGAGGTCGGTAAATCCGTATTTGATATTCAGCAACAGGCCCAGCCATAACAAAGGCAGCGTAATATCATCGGGGAGCAACTGGGTGTCAAAATCGATAAACGTTAATGCAACCAATGCAAACACAAACGCCAGGGCAAATATCGTCAGCATGCTGTAACCATACTGCACAGCGACAGCTAATGACAGCAAGCCAGTGAGCAACTCGACCAGTGGATAACGTACGGAAATTGACGCTTTACAGCCTAAGCAGCGCCCACGCAAGAACAGGTAGCTGATGACAGGGATATTTTCGATGGCGGTTATCTTGTGTCCGCAATGTGGGCAAGCAGAGCGCGGTGTGACCAGGTTATATTTTGGCTGCTCCGGCGCGGTTTGTCCTTGCAAATCCAGGCAGCTGGCGTGCCATTCGCGCTCCATCATCTTGGGTAAGCGATGTATCACCACATTGAGAAAACTACCCACCAGCAAGCCAATCAGCCAGCACACTGCTTGCAAAAAATGGGGTTGCGTCTGCATTAAGCTTAAAACAGGTTCAAGGATTTCTGACATGATACCGATAACATAGTTAAGGTTGCTGCATCATCGCATCGTTAATGCAAGTAAGCAAGGCTAAAAGACGGCAAAACCTGCTTAAAAGGGGCTTTCCCTGCCTTGAAAACCACTTGCCTGGCACCATTTATGTGTAAGATGGATGCTACAGTGCAACCGATCAGGTTTGTAGCTGTGTTTAAGTGACATCCGTTATCAAGTGAAGGAAGTTGCCTATGTCTGATCAAATCAAATTTACGCCACCGACCGAAGCAGGTCTCAATCAGGTCGAGTTAAATCAAGTCGAGCATCCTGCCTGGGATGAGCCCGTCATTTGCCGGGTAGAAGTGGACTTGCCAGGCTGGCTCACAAAACTGACCGGACAATCTCACTGGGAAGTTTACAGTGAAGAAGAAGAGGAAAACTGCATCAGCTTTGGCATGCGTTCTCTGCAAACACGCGGTTTGCATAAGGCTGCCGAACTGATCGCCGAAAAAGATATGCAGGCAGAAGTGACGCTGTACCACAACGGCTACGCAGTGGTCGATGTGAATGGCCAGTCACTGTTTGATGGCGCGCTCACCAATGCCACCAACGACTGCGCGCGACTCAGCTACTACCACGTCAGTGGCGAGCCAATCGCATTGAACTGATATTGAAAAAGTAGATTGAACTGAAGCTGTCACAGTCAGCCTGACCACAGGCTGACCGCCTAATTATTGCTGACGACTGACAGAGAAATTAGCCAAATCCAGCAAGGCCTGTTTGGCGGCAGTTGGTGCAAACACCGATAAGGCTTCACAAGCCAGGCTGGCTTCTTTTTGTGCGACGGCGCGCACATAATCAAATGCTTTCACCGCATGTAAAATCTCCAGCACGGCACCTAATTGAGACACCTGCCCCTCTAGCAATGCCTGTTTCACCAGGTCAGCCTGTGCCGCTGGCGCTTGTTGAATCGCATATAACATCGGCAGCGTCACCTTACCTTCTGCCAGGTCATTGCCTAAGGTTTTGCCGATCTTCTCGCTGTCGCCGGTTAAATCCAGCACATCATCAATCAGCTGAAAAGCGGTGCCCAAATGCATGCCATAGGTGGCCAATCCTTCTTCCTGCTCGGCATTGGCCTGGCATTGCACCGCACCCAAACGCGTCGCAGCTTCAAACAGTTTGGCGGTTTTAAAGTGAATCACCTGCAAATAATCCTGCTCACTGACGCCAATATTGCGTACATTAAGCAACTGCAACACTTCACCTTCAGAAATCACATTGGTCGCGTCGGCCAAGATCTCCATCACGCGCATGTTTTGCAACTTGACCATCATCTGGAAAGCGCGCGAATACAAAAAGTCACCCACCAGCACACTGGCCGGGTTGCCATAAACATGATTAGCAGTTGATTTACCACGACGCAGCTCAGACGCATCAACCACGTCATCATGCAGCAAGGTCGCGGTATGAATAAATTCGATAATGGCAGCCAGCGAATGATGGGCCGGCGTCACCGCGCCAGCCAAATCGCCGGACATCAACACCAGTGCCGGACGCAAGCGTTTGCCACCGCTGTGGATGATGTATTCCGAAATTTGATTAATCAGCGGAACTTGGGATGACAAAGACTGGCGAATAACGGCATCCACCTGCTGCATATCGCCTGCAATCCGCGCCAAACAAGCATTTAGAGACACTGAAACACCAATGAAAAAACAAAGTTAAAGCATACCATACCTGCCCTGCCTCTCGCTACGCTCAAGGCGGCAGAATATACATACAGACGGGGTTGATCATGCAGCAACATCTACGAATAAGCAGCAAATGCAATGATCTACCACAGGAAAGAAAAAAGCCTTGCTTCCGAAGAAACAAGGCTTTTTATTTTTGGCGCGCCCGGAGCGATTCGAACGCCCGACCCTTTGGTTCGTAGCCAAATACTCTATCCAACTGAGCTACGGGCGCCAAGGTTTGTTGCTTTGCAACAAAAACAGCATTATAACACTATTTTAAGCTTTGTGGTGGTGCAGATTCACATCCAACAACCAATTTACCAAAAAACCATACCCGCACGGAGCAAGGTTTTTGGCGGTGAGCGAGGGATTCGAACCCTCGATACAGGTTTAAGCCCATATGCTTCCTTAGCAGGGAAGTGCCTTCGACCTCTCGGCCAGCTCACCTTATTAAAACAATCAAGTCCTAATAAAAACCAACACAGCTTACGCTGTTTTCTTTGCAGCATTGCTACTGCATCGAAGGGCGCCATACTACGTGAAAACCCTTCAGAAATCAACGCAAAAAAGAAGAATGTTTTATTTCTTTATTCTTCTGATGCAATTATGCGTTTTCTAAACCAAAAGCCTTATGCAGCACGCGTACCGCCAGCTCCATATATTTCTCTTCGATCACCACGGCGATTTTAATTTCGCTGGTAGAAATCATCTGGATATTAATACCCTCTTCGGCCAATGTACGGAACATCTGGCTGGCAATACCCACATGTGAGCGCATACCCACACCGACTACAGACACCTTGGCGATCTTGTCATCGCCACTGATTTCACGTGCCTGGATATGACCTTGCACCTTGTCGCGCAGCAAGGCCAGTGTTTTGTTCATTTCGTTTTTATGCACGGTGAAGGTGAAATCAGTGGTGCCGTCTGCGCCAACGTTCTGGATAATCATATCGACATCGATATTGGCATCTGCCACCGGGCCCAGGATTTGATAAGCGATGCCTGGTTTATCAGGCACGCCAGTCACAGTAATTTTCGCCTCATCGCGGTTAAAAGCGATGCCGGAGATAATTGGTTCTTCCATGTTTTCCTCATTTTCTTCGAATGTGATCAGTGTGCCGTCGCCTTCTTCTTCAAAGCTTGAGAGCACACGTAATTTGACTTTGTATTTACCGGCGAACTCTACAGAACGGATCTGTAGCACTTTGGAGCCTTGAGAGGCCAGCTCCAGCATCTCTTCAAAAGTGATTTTTTCCAGTCGACGCGCCTCAGGCACTACGCGAGGATCGGTGGTATATACGCCATCCACATCAGTATAGATTTGGCATTCATCGGCTTTTAAAGCAGCCGCCAAGGCCACGCCAGTGGTGTCGGAACCACCGCGACCCAGCGTGGTGATATTGCCATTGGCATCCACGCCCTGAAAGCCTGCCACGACACAGACATAGCCGTCATCGAGGTCTTTTTTCAGGTTGTGCTGGTCAATATCCAGAATACGCGCTTTGTTATAAGCATCATCCGTCAGGATTTTGACTTGGGTGCCGGTATAGCTTTTTGCCTTGATACCCAGCTCCATCAACGCCAGGGCAGTCATGCCTATGGTCACTTGCTCACCGGTGGACACCATGACATCCAACTCACGTGGATCCGGATCCGGCATGATTTCCTTGGCCAGTGCAATCAAACGATTTGTTTCGCCGGACATGGCAGACACCACGACCACCACTTGATGCCCCATGGCTTTATAGCGCGCAACACGACGCGCCACATGACGGATACGCTCGGGATTGGCGACTGAGGTGCCGCCATATTTTTGTACGATTAATGCCATTATTTCGCTCTGTTAATCAATTGAATTAATTTAGTTTTGTTTCTGCCCAAGCCTTCACGCTGGCCAGCGCCTGCGGTAAGTTGGCTGGCTCGGTACCACCGGCCATGGCCATATCCGGCTTGCCACCACCTTTGCCACCTACCTGTCCTGCAACGTGATTCACCAGCTCACCGGCTTTCACTTTGCCGGTTAAGTCACTGGTGACACCTGCCGCCAGGCTGACTTTACCGTCGGCCACACTGGACAAGACAATGACGGCAGATTTAAGCTTATCCTTGAGTTTATCCATGGTTTCGCGCAAGGCATTGGCATCAGCACCTTCCAGCGTTGCCGCCAACAATTTGACGCCATTGATATCCAGGGCTTGCGCCGCCAGGTCATCGCCCTGCGAAGATGCCAGTTTGGATTTCAAGCGTGCAAGTTCTTTTTCCAGCGACTTTACGTTATCCATCACTTGTGCGATCTTGGCAGGCAGCTCATGCGCTGGCGCTTTCAACTCACCAGCGACCTGATTAATCAGGGCTTGTTGCGTTTGCACCAGCTTCAATGCACCCTCACCCGTGGTCGCTTCTACACGACGCACGCCTGCAGCCACACCGCTTTCAGCGGTGATTTTAAACAAGCCAATATCACCGGTACGGCGAACATGGGTGCCCCCGCATAGCTCACGCGAGGTGCCAATATCGAGCACGCGCACTTCGTCACCATATTTTTCGCCAAACAGCATCATGGCGCCAGTTTGCTGTGCAGACTCAATGTCCATCACACGTGCTTGCGTGGCTGCGTTGGCAAGAATTTCCGCATTGACTAAGGCTTCTACTTTGGCAATCTCTGCATCCGTCATCGGCGCATTGTGCACAAAGTCAAAACGGGTTTTTTCAGTATCAACCAGGCTGCCTTTTTGTTGCACGTGCTCGCCCAACACTTCACGCAATGCTTTGTGCATCAAGTGTGTGGCAGAGTGGTTACGCATGGTGTTGGCACGCGCTTGCAGATTGACTTTGGCAGCCAATTCATCACCGACTGACAAGGTGCCGGTCTTGAGCACGCCATGATGCCCAAACACCGCCGCCTGAATTTTTTGCGTATCTTCTACGGCAAAAATACCGTTGGCGGACTTGAGTTCACCGCTGTCGCCAATCTGGCCGCCAGATTCAGCATAGAAAGGCGTATGGTCCAGCACCACCACGCCCAGATCCCCTTCATTCAAGGTATGGACTGCGCTACCATCCTTATACAGCGCCAGTACTTTGGCCGGAGTTTCCAGTTTATCGTAACCATGGAATGTCGTCGCCGCGCCATCATATTCAAGATTCAGCGCCATTTTGAACTTACCCGCCGCACGCGCCTGTTCTTTCTGGCGCGCCATGGCAGCATCAAAACCTGCCGTATCCACGGTCACACCACGTTCACGGCAAATATCTGCGGTCAAATCCAGCGGGAAGCCAAAGGTATCGTGTAATTTAAACGCCAGGTCGCCATTGAAAATAGCAGGTTTGGTCGCCAGTTCAGCTTCCAGAATCTGCATACCGTTTTCAATGGTTTCAAAGAAGCGGTCTTCTTCCTGCTTGAGAATATCAGTGATACGTGTCTGGTTGCTCACGAGCTCAGGATAAGCCTCGCCCATTTCAGCCACCAGGTCCGCAACCAGCTTGTGGAAGAATGCAGCGCGACAGCCCAGTTTGTAACCATGACGGATGGCGCGGCGGATAATCCGGCGCAACACGTAACCACGGCCTTCATTGCCTGCAATCACGCCATCGGCAATCAGGAAAGAACAGGCGCGGATATGATCGGCCAGCACTTTGAGCGACGGGCTATCCAGGTCAGCCGTATTGGTTTCGCGCGCAGCTGCTTTAATCAGCGCCTGGAACAAATCAATTTCGTAATTGGCATGCACGCCTTGCAACACGGCAGAAATACGCTCCAAGCCCATACCAGTATCTACCGATGGCTTAGGCAGTGGATGCATGACGCCCGCTTCATCGCGGTTAAACTGCATAAACACGTTGTTCCAGATTTCGATAAAGCGGTCACCATCTTCATCAGGTGATCCTGGAGGACCACCTGGGATATGTGCACCGTGATCATAGAAAATTTCGGTACAAGGGCCGCAAGGACCGGTATCGCCCATCATCCAGAAGTTGTCAGAGGCATAACGTGCGCCCTTGTTATCACCAATACGGACAATCTTGTCCGCAGGCACGCCGACTTCTTTGTGCCAGATGTCATACGCTTCATCATCTTCCGCGTATACCGTCACCATCAGGCGCTCTTTCGGCAAGGCGTAGACTTCAGTCAACAACTCCCAGGCGAATGCAATGGCATCGCGCTTGAAATAATCGCCAAAACTAAAGTTACCCAGCATCTCAAAAAAGGTATGGTGACGCGCAGTGTAACCGACGTTTTCGAGGTCATTGTGCTTGCCGCCAGCACGTACACATTTCTGGGCTGAGGCCGCACGCGTATAGGCGCGCTTGTCAAAGCCAAGGAATACGTCTTTAAACTGGTTCATACCCGCATTGGTAAACAGCAAGGTCGGGTCGCCGTGTGGCACCAGTGAACTGGAAGCCACTACCTGATGGCCTTTGGAAGCAAAAAAATCCAGGAATGCCTGGCGGATTTGCTTGCTGGAAGGATTGCTTCCGTAACTAACTGTCGTCTTCTGGACTGTCATCTTCTGCGTGTCTATTCAAAATTTGTTTAATCACTTCAAACGTAAAACCGCGACTTTGTAAAAAACGGGCTTGTTTCGCCCATTCCTCACGCGTCGTCGCGGCCGCTTTAAACTTTTTGCGCCAGACTTCCCTGGCGCGCTCTACTTCATTGTCCTGCAAACCGGCAACGGCTTCGGCAATCAGGGTGTCATCCACCCCTTTTTCACGCAACTCGTGCGCTACACGCGCCGCACCGAACTTGGCCTGGCGCGCATGCACCATTTGCTCGGTATAGCGTGCATCACTTAACCAGCCACGGCCTTTGAAATCCGCAATCAAGGCCGGGATATCATCTTCTTCGCCAGCGTAGCCTTTAAGCTTTTGCGCCAACTCAGCGGCGGAATACTCGCGCTTGCTTAACAACTCAAGCGCACGCTGGCGCAGCGATTTCTCCACGGTTTGCCGCAAAGGGATTAATCGTCCTCACCTCTGGCTGAAGGCATACTATCGGCCAGCACATTGGAGTTTTCGCGGATTTTGGCTTCGATCTCAGCGGCAATCGCTGGGTTTTCACGCAGGAACTCTTTGGCATTTTCCTTACCCTGGCCAATTTTTTCGCCATTGTAGCTATACCAGGCACCGGCTTTTTCCACCAGTTTGAGGTTGGTACCCAACTCGATCACTTCACCCAGACGTGAAATCCCTTCGCCATACATAATGTCGAATTCTGCCTGTTTAAACGGCGGCGCGACTTTATTTTTGATGACTTTGACTTTAGTCTCAGAACCAATCACTTCGTCGCCCTTTTTAATCGCGCCCGTACGGCGGATATCCAGACGCACGGATGAGTAAAACTTCAGCGCGTTACCGCCAGTGGTGGTTTCCGGGTTGCCAAACATCACACCGATTTTCATGCGGATCTGGTTAATGAAGATCACCAGCGTATTGGTACGCTTGATATTGCCGGTCAGTTTACGCAGCGCCTGTGACATCAAGCGCGCTTGCAGGCCCATATGGCTGTCGCCCATTTCGCCTTCAATTTCCGCACGTGGCGTCAGGGCTGCGACCGAGTCCACCACCACAATATCCACAGAACCAGAACGCACCAACATATCGGCAATTTCCAGCGCCTGCTCGCCCGTGTCTGGCTGAGAAATCAGCAACTCAGGCACATTGACGCCCAGCTTGGCCGCATATTGTGGATCCAAGGCGTGCTCGGCATCGATAAACGCGGCCACGCCACCCAGCTTTTGCATTTCGGCAATGGCAGACAAAGTCAGCGTCGTTTTACCTGAAGATTCCGGGCCATAAATCTCAACAATACGGCCACGTGGCAAACCACCTACGCCCAGCGCAATATCCAGGCCCAGCGAACCGGTAGAGACCACTTGCAAGTCTTCACCAATATCGCCATCGCCCATGCGCATAATGGAGCCTTTGCCGAACTGTTTTTCAATTTGAGAGAGTGCGGCGGCGAGCGCTTTGCTTTTGTTGTCATCCATGCTGATTGCTTTCTTTGACCAATAAAAATGCGTTGTTTACACAAACGCTATATACTTCAAACAATAACTTCTAATTATTTCATAAATCGACCATCAGTGAAATGGCGAAGCCATGAATTAGGCGAGTGAATGCCATCTGCGAGGGATGGCCGGTGATTGCAAATAAGCAATGCCAGGCCAGCACTTTTGCACGCAGTGGTTGTCAACCGTTACAAGGCAGGTGCGTTAAAGCTGCAGGGAGCATTAATTTGTTTTCCGTGTGAGGAGAATTTATGAAAATCGTAAAATATGTTTTGACATTCGCGCTGGGCAGCCTGGCTGCGTTGAGTGCACAAGCACAGGACAATTGGTCAGTCGGCGTGGTCGTTGGCAATCCATACCCACCCGCTTACTACGCACCACCACCGGTCTATTATGCGCCACCACCTGTGGTCGTTTACCGCCATCCGCAAAGTAACTTCTATGGTGTGCCAGCCGTGGCTTACCCGCAACCAGCACCTGGCTTTATCCAGTTTTCGTATGGAAACGGTGGCTATGGTGGTTATAACTATGGTCCGAGAAACTTTTACGGCGGTGGCTGGAACGGCGGCGGACATGGTCATGGCCACGGCCACCATCATCACCGCTAGTTCTGATTACAGTGCATTAGCCATCTTTAGCAAGCCAGCCAGCAAATAGCTGGCGGCCTGCTCGCGCACTTGCGTTCTATCACCTTCAAAATGACGGGTTTCTATCACCATAGTATTGCCTCTGCTGCCACCATCACTGCGAGATGCCCAGGCAAAACATACCGTGCCAACCGGTTTGTGCGGTGATCCACCACCCGGCCCAGCAATGCCAGTAATGGCAGCACTTAAGTGCGCCTGACTGTGTTGCAATGCCCCTAAGGCCATTGCCTCAGCCACTGGCTCGCTGACCGCACCAAACTCGGCAATCAATGCATCAGGAACACCCAGCATCTCGGTTTTTGCCACATTGCTGTAGGTAACAAAACCGCGATCGAACCAGGCAGAACTACCTGCAATGGCGGTCACCGCTTGTGCAACCATGCCGCCAGTGCAAGACTCCGCTAGCGCCAACTGCCTGTGCTTTGCTTGTAGTGCCTGCCCCAAGGTTTCGCTTAACTCAAGCAATATGTTCATGACACGTAGCCTTGTGCAAGTTGCAATACCAATATGGCCATGATTGCCGCCAGCACATCATCCAGCATCACGCCCAACCCACCTTTTACACGCTGATCTACCCAGCCGATAGGAAAAGGCTTCCAGATATCAAACAAGCGGAAGCTGGCAAACGCAGCCAGGCCCCAAGCCCATGTGAATGGTACCGTGACCAAGACAGCGGCCATCGCCACGACTTCATCCCACACAATAGCCCCATGATCGCTGACGCCTAATGCACGACCGGTCACCTCGCAACACCAGATACCTAGCAAGAACAACACACCTAAACTTAACCATTGCTGCATCAGCGGCAAGCCCATCAATAGCCAATACAGCGGAAAGCCCAATAATGTGCCTACCGTGCCTGGCGCTTTAGGTGATAAGCCAGTGCCCAGGCCAAAACTCAGGCAATGCAGAGGATGCGAAAACAGTAAGCCCCAACTTGGCGGCTGCGGTGGGCGGTGATTAGCCAAAATGCGCATATCCTTTCTGCGATAAGTCGATACGCACGTCTCCGTTAAACACGTGCAAGCCTGCCTGCGCGGTAATTTGCCCGATACGGCTCAAGGGCAACCCTAGCTGCGCCGAGAGCGCCTGCAAAGCGTCCCTGTGCTGCGGCGCAGCAGTAAAACATAATTCATAATCGTCGCCACCAGCCAACACAGCCTGTTGTAACACAGCATCACGCACTGACGACTGCTGCAACACAGGCTTGGGCATTGCCGTCCAATCCAACACAGCGCCAACAGAGGATGCTTGCAGTATATGCGTCAGGTCCGCCAGCAAGCCATCTGAAATATCCAGTGCAGCGGTTGCCACACCGCGCAATGCCAGCCCTAGTGCCACACGAGGTTGCGGGTGATGCATGGCTGTGGCCAGTGCAGTGAGCGCTTCAGCATGTATCTCCAGCTTGCCTAAACGATGCTGCAGCCATAATGCCGCCTGCCCCAACACGCCACTGACCCAGACATCATCACCTGCCTGCGCGCCATTGCGCTGCAAAGCCTGGCCTGGCGGCACTTCGCCCAGGATATTAATGGCAATATTCAAAGGCCCGCGCGTGGTATCGCCACCAATCAGGGATACGCCAAACTGATCGGCACAGGCAAACAGCCCTTTACTGAACCCTTGTAACCAAGACTCGTCAATCTCTGGCAAGGCAATCGACAAGGTGGCCCATTTGGGCTCGGCGCCCATGGCTGCCATATCACTGACATTCACCGCCATGGCTTTCCAACCGATGGCAAACGGGTCAATATCGGCAAAAAAATGCGTCCCGACCACCGACATATCTGCTGAAATCGCTAACTGATAGCCTGGTCGCACGCGGATCAGCGCCGCGTCATCGCCCACGCCCAGATCGGCCTGTGCAGGCCGGGTAAAATAGTTGGCAATTAGCTCAAATTCAGCCACGGCGACCCTGCCACCAGCGCAACCACACAGTGGCCACGGCCCAAGCCAGCAAAATACCGACGACATCCGCCAGCCAGTCATACACACTGGGCTGCCTGGTGGTGGTGAGTATGCCTTGTAAGACTTCCATCAGTGCGCCAAACGCAGTCAGCCCAAACAAAGTAGTTTTAGGAAAACGCTGAAACGCCAGCAAGCCCCAGAAGGTGACGCCACCAAAGGCGATCACATGCTGGATTTTGTCTTTGTAAATCGAGCCATCATTTGTTGGCGCCATTTCCATGAGCAACAAATAGGTCAGCAAGGCAAAACAACTGATAAAAATCAGTCTGGAAATAGTGTTATAACGCATGCAATCTCTTTGAATAACTTAAGAATTTAATTTATTTGCGAATGGCAGATTTAGGACGAAAAGATTTGACGATGGTTTCGTCAGTTTCCAGATAAGGCATTGGCTTATCACTAGTTGCCAGCAAATCCAGGCAATACGGCACAGCGGCAAAGATGCCGGGCACCAAAGTATTACCGTCGCGATCCTTGAGACCTTCCAGCGTTTCCTGTATCGACTTGGGCTGCCCCGGCAAATTAATCACCAGGCACTGCTTGCGGATCACGGCGACCTGGCGCGACAAAATTGCCGTCGGCACAAAACGCAGGCTGATTTGGCGCATTTGTTCACCAAAGCCAGGCATTTCCTTGTCGCCAATGGCCAAGGTCGCCTCCGGCGTCACATCCCTGAGTGCAGGACCAGTACCGCCTGTGGTCAGCACCAGATGGCAACCTTCTTCGTCGACCAGTTGTTTAAGGGTCTGCGAAATCGTCGCTTGATCATCGGCAATCAGGCGGCTGGAGACGGTATAAGGAGAAACCACCGCCTGCGCCAACCAGGCGGTGAGCGCCGGGATGCCCTTGTCTTCATAAACGCCTTGCGAGGCACGATCACTGATAGAAACTAACCCAATGCGCGTGAATTGTTCTTGCATAACCTGGTCTATGACAATTGTGTCTGTGTTAATGTACCAATACATCATAACATTACAAGCTGTTATTCGATCATGGAGAATTCGATGAACCCCCTGTGCAAGCCTGGACAGTCCGTTATGCCCGCCTACTCCTTATCAGGCCAGTGGTCTTTATATTTCAAGCATGCTGCAGTGCTGGCAGCCTTGACCTTAAGCACCGCTACCTGGGCAGAAGACAACCCTTACAGCCTCAATTACCAGGCACAAAACCAGGGCAATTTACACTCATTGCAAGCGAACCCTGAACCACAGCTTTTCAGTGGCACGCGCCGCGATGAAGACAATATCAGGATGCTGGAAAACGGCTACGACCTGATGGGATTCAGCAGCTTTGAGGCGGGCGAAGTGGATGCGGAGCAGGCACGCAACCATGGCCGCGCCATCCAGGCCGACAGCATCCTGGTGTACATGAAAAAAGCGGGCGGTGCCTCTCCTTCATCGAGAATGGAAGTGATTAAAGAAGCGGTAAAAAAAGGCCAAGCACTGACCGAAAAAGATGTCGCAGTCAAAGCAGGCAGCTATCGCTATTACGCCACTTACTGGGCAAAACTGCCACCACCGTTGCTGGGCATTCATGTCATCAAACTGGTGCCTAAACAATCCGGGCAAAACGACGATGCACCGACTAACAAGGTCAGCAGTGAAGGCGTGCGGGTGATTGCCGTGATTCATGGTTCTGCGGCTGAAAAAGGCGGTGTGGTGCGTGGAGATCAACTACTCAGCATCAACAACGAAAAAGTGGATGATGCGGCGCAACTTTCCAGTCTGGTCAGGAAATACAGCGGAAAAGTGGTCAAAGTGCAATTAGAGCGCCAGGGAGAGCCCCTGGCGGCTGAGGTACAGCTATAGTGTTTAAATGGCCTTAACCCGATTGCCCACGCCTTACAGCGGCAATCTCTTGGCTAAAATAGAATCACAGAAAGTGTTTTTCATGTTTCAACCTACCTTTGAGCATCAGGCAGCCCGTGAAGCGGCCGGCGACCTGGACGATATTCAATTCTTGCGGGCCCTGTTCGACAATATCCGCCCCAAAGTATCGACCGATATTGAAAGCGCCAGCAAGGCGCTACAGGCGCTATGCTTCCTGCTACAGCAACACCCGCAGTATGCGCTGTCATTGCGCAACAGCCTGCTCAGATTACTGGATGAAAAGAGCGTGATTTCCCTGTATTCCGAGCACGGCATCCAGTCTGACCTCGGCTTTTTCACAGAAATTTATCGCCGCCTCTCACACAAGCTCTTGCCAGAAGTCCCCGATCCCAAATACTTAAAAGATGTGTTTGGACAGGTTTTCCATCAAAGCAGCGATGTGGATTGGGTCATTGGCATGCCGGATACCGTCTGGCGGGACTTTATGTACACCTTGCACATAGACCAGGGTGACCAGCAACAACAGCAGAATTGCATACAAGAACTGAAGGATGCCTTGCAGGTGCTTTCATACCGCTTATCGGCTTCAGGACTGGATCCTGAGCTGATCTTGCAACATGAGGACCTGGAATCGAACCGCTCGCCATTCATCACGCAAAACATAGAGATTCAGACGTTTTTGGCACTGGCGACAATACAGGCCGAAGACATACAACACCTTTACAGTGTCCTCAAACGCTGCGAACAACTCACACACGAAATCCGCAAGGCTAACGCTAACACCGGCACCAGCATCTCGCTCACTGCCCTCATGCAACGCATCTTGCAGCAGATTCAACGCATGCAGTTACTGTTGGATATCTTGCATGGCCTGATCCTCAAGCATGATGTCAGTGACGCGATCACGCGCCTGCTCAAGCAGCTGGTCGACGCCGAGTGCAAGAAAAACAACCTGTCTGAATACTGGCGCCAGAACACTGAGTTACTGGCCCTGCGCGTGACTGAAAATGCCAGCCATACCGGCGAACACTATATCGCTCAGCACCGCAATGAGTACTTTAAACTGATGGGGTCAGCCATGGGCGCTGGCATTATTATTGCCGTGATGGCGATGATTAAGATCATGATTGCCAGTTACCACTTGCCACCATTGACCGAGGCCATCCTGTTTAGCCTGAATTACGGCCTGGGCTTTGTCATCATCCACTTGCTGCACTTTACCGTCGCCACCAAACAGCCCGCCATGACGGCCGCCACCATTGCCGCCACTATCGACGACCATGGTCACGACAGTAAAAACATCCACAACCTGGTCAACATCGTGGCACAAACCACCAGCAGCCAGACCATTGCCATCCTGGGCAATGTTGTGGTGGTAATCCCAGTGGCTATCCTCATCGACTGGCTCATCATGCAAACAACCGGCCACCATTTCATCGGCACCGAAAAAGCGCATGCCCTGCTGGATAGCAACAACCCCTTGATCAGCCTGACGGCACTGTATGCGGCGGTGGCAGGTGTCTGCTTGTTCCTGTCCGGCCTGATTGCGGGCTACCATGACAACCTGGCCGCTTATAACCGGATTCCCGAGCGTCTTGGGCATTTGCGCTGGTTACAAATACTGCTGGGCAAAGAGCGTTTGTGGCGAATCACCGAGTATATTCGCCATAACCTGGGTGCATTGGCCGGTAACTTTTATTTCGGCTGCCTGCTGGGCTTTGCGTCGGGGTTGGGCGTCATGCTGGGCCTGCCGCTGGATATCCGTCATGTTACGTTTGTCGCAGCGTTCTCTGGGTATGCATTGCCGGCACTGGACTTCCAGGCCAGTCATTACATTATCGGGACTGCGATTCTGGGCATTGCCCTGGTCGGCACACTTAACCTGATGACCAGTTTTGGCCTGGCGATTTATGTCGCCATGAAATCACGCAAAGTACGCTATCGCCATTGGAAAGCCTTTTGGCTGGAGTTGCTGACCGCCCTGTATAAACAGCCAGGCAAGTTTATATTGCCGCCACGCAAGCCAGACTAGGCATTACGCGACACAACATTTGCGAAAATCTTAGACAGGCATGCTGCCAAACAGCATGCTGGGGTGAAAGAACGCGACTAGGCAACCAGCACCGCTTCTTTTTCCATGACAAAATGAAACTCGCCATGTTGCTTGTTTAAAGACAGCAATTTGACCGGGTGATTGTTGATCAGGTTGCGGATATTTTGTTCGCTACCCGCAGACGTTGTTTTCACCAGCAACACCTGGCCTGGTGACAGGCGCTCCAGTACTTCTTTGGTTTTTAGCATCGGCAACGGACTATCCAGGCCGGTTAAATCAAGTTCAATATCAATCTGGTTATGCATGGTTTCCCCTCCTCGTTTAGCATGGTCAATGAATACAGCCAGCGTACCGCACCAAGCGCCACGCGACACTTTTACTCGTCCAATGACTCTTCTTCAAATGATGTGTCGTCCTGCACACTCTTGCCTTCCATCACCTCGCGTATCATTTTAAACAATTCGCGGCTGCTCTTGGGCGGTTTACCGGCGGCGTGCTCTTTTTGTGAATTGCGAATCAGCGTACGCATCTGCTGCACATGCGTTTGCGGAAACTCGGCAATAAATAATTCTATGGCTTTGACATCCTCCAGCATACGCGTACGCCAGCGTTCCATCTGATGAAAACGGGCATTTTCTTCCTGGTGCTTGCCGTCCCACTTTTGTAATTGCTCGACAATAGGTGCTAGGTCAGTGTCACGCATCAAGCGGCCAATATATTGCATCTGGCGACGAATCGCGCCATTAGCGGTAATGCGTTTGGCTTCTGCAATCGCATCCAGTAACGACTCTTCTAATTGCAGTTTTTTCAGTTTGTCCTTGGGCAGTGCCACCAGTTGACGGCCTATCTCCTGCGCAGCATCCGCCTCTGCTTTCAATCGGGTTTTACTGGGCTGGGAATCATCAAAGGTTTCAGATGTCATGGTAAAAGCAATCTCTGCCAAATCGGGTATGATAACAGTTTTAACTGCCAAGCAAAAAACAAGCGCGTACAGCATGCAATCGGATCAACTTCAACAAATCGCTCAAGACATCATTCAACTGGCACGCAAAGCAGGCGCCAGCAGTGCCGAGGCAGAGGTCAGTTTTGGCACCGGCCAGAACGTTTCCGTGCGGCAAGGCGAGACTGAAAACATCGAATATAACCGTGACAAAGGCTGTTCGGTCACAGTTTATTTTGGTCAGCGTAAAGGCTATGCCAGCACCTCGGATTTAAGCCCTCAAGCCTTGAAAGATACTGTTGAAGCTGCCTGCAATATTGCAAAATATACGGCACAGGACCCTTTCTGCGGCTTGGCCGATGCGGCATTGATGGCCACTGACTTTCCAGATTTGTCACTGCACCATCCCTGGCATATAGAGGTGGATGCGGCGCTAGCGCTGGCCAAGCGCTGTGAAGCAGCCGCCCTCGCCGTCGACCCGCGTATCAGCAATAGCGAAGGCGCCAGCATTTATAGCCAGAGCGGCGCTTTTGCTTATGCCAACAGCCATGGTTTTATTGGCGGCTACCCTAGCTCACGCCACAGCATCAGTTGCTCAGTCATCGCCGAAGCGGATGGCCTCATGCAACGTGATTACTGGTACAGCAGTGCACGTGATGCGCTAGACCTGGCAACACCAGAGCAGGTCGGCCAGACAGCAGGCTCACGTACGGTTAAGCGCCTGGGCGCCCGCCCAATCAAAACCGGGCAATATCCGATCTTATTTGAAGCACCATTGGCCAGCGGACTGATAGGCACCTTGATTAGCGCCATTTCCGGTGGCAATTTATACCGGAAATCGTCTTTTCTGCTCGACAGCCTGGGCCAAACCGTGGCCAGTCCATTGCTGCAGATTGATGAAAATCCGTTTGTACTCAAAGGCGCTGCCAGCAGCGCATTTGATAGCGAAGGCGTGGCTTGCCGCCCACGCACACTAGTTGAAAACGGGGTGTTACAAGGCTATTTACTGGGCAGCTATTCTGCCCGCAAACTGGGCATGCAATCGACCGGCAATGCCGGAGGCGCACACAACATTGTGGTACGCTCTACAGGCCACAGCCTTGAGCAATTATTGCAGGCCATGGGTACCGGCCTGCTGGTGACAGAATTACTTGGACATGGCATGAATATGGTCACTGGTGACTATTCCAGAGGGGCGGCGGGCTATTGGGTAGAAAATGGTGTGATTGTGCATCCAGTAGAAGAAATCACTATTGCCAGCAATATGAAGGATATCCTGAAAAACATTGTTGCGATCGGTAACGATGTCATTCCTCACAGCTCACGGCAGACGGGATCCATATTAATTGAACGCATGACGGTTGCTTCATCAGAGTAAATAAGCACGTTAGCGCCTGCGGGCACCCAAATAAAAAAGGCTTTGCAATGCAAAGCCTTTTTTATTCAACGTGTGGGCATCATTATTGCGCAGGCGTTGCTGGCTCCACCACGGTCAACAAGGTTTCATCAACACCAGCCAACATCGCGCTAGCATCAACCTCAACCACTGGCACTTCTTCGCCTGTAGTCTGGTCAGCCTGCTCCAGCAAAGGTGGCAATGCCTCAACGGCTTCACCAGCAGCTTCACTCAACTCAACGACGTCAACCGTTGCAGCAGGCTCGACCACTAGGGCAGCGCCCTCCACAGATGGCTCAACGCCCTCAAGCTGACCAACCTCAGACTGACCAATAGGCGCAGCCGATTGCAACAGCACTGCGTCAGCGCCTGTCGCTGGTGATAACTCAGAATGCGTTGGCGTGGGTGCATCTTCATCCGCAGGCTCAAACTCGTCCTGCAACAGCTCTTTAGGTACCAAGCCATCCTGAATCAGGCTGGCACGACGTTGCAAATAAGCATCACGCATGAACGCATATGGGTCAATTGACGCGTTATCCACCAAATCGGTCGCATCCAGCAATTGTGTACGCTTGTCCAGCAGCTGCACCGCACGCACCTGGTTGTGTGCACGAATCTGACCAGTATTATGCAAATAGGTAATCGGGTCAGACGTCACAGTGTCAATAAACAGGCCGCTGGCATCGCGGATGGTGCTTGGGCCAATAATCGGCAACACCAGATAAGCGCCGGAACCTACACCCCAGTAACCCAAGGTCTGGCCAAAATCTTCCTGGTGTTTTGGCACATTGTCCATGCTAGCCACATCAATAAAGCCAGCGATACCAAAGGTGGAGTTGATCACAAAACGCCCGGCATCGGTAAAGGCCTGGGCAAACTTCAATTGCAGCAAGTCATTGACGATGGTGGTCAAGGTGCCGAGGTTGCTGAAGAAGTTGCTGATGCCAGTACGCACAGGGGTAGGCGCAACCGCTTTGTAGGCTTTGGCGACCGGCTTCATGGCGTAGCGGTCAGCCACATCGTTAAACTTGTAAATTCCCCGGTTGATGCCTTCCAGCGGGTCTTTATTGGTTGTGGCACAACCAGAGACACCCACTAAAACGGCAGTCAATACGATCGCTCTCAGTGTTTTCATATTTGTCATTATGTTTAGAAGCTTTTCAAGCGCATTTAAATTGTTGTATCCCCAACAGTGCTTGCATGTGTGTCCTTCGCCAGGGCTTGTCATGACAGTTAACGGAACGCTCTTCTAAAAATTGAAGGGATGCTGGTTAAAAAATCATCGAATTGACCAAGCCATTCTCGCTGCGGCCCAAGCTTGACACGCAGTCAAACGCATTTATTCTACATCAAATGTCATCTTTGCTTCACATTATTTTTGTATAAGTGCAGCGCCAATTCGCGCTGTTGCGCATGATCCACCACAGGGGCCGGGTAATCCCCCATTAACCCTTTGTCAAACAAGGATTTTTTACGAAATTTTTCTGCCCAGGGCGCATGAATCTGCTGGTCATCAAGCGCCGTTAATTCTGGCACATATTTACGGATAAATTTACCTTGCGGATCAAACTTTTCCGACTGCGATTGCGGGTTAAAAATCCTGAAATAAGGCTGTGCATCACAGCCGGTGGACGCCGCCCATTGCCAGCCGCCATTATTGGCCGCAAAGTCAAAATCAATGAGCTTCTGCTCAAAATAACGCTCGCCCCAGCGCCAGTCAATCAGCAGATCCTTGACCAGAAAGCTGGCCACCACCATGCGCAAACGGTTATGCATATACCCCGTTTGATTGAGCTGACGCATAGCCGCATCGACAATAGGGAAGCCAGTGCGGCCTTCGCACCAGGCGGCAAACCAGCCAGCATCATTGGGGAAAGGTAGCGCTTCATACTCCGGCTTGTAAGACCGGCCTTGTTGCAGGTCTGGCCGATGAAAGAGAATCTGGAAATAAAAATCACGCCAGATCAACTCACTCAACCAGATGGCGGCACCTTCATTACCAGCCAATGACAATTGCCAGGCCGCATGGGCTAACTGGCGAATAGAAATCGTGCCGAAACGCAAATGCACTGAGAGGTAAGACACGCCCTTCACGGACGGATAATTGCGCGCCTCATGATACTGGTCGATACGCTGTAAAAAGTCGTCAAATAACCGCTGCGCACCCGCCATGCCGGTTGGCAGTCGCAACTCAGCAAGATTGGTACGCTGAAAGCCGAGTGACTCCAAGGCTGGCATGGGCTGCGGCGTGACCGCGGCCAGGTGATGCAGATACTTTTTGACCGGGTAAGCCTTGAGGTAAAACGCGTTCAATTTGGCCAAGTGTGCATTTTTATAAGGCGTGAATACCCCATACGGCTTGCCAGTTTGCGTCATGACCTCATCTTGTTCAAACAGCACCTGGTCTTTGAACAAATGTAGTGTTTGACCATGACGCAACAGCGCCTGGCCCACGGCTTCGTCACGGGCAATCGCGACTGGTTCGTAATCTTTATTGGCATATACCGCAGTCACATTTAGCGCGCTGGCCAGGACTGGAATCTCCGACTGTGCAGGGCCGTGCAAAACCACGAGATCGCTACCTTGCGCTTGTAAAGACTGTTTGAGTGCCCGCACGCTTTCCCAGATAAACTCTACCCGGCGATCCTGTTTATCGCTCAAGGCATCCAGAATGTCGGTATCAAAAACAAAAGCGACATAAACGTGCGTATGCCGCTTTAAGGCGTGATACAGCGCTGCATGATCATCGTCGCGCAGGTCGCGACGCAACCAGACCAGGGCACTAGACATCGTTATTCTCGGTGATAGGGATGACCACTTAGAACGGTGTGGGCACGATAAAGTTGCTCGGCTAGCATCACACGCACCATGCCATGCGGCATGGTCAGTTTAGACAGACTGAACAACCACTGCGCCTGGGTTTTGAGTTGTGCATGCAAGCCATCAGCCCCACCAACCACCAGTGAAACATCACGCCCCATTTCCTGCCAGCTTTTGAGTTTTTCTGCCAGTTGCAAGGTGGTCACGGCTTGCCCACGCTCGTCCAGTGCCACCAGGTAATCTTTACCGGCGACTTCCAGGATACGCTTGGCCTCTGCTTCTTGCACCACTTCACTGTTTTTACCGGCCGCGCGTTTATCAGGCTTGATTTCGATGATGCGTGTTTCGAGCTCACGTGGCATGCGCTTCAAATACTCTGCGCACGCTGTTTCAACCCAGTCGGGCATTTTATGGCCGACCGAGATGATATTCAGCTTCATATCAGGAGAGAGATAGGGCTTTTAGGCAGCAGAGGCCGCGCGGCGGGTTTGCGACTCGCTCCACAGCTGTTCAATGTTGTAGTAAGCGCGCGTTGCCGGGACCATCACATGGACAACGATATCGCCCAGGTCCACCAACACCCACTCACCTTCTTTTTCGCCCTCTACGCCACGTGCATCAAGGCCTTTTTCTTTCAGCTTTTCACGCACATTATCGGCAATCGCCTTGCATTGGCGGGTGGAGTTACCACTGGCGACGATCATGTAACTGGTGACCGCGGTCATATGACGCACGTCCATCACCGTGATATCAAAGGCTTTAATATCTTCCAGCGCGTCAACAACGGCCAGCTTCATGTCCTCCAGGGACAATACATCAATGTTAGGTTGCATAGGGGTACTCAAAATCAGGCAGCTTGCGCAGGGATATGGTTTTTCTGTTCGACGATGCGATTTTGCGCATCGACATACACCAGTTGCGGATGGTAATTGGTCAATTCGGCTTCGGTATATTGCGAATAGCTGGCAATAATTATCAGGTCATCAGGGTCGGCTTTATGTGCCGCCGCGCCATTCACCGAAATCACGCCAGAGTGGCGCTCGGCACGAATGGCATAAGTTGTGAAACGCTCACCATTGTTGATGTTGTAAATCTGGATCTGCTCATATTCGTGAATATTAGCGGCCTCCAGCAAGGCTTCATCAATCGCACAACTGCCTTCATAGTGCAGCTCGCTATGCGTCACACGCACCCGATGCAGCTTGGATTTCAACATGGTTCTTTGCATTGCGTCCCTTAGCTCGAACTTCCGCTCGCGCGGAAAAGGTCGTAATTATAAAGTTATCAATGGCTTAGCGCAAAATAAATTTATAAAAAATGCCTTCAATCTCGCTACGCACTGACTTCACAATTATCAATCAGCCGCGTCTTACCCAACCTGGCTGCCGCCACTATCACCCAGTCGCTGGTCTGCGCATCCGGCAAGGTCAGTGACTGTTGACGCCTGATCTCTACATAATCTACCTGCCAGCCCTGCTGGCTCAGCATTAAACAGGCTTGCTCGCGCAAAGTGGCATAGTCGCGGCGGCCAGACAGCAAGGCCTGTTTGATGCTTTGCAACTGCTGGTTTAACTGCGCCGCCTGTGTTTTTTCCGCTACTGTTAAATAACCATTTCTTGAACTCATGGCCAGGCCGGAAGACTCGCGTGCCGTTTCCCCGGCAATAATTTCAATATCAAAGTTGAGTTGTCGCACCAAGGCACGAATCACCATGAGTTGTTGATAGTCTTTTTTGCCAAACACCGCGACCTGCGGCTGCACCATATGAAATAATTTAGCGACCACGGTGGCGACGCCTGCAAAATGACCAAGACGACTGGCACCACATAAATCATCGGCCAACGGTGGCGGCTGAATCACCATCTCCTGGTGCAAAGACTGACCATCAAAATCCGGATACATTTCTTCCACAGGGGGTGCAAACACCACGTCAGCGCCCACGGCTTGCAACTTCTCGCAGTCAGACTGCAAGGTGCGCGGGTAACTGCCAAAGTCTTCATTCGCCCCAAATTGCAGTGGGTTTACAAAGATACTGACCACGACCAGGTCAGCATGGTTCTTGGCTAAAGTCACTAGCTGACAATGCCCGGCGTGTAAATTACCCATGGTCGGCACGAATCCCACACGCTGATCACGGTGAGTAGCCAGAAAGGCGCGCAATTCGCGCAAGGTATGAAACAACTGCATGTAGACTCTCTAAAATCCGACAAAATCCAGAGTGGCTCAATATATCACACCGCACTATATTCAGCCCTGGCCTATCTAAAGATCACTTTACCGGCAATTGACAAGCACGCAGGTCCACGCCTATAGTCATCATTTGCAACTATCTACAATTATTAACATCAGGAGTAAGTGAATGAGTGTGATGACCGAGTTTAAACAATTTGCGCTGAAGGGCAATGTCATGGACCTGGCGGTCGGTGTCATCATCGGCGGTGCCTTTGGCAAGATCGTTGATTCCATGGTGAACGACATCATCATGCCGGTCATCGGCAGAATTTTTGGCGGCTTTGATTTCAGCAATTTATACGTGCCACTCAATGGCCAGTCGGCTGACCTCGCCCTGGCAGAAGCAAAAAAACTGGGGGCGGTGCTGGCTTACGGCAACTTCGTCACCATTGTGCTTAACTTTATCATCCTGGCATTTATCATTTTCCAGATGGTTAAATTCATGAACAGCCTGAAACAGGCAGAACCACCACCAGCGCCAGCAGCAACACCGGAAGACATTGTCTTGTTGCGTGAAATCCGGGACAGCCTGAAAAAGTAATTTTTGGGTGATGTGTACATGACAAAGGGCGCCAAGGCGCCCTTTGTTTTTAGTTCTGTTATTTAACGCTTACAAATCCGCCGGATTAGGCTGAACCTCATACGTCTGGCCTGAGCTCGCATCAGAACCATCATTATTCAGGAACACCACCACGCTGACCTGGTCATCAATCAGATCCAGCTCTGTCGTCGGATAATACGCTCCAGCGGCATCTTTATTGATATTGTGGTAATGCCAGATTGAGGCCACCACGCGTCCGCTATCCTTTAACTTCACATCTTCAGCGCGCGCGGGCTCGCCTAGCAAGGCGATCAATTGTGCGCGGTTCAATTTACCGACCGCATCGACAAAGCCTTGTTCGTCCTCTGGAAACTTAGCTGCCGTCGCGCCCGCCGACGCAGATCCGCTTAAAGACAATAATGCAACAGCCACCACTCCGCTCAACCAGGTTTGTGCTTTCATCATGACTCTCCTTTATTCAGAAACTCAGGCAATTAAAACAACAATAGGTTCCAACACGGCAAGGCTACACAGACTCGATCGGGTAAACCTCTTCCGGCAATTGCTCAACCAATAGTACATGCACGCGACGACTGTCGGCATGGACGACGGTGACACTTAAATTATCAATACGGATATGCTCGCCACGTTTGGGCAAATGGCCGAAGTGATTCACCACCAGACCACCGACGGTAGAAAACTCTTCATCGCTAAACGCAGTACCTATCGCTTCATTAAATTCAGGGATTTCAGTCAGCGCCTTGACGCGGTACTTGCCCGGCGCCTGGAAGATAATGTTGCTTTCATCTTCATCATCGTCGTACTCATCTTCGATATCGCCAACAATTTGTTCGAGCACATCCTCAATGGTGACCATGCCCGCGACACCACCGTACTCATCCACGACAATGGCAATATGGTTACGGTTGCTGCGGAATTCCTTTAACAACACATTCAGGCGCTTGGATTCTGGGATAAACACCGCCGGGCGCAACATATCGCGCAGCTCGAACGACTCACTGGCATAATAACGCAACAAGTCTTTGGCCAGCAAAATGCCGATGACATCGTTTTTATTATCTTCAATGACGGGGAAACGGGAGTGCGCTGTTTCGATCACAAACGGCAAAAAGCTTTCTGGCGGCTGGGCGATGTCGATCACGTCCATTTGCGACCGCGGGATCATGATGTCCCTGACCTGCATTTCACTGACTTGCAGGACACCTTCAATCATAGCGAGCGAATCGCTATCCATCAGGTGATTTTCATAAGCCCCGTGCAGCAACTCAACCAGTTGCTCCCTGTCTTCCGGCTCACGCAGAAGAAAGTGACTTAATCGTTCTAAAAGAGAGGGTTTGTGTGACAACTTATCCGGCTCTGAAGCCATAGTTACTGCTGAAAACAGCATCCTGTATAACGCGTTAACTTAAGCATACATGAAAACGGATGCCGATGTCACCTTCATGACATGGGTTGTTTGACTTATTCAAGGCCACCCCTGGCGCTGTATGACACTCAAAGATTTGTCACTTTCCGCTGTCAACAATCGATATAAAAGATTTAATTTCTGCTAAATTAACACTTATGTTGAATCGCCTACCGCCCTCTTTACGCCCCTTGTTGCAGTCACTCGCCTTTAAGGTGGTTGCCGGACTGCTTGTCTTTTACTTCCTGTTTGCCTGGCTAGCCATCAACCCACTGGCAAAATGGTTGTTGCCCTGGGTAGCAGAAAGCCAGTTGGCAAGCAAAGCCAGCGTAGAAAAAGTGACCTTTGACCCGCTACGCCTGACCGCGACCATCGAGAAACTGGCGCTGACCGAGAAAAGTGGCGCGCCACTGGCATCGTTTGACAAGCTAGTGGTCGACCTTGAGGCCAGCGGCCTGTTCGACTGGGCCTGGAAACTCAAGCAAATCACACTGACAGCACCGCGCGTCGATGTGCATATCTCCAAACAAGGCCGCCTCAACTGGGCCGACCTGATTGCCAAACTGAATGAAGATCCTTCACCACCGAGCCCTGACCTGCCACGCGTGATCATTGAAAACATTTCGATCAGCCAGGGTAATATCGATTATCAGGATGCGCAGCACGCCTCACCATTACAAGCATCACTTAAGCCACTGGACTTTGAGCTGGAAGGCTTTTCCACGCTACCCAAAGACCGTGGTGACTACCTGATTGCCGCCAAACTGCCGTACCAGGGCGCCACCATCAAATGGAAAGGTAATTTCGGCGTCAATCCGTTAGCGTCGCAAGGCTCACTGGCGATTGAAGGCTTGCAAATCGCCAAAGTCATGCAATGGGTAAACACAGCCAACTTGCCGCTGCAAATCACGGCAGGTACATTTGCCAGTCAGCTTAACTATGATTTTTCTTTACCAAATCAACAACCAAAACTGTTGGTCAGCGATGCAGAGCTGCGCGTGAATGATTTGGCAGGTGCACTGACACAAGGCGACAAGCTCGCGTTCACGCAGCTGAAGGTCAAAGCCAAGCATCTGGCGCTTGATCAACAAAAACAGTTATTGGTCACCACACAAGATATCGATGTACAACTGGACCAACTCAAACTACATAAACCACAGGCAGAGCTTGCCATTGCCAAAAGCAGCCTGACTTTACCCAAGCTGGTCTTCGCACAGGACAAACAGGCCCAGCTGACATTTGACAACCTGAACCTGCATATTGAGCAAACACAGCTACAACAGGCGCAAAAAACATTATTTGCGCTGCCAGAACTGGCGATCGAAAATGTCAGCCTCAATCTGGCCGAACGCCGGGTCAATGTAGCGCATATTTTATTAAACAAAGGGCAATTGTCGGCGACGCAAACGGCTGCCGGACTTGATTGGCAACACGCCTTTGCCGAACCTGCAACAGCCACGCCCTCGCCTGCAGAGACCCCTGCGGTGCCAGATGAAAAGGTCAATGAAAAGGCCAGCGCCCCCTTCCAATTTGCGATAGACGACATTGCCCTGGCGCACTGGCAGCTCGCTTATACCGACCAGCAATTTGCCAAGCCCTTGCAAGCCACGGTTGGCGACTTAAATATACAACTAGGTGTGGACAATACGTCAGGCCTGACGCTAAAAAATGTGCAACTGGAAGCCACACAACTCAGCGTGCAATCAGATAAAAAACCCGCCGCCCAATTGGCCAAATTCGCACTGAGTCATGCACAACTGGCGCTGGACCAGCAAAAAATCGACATTGCCGCGATTCAATTACAAGGGCTTAAAACAACGGTCATCAGGCAAGCGGATCAACGCCTGAACTGGCAAGCCATACTGTCACCGGTTTCAGGCAGTCACACAGCAACGGCCAAAACAAGCACACAAACAGCAACATCTGCGAAACCATGGTCTTACGCCGTGAAGCGGCTGGCCTTGCAACAGGCTGACATTCATTTTGAAGATCAAACGACACCGACACCTGTGGTGCTGGATGTGGTGGATGCCAGCGTGGAAACTAGCGACCTGAGCCAGAATATGGCACGCTTGCTGCCGGTGAAAGCTGGATTCAAGGTCAAACAAGGCGGTCAGTTCAACCTGCAAGGCAAACTGGCTGCAGCCCCTTTTAAAACCGAGTTGCAATGTACACTCACCGAACTGGCACTGAAACCCTTTGCCCCTTATATCCAGCAAGCTGCCTTACTGCAACTGGAAAACGGTTCCGCCAGCCTGCAAGGCAAACTGCAACAAACCAGCAGTGGGACGACGAAGTTTGACGGCGGCTTTAGTATCAACCAGCTGTCCATCCTTGAGGAAGCGAGCCAGCAACCGTTTTTACGCTGGGAAAAACTGCAAGGGGACGGCTTGGCACTGTCACTGGCGCCCAACAAGCTGCTATTAAGTACGCTGACCTTAAGCAAACCGCAAAGTAAATTCATCATTTACCCTGACCGCAGCCTGAATATCACCAAGGTCATACGCACGGCTACACCAGACCAGGCGGCGGCAACCACATCAACCACAACCAAGGCGCCTCCCGCCCCCGCGAGTCAAACCACCGCAACGGCAACACCTGCCAGCACTAGCAGCGATTTCCCGGTGGCAATTGATACGGTACGCATCAATAACGCCGAACTGGAATTTGCTGACTTATCGCTACCACAACCGTTTGGCACGCACATTCACACCCTGGGTGGCGTCATCAATGGCATCTCCAGCAACCCGTCATCCACCGCGCAAGTCGAACTGGACGGCAAGGTAGATGATTACGGTGCAGCACGTATCCGTGGCTCGTTGCAACCATTTAAAACCACAGAGTTTACCGATATTAAACTAGCCTTCACCAACCTGGAGATGAATCGCCTGACTCCCTACTCGGGTAAGTTTGCCGGGCGCAAAATTGAATCTGGCAAGCTGTCTGTAGACTTGGGCTATAAAATCAAACAGCGTGTACTGGCGGGCGAAAACAAATTTGTCATCAACAAGCTTACCCTGGGTGAAAGAGTTGACAGTAAAGATGCCCCCAACCTGCCCCTGGACCTGGCGATTGCCATCCTGGAAGACAGTGATGGCGTGATCGACCTCGATTTGCCAGTCAGTGGCAGCCTGGACGACCCCAAATTCAGCATAGGCGGGATTGTCTGGAAAGCGTTCACCAATGTGCTGACCAAAATTGTGACCGCACCGTTCAGTGCGCTGGGTAAACTGTTTGGCGGCGGAGAAAAACTGGAGGCGATTGTGTTTGACCCCGGCAACGCGGCAATTTCGCCACCGGAACTGGAAAAGTTACATACTGTGAGCAACGCACTCACCAAACGCCAGCAATTAGCGCTGGGCATTGTACCTGGCTACGATGTAGCCGCAGATACACGCGCGATTCAGGAAGCCAGCTTGCGCAAACAGGTGGCAGAAGAGGTCGGCGTACGCCTGGAGGCGGGACAAGCACCGGGGCCGATTGACTTGAACAACCCGAAAGTGCAGTCTGCGATACAAGCATTGCACGACAAACTCACCAATAAAGGCTTGCTCAAGCGGCTGGCCGCCAAACTGGAAAAAGCACCCGAAGGTTTTTACGCACAAGCCCAGGAAGCGCTTACCACCAGCATCCAGGTCACCGACACTGATTTGCAAACCCTGGCTAAGGCACGTGCCGACGCCATCCAAAAAGCATTACTGGCTACAGGGATTGGTGCAGAACGGGTTTCAATCACCAACCCGGCAACAGTGAAGGCAGACCATGACCATGTTCCGACCAAACTGACGCTGGACGCGATCAAACACTAACGGCAAATAGCATGAAGCCGCTAAATTAGCGGCTTCATCATTACATCACCAGCACAGTCAATAACTGCTGAAAGAACCTGAGTACCGGCGACAGTAAAACACCCAGAATGCCAGTAAATAACAAGGCAATAAGAATCAGCATGCCATAACGCTCGATTTGCGCAAACTTGATTGCAGCCTGCATGGGCAACAAGCTCACAGCAATACGGCCACCATCCAAAGGCGGCAGCGGAAACAAATTCAACACCAGCAACACCAGGTTAATCTGGATGCCCGCCAGGCTCATTTGTGACAAAAAAGCCTGCGCGGACTCTGGAAACAGGCCAATACGCGCCAGCACCAATCCCCACACAATTGCCATGGCAAAATTAGACGCAGGGCCAGCCAACGCCACCCACAACATATCTTGCTTCGGCCGACGTAATTGGCCAAAGTTGACTGGCACCGGCTTGGCCCAGCCAAACAGCACGCCGCCCAGGATAATGCTGAGCGCAGGCAGTAAAATCGTGCCGATCGGGTCTATATGCTTAAAGGGATTGAGGGTAATCCTGCCCATGCGCTCAGCGGTCAGGTCACCAAAAAACTTGGCGGCATAACCATGCGCCGCTTCATGTACCGTGATGGCAAACAGGATGGGCAAGGCGTAAGCGGCAATTTTCTGTACAACAGTGAGTTCCATGTCATGCTTCCAGCTAAAGTCAACACTCTGCAACAGAGTCTAAGAATCCTAAGGTGCGGCCAGATACCGCCAAATCAAGGCCATGGCGCAACGCCAGCGCGCACCACTTCGGGCGGGTCTTGCGTCAAATCCACCACCGTCGTGGCTCCCACGTGCACGATGTCACTGTCGATCACGGCGTCAATCTGATGCTCCAGGGCTTCACGGATTTCCCAACCGACTGACATGGGCGCTTCATCGCCAGGCAACTGCAAGGTCATGCTGAGCAAGGGCGAATCCAACGCCTCCAGCAAGGCTTGCGTAACCACATGCTTAGGCACGCGCAAGCCAATGGTGCTGCGCTTGGGATGCTGCAAGCGGCGCGGCACTTCACGGCTGGCTTCGAGTAAAAAGGTATAAGCGCCCGGCGTCATCGCCTTGAGCAAGCGGAACTGGCTGTTATTCACTTTGGCATAAGTGCCAATCTCAGCCAGGTCACGGCAAATCAACGTAAATGGATGCTCATCATCGACACCACGCAAGCGGCGGATACGGGTTTGCGCGTCCTTGAACTCCATCAGGCACACCAAAGCATAACTGGAATCAGTGGGGCATGCCAGCACCCCGCCCTGCTTTAATAGCTGCGCAGCTTGCTGGATCAAACGGCTTTGCGGGTTTTCCGCATGAATCACAAAATACTGTGCCATGATTTAGAGGATGCGCTAACCCGCTACTGCTTGCAGTTGACTGGCTTCGGGCCAGTCCTGCCACACAGGCACGCAACCGGAAGGCAATGCAGGCAAACGCCCCATATCCATATAAGACATGCCCGGGCCGTGGTAATCAGAGCCTTGCGAAGCTTTTAAATCAAAACGATGCGCCAGTTTGGCAAATTGCTCATACTGCGGCGGTTGATGACTACCAGTGACCACTTCAATCGCTGCACCGCCCAGATTTCTGAATTCATTTAATAACAGATGCATATTCACAAATCCCAAATCATAGCGACCCGGGTGTGCCAGGACAGCCACCCCGCCACTATCACGAATCAACTGCATGGCCCCTTCCAGGCTCATCCACTCATGATTGACGTAACCAGGCTTGCCTTTGACCATATACTTTTTAAATACCGATTTGATATTTCTGGCATGGCCGCGCTTCACCATAAACTGGGCAAAATGGCTGCGCGTCATCACGCTATTACCCGAGAATTCCCGCGCACCTTCATATGCGTCTGCGATCCCTGCTTTTGCCAGGCCTTCGGCAATTTGTCTGGCGCGGGCATCGCGCCCTTCGCGCACTTTAGCAAAGGCGGCTAACAATTCTGGATGTTGCGGATCGACACGCAGACCGACAATATGCAAAGTACGATTTTTCCAGGTGACGGAAATCTCAACGCCATCAATAAAAGAAATCCCTAATTGCTCAGCTGCAGCACGCGCACGCGCCAACCCGCTCACCTCGTCATGATCAGTCAAGGCGAGTACCCGCACGCCTTTGCTCGCCGCATGCGCAACCAGTTCTTCAGGCGTGAGGAGCCCGTCGGACATGGTGGAATGGCAATGCAAATCAATGGGGACAGACATGATCAATAGAGGACGCCGTTTGAATAAAAAAGAGAGACAGTAAAGCGACTAACTTTACATATTGACAGAAATCATAGCAAAATAGTGCCCTCACAGATAGCAGGAATTCAGTCGCCTGAAGCCACTCATGCAAGTCATTACCGATTTACTCCCCGTCATTCTCTTTTTTATTGCCTATAAAAAGGCGGGCATCTTTACCGCCACCGCAGTCGCCATGATCAGCACCTTGGTACTGATGCTGATACTATGGATCAAACGTGGCAAGATAGACAAAATGCTGGTGATTAACGGTGCGGTGATTACTGTGCTCGGCGGCATCACCTTATTGCTGCATGATAAAACCTATATTATGTGGAAGCCAACCGCCATTTACTGGATAGGCGCACTGGTATTGCTGTTTAGCCGTTACGCCCTCAAGCGCAACCTGATCGAAAACATGCTGGGCAAAATGATGGCACCGCCGCTCGCAATCTGGGACCGACTCAACCTGTGCTGGATTGCGTTTTTGGTCGGCATGGGCATCCTCAATCTGTATGTGGCCTTTCACTTCAGTGAAGACGACTGGGTCAACTTCAAACTGTTTGGTGCCACCAGCCTGATGTTTATCTTTATTATTGCGCAAGTGTTTGCGTTAAAAGCGCACTGGATTGAACAAAACACACCTTCTCCCTGACTAAGAGACAACGACCATGCTTTACATGATTTACGCCCAGGATACCGCCAACAGTTTGCCACTGAGGCTGGAGCATCGCCCGCCGCATCTGGCTCGCTTGCAACAGCTACAGAATGAAGGGCGCTTGCTGCTCGCCGGGCCATTACCCGCCATTGATAGCATAGACCCTGGTGCAGCCGGGTTTAGCGGCAGCCTGATTGTGGCAGAATTCGATTCTTTGCAGGCCGCCACCGATTGGGCCAATGATGACCCATTTGTGCATGCAGGCGTCTATGGCAAAGTAGAAGTCAAACCCTTTAGAAAGACATTGCCATAACATGCTAAAAGCAGAAATTGAGCTCCGTTTGCAGTCGCTGGCGCCGACGCTGCTTGAGATACAGGATGACAGTGATTTGCATCGCGGACATGCAGGCAATACCGGCGGCGGGCATTTTACGCTCAAGGTAAAAAGCTCGCTATTTTCAGGAAAATCACAGATAATGCGCCATCGCATGGTCTATCAATGCTTGCAAGATTTAATGCCTCATCGCATACACGCGCTCAGTATTCAAGCCTTATCGACTGATGAGTCATTTGTTTGAAACATTTCTGTTTTTTAATATCGCACCAATTCAAATCGTTATATAAGGATATTGCATGAAATTTTTGAAAGTAATGTTGGCGATTGCTTGCTTAAGCGCACTGCCACATGTATACGCGGCGGATGCCGATGCAGTTGCTACAGTCAACGGCAAACCGATTAAAAAGACCTGGGTAGACTTTATTTTGCGCGATGCCGAAGCACGCACTGGCCAGAAAGCCAATGACGGCATGAAAGCAGCGGTTGTGAACGAATTGGTTGGTTCCGAACTGGCTTACCAGGAAGCACAAAAAGCAGGTATCGATAAATTGCCTGACTTCATCGCGAGCGAAGAGTTGGCGCGCCGTAAATTGCTGGTAAATGCATTCCTGGCTGACTTTATCAAGAAAAACCCAGTGACCGATGCCGAGAAAAAAGAAGGCTACGAGCAGTATAAAAAAGAACTGGGCGACAAAGAATATAATGCGCGCCACATTCTGGTGAAAACTGAAGCAGAAGCCAAAGCGATTATTGCCGACCTGAAAAAAGGCACTGACTTTGCCAAGATTGCTAAAGAAAAATCACAGGATCCAGGCTCTAAAGACAAAGGTGGCGATCTGGGCTGGTTCTCACCGGCTGGCATGGTAAGACCATTTGCCGATGCGCTGGTTGGCCTGAAAAAAGGTGAAACTACACCTGAGCCAGTACAGTCACAATTTGGCTGGCATGTCATCAAACTGGTCGATACACGCGCACTGCAAGCACCACCGTACGAAAAAGTGCAAGAAGGCATTGAGCGTACACTGCAACAACGCAAGCTGGAAAAATACATGCTAGGTCTGAAAGACAAAGCGAAGATTGATGTGTCTGGCGTTGAAAAAAAATAAGCCTGGATCATCTGTCCACCCAATAAAAAAGCCAGTTTAGACTGGCTTTTTTATTGGGTCAGCCGCTCCGCGTGACGGCGTTCACGTGTACAGAAACCTTTTCTTTGCCTGACAATCTGAGATAAAATCAAGAATTATTCTCATTTGTAATATGCACATGCATCTTGACGCCCTCAAACCCGGCCAGTCTGCCATCATTGACCGCATTCATGCCGAGCAAGCCTTAGCGCAACGCCTGAGCGCCTTGGGCTTCCGGTCTGGCAAACAGCTGGAAGTCATCCGACAGGCTGCATTTAACGGCCCACTGCATGTGCGTATCGGCTCGACGGACGTCATTATCCGCCTGCAGGATGCCAAAGCCATCCATGTGCACCCCCTCTCCAACCAGACAGAATCTACCACTGCATGAAACGTGTTGCCCTGCTCGGAATGCCCAACACGGGCAAATCCACCCTGTTCAATCGCTTAAGCGGCGCTTCGGCGCGTGTCGGCAACTGGCCTGGCATTACGGTAGATTTAATGAGCGCCAAGATTTTGCTGGGCGGCCATATTGCTGAACTGGTTGACTTGCCAGGGCTGTATGACTTGCATGGCTTTTCTGATGACGAGCACGTCGTCAGGCACTTTTTAAGCCATCATGCGATAGATTTGGTGCTGATCATCCTCAACAGCGCACAAATTGACCGTCAATTATCGCTGGCATTGCAAATTCGTGCATTGGGACTTCCCGCCGTGTTGCTGCTCAATATGGAGGATGAAGCCAAGCGTGCAGGCATCACCATTGACGCTCAAGCCATGAGCAAACAGCTGGGCATGCCCGTGCGCACCATCAGCGCCAAATACGGCCAGGGTTGCCCCGAAGCACTGCAACTGGCGGCACAAACCCTTTTGCAGCAGCCCAACCTGGTGACACCGGAAACCATCGCAGGCAAGCTGGAGATGGACAATGCCATCGAGCAGGAAATGCACCAGATCATTGACCGTACCGTGCATTTCCCACTACAGCTCAATCACAGCCTGACCGACCGGCTAGACAAGGTGTTGCTGCATCCATGGCTAGGATTGCCCCTTTTCCTGCTCTCAGTGTTCATGTTGTTCCAGTTTATCTTTACCGTAGGTGCGCCGCTGCAAGAAGGCATGGCTTGGCTGTTTGACAGCCTGCGTAGCGAGGCACTAGAGCCAGCGCTGGCAAGTTTGCCCACTTGGTTAAATGGCTTGTTACTGGACGGCCTGTATACCGGCTTTAGCACGGTAGCTGCCTTTGTACCGATTATCGTGCTGTTCTTCCTGGTCATGAGCATGGTGGAAGATAGCGGTTATTTGTCACGTGCGGCATTCCTAATGGATACGCTGATGGCGAAAATGGGCCTGGATGGCCGTGGCTTTGTCATGATGCTGATGGGCTTTGGCTGTAACGTGCCCGCTTTGATGGGCACACGCGTCATGCGTAGCCGCCCCATGCGCTTACTGACCATGCTCACGATTCCCTTATCGCTATGTTCCGCGCGGCTACAGGTATTCCTGTTTATCATTGCCATCCTGTTCCCGCCCTCACAAGCCGCACTGGTGCTGTTCTCGCTCTATATGGTGAGTTTCGCGACGATATTCATCACCGCCATCCTATTCAAAGGCAAGTTTGCCAGCCGCGAGCCGTTTGTGCTTGAACTCCCACCTTATCGCTTCCCGACGCCGCAGCAAATCTGGATGCGTGGCTGGCAAGAGGTGAAACACTTCCTGGCACGTGCCACCAAATTTATTGTGATTGGCGTGGTCATGGTCTGGCTACTCACACACCTGCCGACGACCGCAGTGCCTGCCAGCCCAGAAACATGGGCAGGTAGCATAGGCCGCTTCTTCTCGCCCGTGCTGGATCCGATCGGGATCGATACCGAATTGGCGATTGCCCTGATTTTTGGGTTTGTCGCCAAAGAAATCGTCGTTGGCTCGCTGGCAGTGATTTACGGCTTACAGGGCGATGCGCTTAGCCATCAAATCGCCAGCCATATCGACTGGGTGCAAGGCATGAGTTTTATGCTGTTCACGCTGATTTATACCCCTTGCCTGTCTACCATTGCCACGCTCAAATCCGAAAGCAAGAGCAGTGGCTTTATGTGGCTATCGCTTGCTTGGTCACTGGGGCTGGCGTGGGTCATCAGCTTCCTGTTTTACCAGAGCGCCCGCGCACTGGGTTACTAAACACCAACGGCCACCTGTGTGTGGCCGTTTTTTATTGGCCGTTCGATTAGCCCTGCGAGACGACGCGCTTTCTGTTAAAATAACGGTTTGAATTTTCATTGAAAAATCCAACCGTCACATGTCCAGTCAAGCGCATTTTTTTAGCCTGCGCGGCAGCGCCGCCCTCTCGCAATTCCGTCTCGATAAACTGTATAGCGCCCTCAAAGTCAGCGCACCGAATATCGGCCACATTTACACCGAATTTGTGCATTTCGCCTTTAGCGAACATGCGCTGAGTGCCGCCGAGCAAGAGACCCTACGCCAGATTCTGACTTACGGCCCGCACACGGATATCGAATCACCGACGGGCGAACTGTTGTTGGTCACACCTCGCATAGGCACCATTTCACCGTGGGCATCACGTGCGACTGACATTGCGCACAACTGCGGCCTGAGCAGCCTGTTGCGTCTGGAGCGTGGCATTGCCTACTACGTGACCACCCAAAACGGCCAGCCACTGACCGATAGCGAAAAACAGGCGTTACGTGCAGCCATCCAAGACCGCATGACGGAAACCGTGATCTACAGCCTGGCCGATGCCGAAAAACTGTATCACCACGCTGATCCTAAACCGTTATCCAGCATCGACATCCTGGTCGGTGGCAAAGCGGCGCTTGAAGCTGCCAACAATGACATGGGCTTGGCCTTATCGCCTGACGAAGTCGATTACCTGCTGGAAAATTATACAAAAATGGGCCGCAACCCGACCGATGTCGAGCTGATGATGTTTGCCCAGGCCAACTCAGAACATTGCCGCCACAAGATTTTCAATGCCGACTGGGTGATTGATGGCGTGCAACAAGAGTTGTCGCTGTTCAATATGATTCGCAACACACACAAGCTGAATCCAGGCCATACCGTCGTCGCGTACTCAGACAACTCGTCTATCGTGCAAGGCCAGAAAACCAAGCGTTTTTACCCGTCTGCCGATCAGAGTTACCAGTTTGTAGAAGACAATATGCACTACCTCATGAAGGTAGAAACGCATAACCACCCAACCGCGATTTCACCCTTTGCCGGTGCGGCTACGGGTGCAGGTGGCGAGATTCGTGACGAAGGTGCCACCGGTATTGGCTCGAAACCTAAAGCAGGCCTGGCCGGCTTCTCGGTGTCTAACCTCAACCTGCCAGACTTTACTCAGCCGTGGGAAACCAACTACGGCAAGCCCGGCCGTATCGCCAGCCCGCTGCAAATCATGATAGACGGCCCACTCGGTGGCGCCGCTTATAACAACGAATTTGGGCGCCCCAACATTGCCGGTTACTTCCGTACCTTTGAATTGGAAACCACGGGCACTGATGGCAAAGCAGAAGTGCGCGGCTACCACAAACCGATTATGCTAGCTGGTGGTGTCGGTAATATTTCCGATAGCCATAGTTTTAAAAACAGCATCCCGCCTGGTTCAGCCCTGATTCAACTGGGCGGCCCGGCTATGCTGATCGGCCTGGGCGGTGGTGCAGCTTCCAGTATGGATACCGGTGCCAACACTGAAAACCTGGATTTTGACTCCGTGCAGCGAGGCAACCCTGAGCTGCAACGCCGTGCGCAAGAGGTCATCGACCGTTGCTGGCAAATGGGGGACAAGAACCCTATTTTAAGCATCCACGACGTCGGTGCCGGTGGCATCTCCAACGCCTTCCCTGAACTGGTCAATGATGCCAAAGTAGGTGCGGTGTTCCAACTGCGTGATGTGCACAACGAAGAGCCTGGCATGAGCCCACGCGAATTGTGGAGTAACGAAGCACAAGAGCGCTATGTGCTCGCCGTGACTCAAGACCAGTTGCCACTGTTCGAAGCTATCTGTGCACGTGAGCGCTGCCCGTTCGCGGTCGTCGGCGTGACGACTGAAGAACGTCACTTAACCGTGGAAGACACTCACTTTGCCAACAAGCCAGTCGACATGGAATTGTCCGTGTTGTTGGGTAAACCACCAAAAATGCTGCGCGACGTGAAGTCCACCCCGAAAAACCTGCAAGCGTTTGACACCAGCACCGTAGACCTGAAAGACGCCGTCGCACGTGTATTGCGCCTGCCAGGTGTGGCTGACAAAACCTTCCTCATCACGATCGGTGACCGCAGCGTCACCGGCCTGATTGCACGCGACCAGATGGTCGGCCCATGGCAAGTGCCGGTCAGCAACGTGGCCGTGACTTGCGCCGGGTTTGAAACCAATATTGGCGAAGCATTTGCCATCGGCGAAAAGGCCCCGCTGGCACTCATTGACGCGCCTGCTTCTGGCCGCATGGCGATTGGTGAAGCCATCACCAACATTGCTGCCGCGGCCATTAGTGAGATCGGCAACCTCAAACTGTCCGCCAACTGGATGGCCCCTGCTGGCCACGCCGGTGAAGATGCCGCACTGTACGCCACCGTGAAAACCGTGGGCATGGAGTTGTGTCCGGCACTGGGTATCAGCATCCCGGTGGGTAAAGACTCCATGAGTATGAAAACCGTGTGGCAAGACAACGGTGAAAATAAAGCAGTGACTGCGCCAATTTCACTGGTGATTTCAGCGTTTGCCAATACGCCAGATGTGCGCAAAACCCTGACGCCACAACTGCGCACCGATTTGGGTGAGAGCGAGCTGATCCTGATCGACCTCGGCAATGGCCGCAACCGCATGGGCGGCTCGGCCCTGGCGCAAGTCTACAAGCAACTGGGCAATAGCGTGCCGGATGTTGACCAGCCAGCACAATTGAAAGCGTTTTTCGCTGCGATTCAGCAATTGAACAGTGACGGCAAACTGCTAGCTTATCATGACCGCTCTGACGGCGGCCTGTATGTCACATTGGCAGAAATGGCGTTTGCTGGTCATTGCGGCCTCAATATTGACTTGTCCAGCCTGGGTAACGATCACATCAGCACGCTGTTTAACGAAGAACTGGGGGCCGTGGTGCAAGTGCGTGCCGCAGACGCCGCCGCGATTGCAGCGCAACTGCAACAGGCGCTGGGCGCCTGTGTACATCGCATCGGCCAGGTCAACGCGGGGCATGACATTGCAATCAAACAAGGCAACACGCAATACCAAGCCTCACGTATTGAGTTGCACCGTATGTGGTCTGAAACCACTTACCGCATGCAAAGCCTGCGTGACAACCCGACCTGTGCGCAGCAGGAATATGACCGCATCCTCAACGCCGATGATGCCGGTTTGCATGCCAAGCTGACGTTCGACCTCAACGATAATATCGCTGCGCCCTATATCAATACCGGCAAACGTCCCAATATGGCAATCTTGCGTGAGCAAGGCGTCAACGGCCAGACCGAAATGGCCGCCGCCTTTGACCGCGCAGGCTTTAATAGCGTAGACGTCCATATGAGCGACGTCATCAGTGGCCGCGTGTCCCTCAAAGACTTTGCCGGCCTGGTCGCCTGTGGTGGCTTCTCTTACGGTGACGTGCTAGGTGCTGGCGAAGGCTGGGCCAAGTCCATCCTGTTCAACAACCGCGCCCGCGACGAATTCAGCGCCTTCTTTAACCGCACCGATACCTTCGCCCTGGGCGTGTGTAACGGTTGCCAGATGATGAGCAACCTGCACAGCATTATTCCTGGTGCCGAGCACTGGCCGCATTTCGTGCGCAACAAGTCCGAACAATTTGAAGCCCGTGTGGCGCTGATCGAGATTTTATCTTCACCTTCCATCTTCTTTGATGGCATGGCAGGCAGCCGCATGCCGATCGCTGTGGCACATGGTGAAGGTTTTACGGAATTTACTGATGCCAGCGCGGTCACAAGTGTGCTACAACAGCAACTGGCAACTGTGCGCTATGTTGACCATGCTGCGCAAGCGACCGAGGTCTACCCGTTTAACCCGAATGGTTCGCCACAGGGCTTGACCGGTTTCACTACGCAAGACGGCCGTTTCAGCATCATGATGCCACACCCTGAACGCGTGTTCAGGGCCGTACAACACTCCTGGTGCCCAGACGGGTGGCAAGAGGACGGCCCATGGATGCGTATGTTCAGGAATGCACGCAAGTTTGTGGGTTAAGCGAAACCGGCTCACGTGGTTTCGCCATTAAAACAAAGTGGTTATTTTTAAAAATGAAAATCAGGTGTTTGGAGAGATTATGAAATCAGTTAAGTTTTTAGTGGCCTTGTTCTCACTGTCATTTGCCTTACAGGCATTTGCGCTGTCAGATGAGGAGTACATGGAGTTTACCGAGGCGCTTACAGGTGGCAATATTAAAGTCGTCAAAAAGTTTGTGGAAGCAGACCCAACCCTGGTCAAACAAAAATTCTTTGCCTGGGAGCCACTGCAAATGGCGGCGTCAAAAGGCAAACTGGACGTGGTGAAATACCTTGTGTCCAAAGGTGCTGACCTGAACTATGTACACCCTGCCAGCCATAACACGGCGTTCCATATGTCTGCCTTTATCGGCGACACCGCGACCATGAAATACCTGGCTGCTGCGGGTGCGGATGTGAACATCAAACTCAAAGGCGATGTATCCCTGGTACGCTATTTCAAAGAAGAAAATGACCAGAAAATGGTCGACCTGCTGACTGAACTTGGCACCAAAAATGATGGCTGTCAGGAAGAAAAATGCTTCTAATCGCTGGCAACTCGCAACGATATTGAACAAAAACGGTCATGATATTCATGGCCGTTTTTGTTTTATGACTATCGTTTTGAGGCGGTGTGTAACCAGAGTCACTCACGCCTGCGCTGCCATTTAGAATAATGTGAGTCATCACAAAAATCTTGGGGGAAAGTATGAAGCAGGTATACGCAAGTATGTTATGGGCTTGTGTCGTCGCATGGTCGCTAGCGGCGCAGGCAGAAGACTCCTCGGCAATTCACACCCTGGCGGCCTCTTGCGCTGCCTGCCACGGCCCTAACGGCAACAGCCTGGGCGGCACGCCTACGCTGGCTGCCCTCAACCAGGATTACTTTGTGCAGCGCATGCAGGGCTTTAAGGATGGCTCGGTATCATCGACAGTCATGCATCATCATGCCAAAGGCTTGACCAAGGAAGAAATCACCGCCCTGGCAAGTTATTTCGCACAGCAGCCCAGACAAACAGCGCATGCCTTGCCGCATCAATCATTCCTGGGGGCACAATAATGCAGCCGGATTCTATCTTGACCAGCCATCCTGTCAGCACAACACGCAGGCAATTTGTGCGCTCAGTGATTTATGGCGGACTCGCCTTTTATGGCCTGCCCGCTTTTGCCCGTGCCAGCAAACCACCTCTAGGCCATGTGGTAATAGTAGGCGCAGGGTTTGCAGGCCTCACCGCCGCCAAATACTTACGCGCCTGGAGCATGGGCAACCTCAAAGTCACCATTATTGAGCCTAACCCGCAATTTATCTCCTGCCCGCAGAGCAACCTGGTGCTGGGTGGTAGCCGGACACTGGATCAGTTAAGTTTTGGCTATGACTTATCACGCAAACAGCATGGGCTAAACTGGGTGAAAGACAGCGTGACTGCGGTGGATCTCGCTAATAAGCAAGTGCAACTTACACGCGGCAACCTCAGCTATGACCGCCTGATACTCGCGCCTGGCGTGGACTTTAATTACAGCAAGATTCCAGGCATGCCCGCGCCAGTGGCTGATATTCCGCACGCATGGAAAGCAGGCAAGCAAACGCTGCAACTACGGCAGCAACTGGAAAGCATGCCGGATGGCGGCGTGTTTGTAATGACGATCCCAACGGGCGCTTACCGCTGCCCGCCCGGCCCCTATGAACGTGCCTGCCAAGTGGCGCATTATTTCAAACAGCACAAACCACGCAGCAAAGTGCTGATTCTGGATGCCAATGCTGACATTACCTCCAAAAAAGGCCTGTTCCTGCAAAGTTTCAATGGTGCCTACCAGGGCATCATTGAATACCATAACAATAGTGAAATCCTGCAACTGGATGCCGCCAGTAAAACCATTAAAACCGACTTTGAAACTGTGAAAGCAGACGTGCTGAATGTGATTCCGCCGCAACTGGCGGGCAAAGTGGCACAAGTGGCTGGCCTGAATAATGTCGATGGCCGCTGGTGCGAAGTCGACTTTGTCACTTATGCATCGAGCTTGCAGTCGGATGTGCATATCATCGGCGACAGTATTTCGGCAGGCTTACCTAAGTCTGCCCATATGGCGACCTCGCAAGCCAAAGTCTGTGCCGCCGCTATCATAGACCTGCAAACTGGCAACGCGCCTAATCCGCTGCCCGTATTTGCCAACACCTGCTATAGCTTTGTCGACGACCAGCAAGCCATGCATGTGGCCAATGTCTATCGTTATGACCCGGCCAAGAAGTCCATGGTGTCCGCTGAAGGCGGCGGCGTATCTACCAAAGCCACCGTGCAGGAAGGCGAATACGCCCAGGCCTGGGCAGAAAACATCTGGGCAGACACATTGACATGACCACAGCACATGCCCAAACCTCCTCGGCTGGTAAAGTCTCGCGCCTGCTGCTGATCGCGCTCACGGGTTTATGTACAGCAATTGGCTTGCATTACGCCATGGCACAAACCCCTGCCGTGGAGACTGCCTTATCGGCATTGGAAGTCCCTGCCGGGCTCAAGATCGAGCGCTTTAGTGATGTCAGCACCTTGGGGGCGCCACGTATGCTGGCGCTAGATAGCCAGGGGCGGCTATTAGTCAGTTTGTCCGACACCGGCCGTATCGTACGCTTAAACGCACAAGGCGAAGCAGAGGTCATCGCACAAGGCCTCAACGCGCCACACGGCCTGGTACTGCTGGGCGAAGACTTGCTGGTGGCCGAGCAAACTGGCGTGGTCAAGCTACCCAAACAGGGCGATAGCTGGGGGGCACCACAGCCCTTTATCCGCAATTTTCCCAGTGGTGGCCATAGCCTGAAAACACTCAAACTGTCGCCTGATGGTTATCTGTTTATCAATGTCGGCTCCAGTTGTAATGTCTGTGTTGAAGACAATCCTACGCGCGCCACGCTATTGCGCTACACCCTGGATGGTCGCCCTGCCGGGGCCTTGCTGACCGTTGGCCGCCATGCACAAAGTGCAATTTGGGCGCGGGGCCTGCGTAACAGCCAAAGTGTTGCCTGGCACCCACAAAGCGGCGAAATGTTTGCCACCAACAATGGCGCCGATAACCGCAGCGGGCAAAAAAATGGCGTGGTCGATGATGACTTGCCCCCAGAACACCTGAACAAGATTGAAGCAGGCCAGCATTATGGCTGGCCCTATTGCTGGGCGAATCCTGCACAGCCGGGGCAGCTCATGCAAGACCCAAACTTTGTAGGCGAAACTGGCGTTTGCCAACAGGCGCAGGCGCCCGCACTCACACTCCCCTCACACAGCACCCCCATAGGCATCACCTTTTTACATCAAAGCCGATTGCCTGATGACCTCAAACAGGATGCCATTGTGGCTCTGCATGGTTCCTGGAACCGCAAACAACCCAGCGGCTACGCCTTGCTGCGTGTACAATTCAGGAACCAACAGCCGGTGGCAAGCGTCCCATTCATCAGTGGCTGGCTGCAAGGCAAACAAGCCTGGGGACGACCGGTAGATGTCATTGTCGGTGCCGATGGCTGGCTCTATGTGTCAGATGACCTGACCGGCTGGATTTACCGTATTCGCAGCCTGTAATCGCACGCTGCAAAGCATTTTTTCAGGAGCAATATATGAAACGCATGTTATTGTCTATCACTGGCACTCTCTGCCTGGGCTGGATTAGCCTGAGTCAGGCAGAGACCTCCCCTGCCCTGGTCATCCAGGTGCCAGAGTCTTTTTACCAGCATCCGGTACGCCTTCTGAACCCTTACCTCAACTATTGGCATAACCGTGCCGAAGCCGCCGAAGCGGTCGGCTTGAGCAGCTTCCAGGCACAAAAATACACCACGTCCAGCTGTGAAGCCGAGGCCAAAGGTCAGGCACTGGTCGTGATTGAGCCCAATATGTTTTACAACCCGCAAACTGGTGTTTTTTATAGCGAAATCACCGCCAAAGTGTACAACCAGCCCGCAGCTGACAGCGCACTGGGCAAACCACTGGTGACCGTTAAAGGCGAAGGTCAATCACGCGGCTGGCTGACTTATAACGTAGAGTACTTTACCCATCAGTCCTACCAGCGTGCATTTGACCAGGTGATCCAGCAATTACAGCAGAATCAGGTATTCCAGCAATCCGTGTCGCAAGCCCCGGTACAAACCTATCAGGCGTTATGCAATAGCATCAACACCTTAAGCCAACCCAAAGCCTTTTTCTAGGAGTGTTTATGTTGTTTGCCCACCATGTTCGCCGTACATTGATTTCCAGCGTACTGGCCGCGTTACTCCTTACCATCAGCAGCCTCAGCCAGGCTCATGGTTTGGAGCCTGTGAATGGCCTGTTAACACCTGAGTCTGTGGTACAAGCCGCCGATGGCAAAATCTACGTATCTGAAATCAATGGCTTTGGCCAGGATGGCGATGGCCAGATTCGCGTCATTGACCATGGCAAAACTTCGGTCTTGATACAAGGCCTGGATGACCCCAAAGGGCTGGTGCTGATCGGCACTGATTTATACATTGCCGACAAAACGCGCGTGTTGCGTGTGGCCCTGACTCAGCCCACGGCCAGCGCAGAAGTATTTCTGGCAGCAACAGATTTTCCAAAAGTGCCGCAATTTCTCAATGACCTGAGTGCAGATGCCAATGGCAATCTGTATATCAGTGACAGTGGTGATATTCTGGGTAGCGGCAAAGGCGGCATTATTTATAAAGTCACACCGCAGCGTCAACTCAGTTTACTGCTGGACGGGACCATTGATGCACGCATTTTAGCCCCAAACGGCTTGCTGGCCGATGCCAAAGGTGAGCACCTGCTCTTGGTCGACTTCACTTCTGGCGTGCTTTACAACTACAACCTGCTAACTAAAAAACTGGATGAAGTGGCCAGTGGCTTGGGCGGTGGCGATGGCATTGTCAAACAGGCAAATGGTACGATTTATGTCAGTGACTGGAAATCAGGCAAAGTCTTCCGTATTGACCAGCAACATAAGGTCACTCTGGTGAAAGAGGGTTATCAATCTGCCGCAGATATTGCGCTGACACAAGATGACCATCATTTGCTGGTGCCGGACATGAAGGCAGGCAAGCTGGATATTATAGATTTGCGCTAAAAAGTACGAGATGGGCTTGCGCGAGGTGCCAAGCCCACATCAGATGCCCTAAATCACAGATAAAAAAAACCACGCTTGCGCGTGGTTAAAGTGAGAGGATACACACGAAACTGCTGATTGCCTCAACACACTGCAGGGAATTCAGCGTGCTTAGGCAACTGCACAGTTACTTGGTTTGCGCAGTTTTTTTGTCAACCTCCTTTTGGGAGTTGACCGCTGGCTGCGCGACAGCGTGTCTGGCTACTTTCAAATGTTTCTGCAATTCAACCTGATCATGTGGCGAGGGATTGGTCCCGGCCATGGCATAGGCTGAAAGAATGAATCCCGACATGACTAACAGGGTCTTGATCATGATCGCTCCTTAATCGCTGCTGCTCATTTAATATTCTGTGTTAATGGCATCGTGGCTCGCATCGCGTTGTCCACCCTTGCACAATACGCTGCTCTCCTTACAGCTAACTTACGTCTGGCTTGCAGCAAACTTACAAACGAAAAACCCGCCAGCATTGAGGTACACTGGACATATTCAGACCAGCGGATATCAACGATGCGTTTATTAATTGTGGAAGATGATTTAGTGATTGCCAACGGACTGGTGCGTGCCCTCAGCCAGTCGCAATACGCGGTTGATCACGTCACCGATGGCAAACAAGCCTTGCGTGCCATTCAGGATGACGTCTACGATATGGTGATTCTTGACCTCGGGTTACCCACCATGGACGGCATGCAGTTACTATCACACCTGCGTCAGCAGGCGAACGCGATTGCGGTGCTGATTCTGACTGCGCGTGAAGATGTCGCCACACGCGTGCAGGCGCTGGACCTGGGGGCTGATGACTTCCTGACCAAACCATTTCATCTCGAAGAACTTGAAGCACGTGTACGTGCATTGATACGCCGCAGCAAACTGGGCAACAACCTACCGTTGCAATGCGGCAATTTAAAACTGGATGTCGCCAACAAACTGGCCAGCATTAATGAACAACCCATCACGCTGTCTGCCCGCGAACTCAACCTGCTGGAAACACTGATGATGCGTACCGGGAAAATTATCGCCAAAGAGCAAATCATGGAGTCGCTGTGTAACTGGGACGAAACTCTGGGTGACAATGCCATTGAGGTGTATATCCACCGCCTGCGCAAGAAAATTGAACCCAGCGGCGCCCATATCCGTACCGTCCGTGGCCTAGGCTATATGCTGGAAGCCGAACACCTAAGCCTTTAATGACACGCTGAAGACATGGGACCACGTTCACTCAAAAACCAGTTGCGCTTGTGGCTATTGTTGCCCATGTTGCTGGTGCTCGGGGTGTCTGCCGCCCTCTCCTACTCACGCGCCTTGCATTATGCGACACAGGCCTATGACCAGTCTTTGTTGCGTACTGTGCTCGCGCTGGCCGATGAAGTGATTATCGACGCCAACAACGAAGTCAAAATCGAAATCCCCGAAGTGGCCAGCCACTTGCTGAGCTATAACGAAGGTGACCACATTTATATACGCATCAGCGGGCCGCAAGGCAAACTGGTATTTGGCGAAGCCAACCTGCCACTCCCCAGCAAACCACCCGCGGGCAACCAGCAGATTTATTACAACAGCCTCTACAAAGGCGAAGCGATTCGCGCCGTGACGTTTGGCCTGCCAGAAAGCAAGGCCATCAACGCCCGCAATATCCTGATTACCATGGCAGAAACCACCGGCAAACGTGATGCCATGGTGGCTGAAATGGTGGAAGAAATGTTACTACCACAAGTGCTGATGATGCTCTTGGCAGCCATTGTGATTGAGTTAGGCATACACTTTGCACTTAAACCCTTGCAAGACCTCAGGGAGTCGTTGCACCAGCGCTCGCACCGCGACCTCAGCCCGCTGGACACCAGCTCTTCACCATTAGAACTGCATCCGCTGTTACACGCCATGAATGCGCTGCTGTCACGGGTAAAAGCGGGTTTACAGCAACAACAGCAATTTATTGCCGATGCCTCACACCAGCTACGCACGCCGATTGCAGGCCTGCAAACCCAGGCTGAACTGGCGCTCAGAAGCCATCCACCAGAAGCGGTGCAAGAACCATTGAATTACATGCTGCGTAGCACAACACGTCTATCCCACCTGATTCAACGCCTGTTGAGCATGGCCAGAACCGATGCCGCCAGCAGCCAACTGGTGTTCCAGCCAGTCTCGCTGACCAGTATTATTTCTGAGGAGTGCGCGCGCTGGATAGGCCCGGCGTCTGATAAGCAGTTGGAACTGGAAGTGCTGATTGAAACGCATCAGGACAAAGTATTGGGCGACGCTTTAATGCTCTCTGAAATGCTCAATAACCTGCTGGAAAATGCCATTCAATATACGCCCGAACAAGGCCTGATTGTGATCCGCCTATGGCAAAGTGAGCAATCCCTGATGCTACAGGTGTCGGACAGCGGCGTCGGCATTCCTGACGACCAGACAGCGCTGATTTTTGAGCGTTTCCATCGGCTGGACCCCAACCAGGGCAATGGTTGTGGCCTGGGCTTGGCCATCGTCGCCGAAATTGCAGAACACCACAATGCCAGCATCACCGTCACCGCAGGGCTGTCTCACCCAATCACGCATCACATCGGCAGCCAATTCACGGTAAAATTCCAACGCTATGACATCCTGCCTGAGAACCCTCGCCCTGCAAGCACTGACGCTTAGTGATCCGCAACAAAAATGCCAGCAAGTCACTTTGCTGTGGGAAACTAATCTCGACTACAACGCCCACCTCACACTTACCGCACCAGTACAATCCATTCCAGGTAGGCCGGAAAAGCCCAGCCTGGTGCCGCCCAAGCTGGTACAGCGCCGTGCCATGAATACGGCCGAAGGCCGTGCTGCGCTCATTCATGCGTTGGCGCACATTGAGTTCAATGCCATCAACCTGGCACTGGATGCCGTCTGGCGGTTTGCCGATATGCCGCAAGACTATTACCGTGACTGGCTGCAAGTAGCCAAAGAAGAGGCCTATCACTTCTCACTACTACGCGCACACTTGCAAACGCTGGGGTTTGATTATGGTGACTTTGACGGCCATAACAGCCTGTGGGAGATGGTTGAAAAAACCCAATCTGATGTGTTGGCACGTATGGCGCTGGTGCCGCGCACCATGGAAGCCCGCGGCCTGGACGCCACGCCGCCGCTCAAACAGAAACTGTCGCAGGCTGGTGACCATGCTGCTGCTGCCATCCTGGACATTATCCTGCGTGACGAAATCGGCCATGTGGCCATTGGCAACCGCTGGTTCCAGTATTTATGCGATCAACGCGGGCTCGACATTGTCGCCACGTTTGAGGCGTTACGCCAGCAATACCAGGCGCCAAAATTAAGGCCCCCATTCAATATGGAGGCCCGCAAACAGGCTGGCTTTAGCGAGATTGAACTGGCCTACTTAAATGCAGAGACCCACTAAATGTTTTTTATGAAGGCTTGCGTGGCGGTAGATGGCGGAAAGTAATGCGGCCTTTACCCATATCATAGGGTGACATTTCAATGGTGATTTTGTCGCCGGCCAAAATACGTATTTTATGTTTGCGCATTTTGCCGCCAGTGTAAGCAATCAACTGATGGCCGTTATCCAGCGTCACGCGATAACGCGCATCTGGCAATATTTCCGTCACTGCGCCCTGCATTTCAATCAATTCTTCTTTAGCCATGAGGTATCCTTAAAATAAAAAACAAAAAAGCCCGTACAAACGGGCTTTATCCGGGGGTGAATTCACCCAAACGCACGTGCTTAAGCAATCACTTGAATGGCTGACGCTTGCTTACCCTTAGGGCCTGTTGTTTCTTCATAAGAAACACGCTGATTTTCTGCCAGGCTTTTAAAACCAGCAGATTGAATCGCTGAGAAATGCGCAAATAAGTCATCGCCACCTTGATCTGGCGTAATGAAACCAAACCCTTTTGCATCGTTAAACCACTTCACAATACCTGTTGCCATAATAATTCCTTAAAAAATGAATGGGTTTCCCCTATTAAAGGCGAGGGTCAAGTAGCGGGATTAACGATAGAACCGAAAGATAACACCAGAGAAAACAACAATGCTTGAACTTCGCGTGGGCACACTATGCACTTTAATCGCCACAATAGCAAACGATATCTCACAAAAAATATAAATAAATCAATTATTTATTTAAAAAACACCAACCCAGAAAACTGCCTGTCATTGCTCGACTAAGCGCAGCGACTAGATAGTCAACAGATTGGCGACGCCATCCAGGCCCACCACATTCAGTGCATACATGGCTTGCTGCTGCACCACCGGTTTGGCGTGATAAGCCACACCGACCGCAGCCACGGCCATCATGGTCAGGTCGTTGGCACCATCACCAATGGCGATGGTTTGAGTGACATCCAGTCCGAGTGTTTCACGCAGTTTCAACAACTCATCGGCCTTGCGCTGCGCATCTACAATGTCGCCCAGCACCTGGCCGGTCAATTTGCCATCGACAATTTCCAACGTATTGGACACGGCATAATCCAACCCCAGCGTATCTTTGACATAGTTGGCAAAAAAGGTGAAACCACCAGACACCACCATGGTTTTAATGCCATGTTGCTTGCAGGTATTAATCCAGTCTTGCGCGCCAGGGTTAAAGGTTAAGCGCTCTTCAATCACACGCTGCAGGGCAGATTCAGGCAACCCTTTGAGCAAGGCCACACGCTTGCGCAGACTGGCAGCAAAATCCAGCTCACCGCGCATGGCAGCCTCAGTGATCTCGGCCACTTGCGGTTTAAGGTTCATCATGTCAGCGATTTCATCAATGCATTCAATGGCAATCAGGGTGGAATCCATGTCCATCACGCATAAGCCGATATGCTGCAACCGATGGCTATCCTGCACCAGTGCACAATCCATCTGCTGGCTGGCGCAAAAGGCTTTCACATCCTGATATTCACCGTCAGCCACCGGCAGGTAATAAGCATGCTGAGCCACTTGCATGAATTGTGTATGCCCGCCCACCAGGCCATGAATATGAGACAAATGTGCCATGGTGATGGCAGGACCTTGAACCACTAAACGCATGATAAAAATCGCTAATTGAACAAAAGCGCGATTATACCAGTTGCCTCCCCAATCACTGAGAACAGCTTGTTTTTAAGGAGTATTTCTGTTTTTGGAATGCCACAAGCGATGGTATGCTTGCAAGCAAACTAAAAACCCCCGGGAAATTGAATGAAACAAGACGCACAAACACTACCATGGTTGAACCTGCCCAACCTGCCATTGCCGCTGAAAGCGCTATTTATCGGCTATCTGCTGGTGATTGGTGTCGGCCTGTGCATGGCCGGCCTGCAAATCATGCTCACACACGGCATGGCCGACGGCAAGTTTGGCCTCTCCGTCAACGATATTGTCTACAGTTATTATGGCGACCGCAGCGGCACCAAGCTGGCGAGCAAATTAAACGGCTCCATGTCTGACAAGGCACCGCTGGAAGTACGCCAGGACATCATCAAATGGGCACAGCAAGGCGCACCGCAAGACCAGTGGGAGTCACATTACAAACAAATTTTTGCCCAGCACTGTGTGATGTGCCACAGCAATATTCCGGGGATTCCGAACTTCACCAAATATGAGGAAGTGAAAGCCCGTGCAGAAGTGAATGAAGGTGCCACCATTAGCGGCCTGACCCGCGTGTCGCACATCCACTTGTTTGGCATCAGCTTTATTTTCTTTTTCATTGGCCTGATTTTCAGTTTTGCCGTCAATGTGCCAAAAACCGCGAAAATCATTGCCATTGCTTTCCCGTTTGCGTTTTTGATTGTGGACGTCATGTCCTGGTGGCTGACCAAACTGTCACCGCACTTTGCCTGGCTCACCATCATCGGTGGCGTTGGTTACAGTCTCGCCTCCAGTTACATGTGGGTGATCAGCATGTACCAGATGCTGATTCTCCCACGCAATGGCAAAGTCTATGGCAACGCCTGGGCGCAAGACCTGTAAAGGCTGCGTTAGCACAGATAAAACCGCACTTGTGTGCGGTTTTTTTGTTTGTAGTCTAGCCTTACCGGGGTATTTGCGCGAAAATAGATGCTTAATCATAAAAATCTCTTATTTTCATGAATCTGCACGAATATCAAGCCAAACAGCTACTGCAAAAGTACGGTTTGGCTACCCCGTCTGGCCTAGTTGTCCAATCTGAAGAAGCTGCCGCTGCTGCCACGAAAGAATTAGGTGGCGAGGCCTGGGTCGTTAAGGCGCAAGTCCACGCGGGTGGCCGCGGCAAAGCTGGCGGCGTCAAAGTGGTAAAGTCTGCGCTGGAAGCGCAAACAGTCGCGGGCAGCCTGCTGGGTAAGCACCTGGTCACTTACCAGAACGCGCCAGATGGTCAACCAGTACACCAAGTGCTGGTGGAACAAACCTTGCCGATTGCACGTGAGTTGTACTTGTCTATGCTGGTTGACCGCACGCTGGAACGCGTGGTCATGGTCGCCTCAAGTGCGGGCGGCATGGATATTGAAGAAATCGCCGCCACACAGCCGGAAAAAATTCTGCAGGAAGTCTGTGACCCGCTGAATGGCCTGGTGGACTACCAGGCGCGCAACCTGGCCTTTGGCCTGGGCTTGAGTGGCGACCAGATCAGTGCCTTTACCAAACTGTCCAAGGGCTTGTACAAACTATTTAAAGACAACGATTTGGCGCTGCTGGAAATCAACCCGCTGATCGTCACTGCGGATGGCAAACTGGTTGCGCTGGATTGCAAAATGACGGTGGATGACAACGCCTTATACCGCCAGAAACCATTTGCCGAAATGCGCGACTGGTCTCAAGACGACGCCAAAGAAGCCGAGGCCCATCATAGCGGCCTCAACTATATTGCCCTGAATGGCAATATCGGCTGCATGGTGAACGGCGCAGGCCTGGCCATGGCGACCATGGACTTAATTAAGCTACACGGCGGCATGCCTGCCAACTTCCTCGATGTAGGCGGTGGCGCCACGGCTGAAACGGTGACCAAGGCATTCAAAATCATTCTGGCAGACCAGAATGTTAAAGCCATTTTAGTGAATATCTTTGGCGGCATCATGCGCTGTGACATTATTGCCACCGGCATTATCACCGCCGTGCGCGAAGTTGGCATGACCATTCCTGTCGTGGTGCGCCTCGAAGGCACTAACGTAGAGCTAGGCAAACAGATGCTGCGTGACAGCGGCTTGAATATTATTTCCGCCGAAGGGTTGACTGATGCCGCCCAGCAAGCGGTCAAAGCAGTGAGCAAAGGTGTGTAGTCATGGCAATTTTAGTGGATAAAAATACCAAAGTATTGTGCCAGGGCTTCACCGGTAAACAAGGCACGTTTCACTCTGAACAGGCTCTGGCCTACGGCACCAAAATGGTGGGTGGCGTAACACCGGGCAAAGGTGGCCAGCAACATCTGGATTTACCCGTGTTTAACACCATGCGTGAAGCGGTGAAAGAAACACAGGCCAATGCCAGTGTAATTTATGTGCCGCCGCCATTTGCCGCAGACTCCATTCTGGAAGCTGCCGATGCAGGCATCGAATTAATTGTCTGTATCACCGAAGGCATTCCCGTGCTTGACATGCTCAATGTCAAAGCCGCATTGCGCGCCAATGGCACCAAACTAATTGGCCCTAACTGCCCGGGTGTCATCACCCCCGGTGAGTGCAAAATCGGCATTATGCCAGGCAGCATCCACCAACGCGGCAAAGTCGGCGTGGTGTCACGCTCAGGCACGCTCACCTACGAGGCCGTGCATCAAACGACTGCGCTGGGTTTGGGTCAAACCACCTGCGTTGGCATTGGTGGCGACCCGATCAAAGGCTTGAACTTTATTGAGTGCCTGGAACTCTTTCAGAAAGACCCTGAAACGGAAGCCATTATCATGGTTGGCGAAATCGGCGGTAGCGATGAAGAAGCTGCGGCTGACTTTATCAAGCATCATGTCACCAAACCTGTGGCTGCGTATATCGCAGGCCTGACGGCACCTAAAGGTAAACGCATGGGCCATGCCGGTGCGATTATTTCGGGTGGCTCAGGCAAAGCAGAAGACAAGATTGCTGCGCTGGAAGCGGCTGGCTGTGTAGTTGCTGCCTCCCCTGCTGGCCTGGGTGAAGCGGTACTCGAAGCCATCAAGCGCGCGACAAAATAAATAAAGGAAACGGCATGAAGCATCGTCCTCAGACAACCCATCGGCTTGGCGCCCTCTGCATGAGCGCCTGCCTGTTGCTGGGGCTATCCCTACCTGCACAGGCTGCAAAAAAAGCGCCGCCCGTTGATGAAACCAGCATAGAGCCAAGTGCCAATATTTCTTACCTGTTGATCGCCTCTTCCAAAGGCGATCTGGCCACGGTGAAAGCGTTACTCAAAAGTGGCGCCAACCCCAATGTGACCGACAGCGAAAAAATCACGCCCATCATGTATGCCGCGCGCAAAAACCAGGCAGCGGTGATTACTGAGTTACTGGCCAACGGCGCAGATATCAATGCCAAAGACCAGGGTGGCTGGACCGCGCTGATGTTCGCGGCCAAAAAGAACAATATTGACGCGGTGAAAGCCTTGCTGGAAAAAGGGGCTGACGTTAAAGTACGTGATCCGGCGGGCTGGAGCGCGCTCGGCCTGGCAGCCACGTCCGGCTATAGCGCAGTCGTGGGCCTCATTATTGAACGTGGCTTTGACGCCAATGTGCGTTCTTCAGATGGTAAAACCGTGCTCATGTATGCCGCAAAAAGTGGGGATGTGCCCACTATCACCTCCATTTTGAGTCATGGCGCAGATGCCAACCTCAAAGACAAACTCGGCACCACGGCATTAATGATTACGGCCAGGGAAGGTCATACACCGGCGGCCATTTACCTGCTGGAGCACGGCGCCAAAGTGGATGAAGAGGATGAACACGAATGGACAGCCCTGACATGGGCGGTCACCAAGAACCAGACCGAAGTTGCCAAAGCACTACTGGAGCGCAAGGCAGATGCTAACCACAAGGACAGCGAAGGTACACCATTGCTGCATTTAGCAGTCAGCAACAACTCTCCTGACATGGCGCGCTTGTTATTAGAACATGAAGCCAATGTCAAAACCCGCGACCAATATGGTCTCACCGCTTATGTCTACGCGCTGAAAGGCCAGAATCCTGCCATGGTCGAGCTGATTAAAGCAGCTGGCGGCAAGTACTGACCATAACAAGTACTCAACAAATAGGGCATCATGAAACTCGCAATTGCTCAAATGAACTGCATGGTTGGTGCCATGCAGCAAAATGCAGAACGCATCCTGGCGCTCGCTAATCAGGCCCATGAGGCAGGTGCAAGGCTGTTGCTGACACCGGAGCTGGCACTCTGCGGTTATCCGCCCGAAGACCTGCTATTCAGGCAAGACTTTTATGCCGCCAACCAGCGCGCCCTGCAATGGTTAGAGCAACAGTTGCCCGCCGATATGGCGGTGATTATCGGTCATCCGCATATGGTCGCAGGCAAGCGTTATAACGCGGCCTCGGTGATTCACTCTGGCAGAATTCAAGCCACTTACCACAAACACAACCTGCCTAACTATAGCGTCTTTGATGAAGAACGTTATTTTGAGGCAGGAGACTTGCCGGTTGTCTTTGAATGGCATGGTGTCCGCTACGGCATCTTAATCTGCGCCGATAGCTGGGAACCTGGCCCGGCCTTGCAAGCCTTGCAAGCGGATGCGCAAGTCCTGCTGACCATCAATGCCTCTCCCTACCATATGCACAAGCAGCAAACCCGTTACCAGGTCTTGCGTGAGCGTATTCGGGAGACGGGTCTGGCCATGGTCTATGCCAATATGGTGGGTGGCCAGGATGAACTGGTATTCGATGGCGCCTCGTTCAGTATGAATAGCCAGGGCGCACTGGTGCAAGAGCTGCCGATGCTTGAAGAGCGCCTGGGCTATCTCAATATAGACGGCATACAGCCGCAGCCAACCGACATTGCCCCGCCACTGGCGGTTGAAGCTGCCGTGTATAAAGCCTTGTTGCTGGGCCTGCAAGACTACGTCAATAAAAACAAATTTCCCAGCGTGGTGCTGGGCTTATCCGGTGGCATAGACTCGGCATTGACGCTGGCCATTGCGGTCGATGCGCTGGGCAAAGAGCGGGTGAAAGCGGTGATGATGCCGTCGGAGTTTACAGCGGGCATCAGTGTAGAAGACGCAGCTGAAATGGCACGCCTGGTCGACGTTGAGTACAGCGTGTTACCGATCAAGCCACTGTTTGAAGGCTTTTGCGACACGCTTGCTGAAGAATTCACAGGCACATCGTTTGATACCACCGAAGAAAACCTGCAAGCGCGTATTCGCGGCATGTTATTGATGGCCATCAGCAATAAATTCGGCAGCCTGGTACTGACCACGGGTAATAAATCTGAGACCGCTGTCGGGTACAGTACGCTATATGGCGACATGGCTGGCGGCTTTGCACTGATTAAAGATGTACCTAAAACGCTGGTCTACCGGCTGGCTGCCTATCGCAACCAGTTGGGCATAGTCATTCCGGAGCGGATTATTACACGGGCGCCAAGTGCAGAACTGCGTGCCAACCAGACCGACCAGGACAGCCTGCCACCTTATGAGGTGCTCGATGCAATCATGGAGGCTTATGTGGAAAAAGACTACAGCCTGGATGCCATCGTCAAGTTAGGCTATGCGCAGGCTGACGTACAGCGCGTCACACGCCTGATAGACCGCAACGAATACAAGCGCAGGCAGGCCGCCGTGGGTGTGCGCATTACCGAGCGCGGATTTGGCAAAGACCGCCGCTACCCGATTACCTGCAACCTGACTTTTTAACCCGGCTAACCAGTGCCTCGCAGTGATATTTGAATAAACAGCACTGGTTGCGTAGAATGCTAGACAAAGTTTTAACCACGGAGCGCGTATGAAAAAAGTAGAAGCCGTCATTAAACCCTTTAAACTGGATGAAGTGCGTGAAGCCCTGTCCGCCATTGGCGTCAATGGCCTGACCGTGACAGAGGTCAAAGGGTTTGGTCGTCAAAAAGGCCACACCGAGTTATATCGCGGTGCAGAATATGTGGTGGACTTCCTGCCCAAAATCAAAATTGAAGTGATCCTGGCCACAGACATGGTAGACAGTGCCATTGAAGCCATTATTAAAGCCGCACATACCGGCAAGATTGGCGATGGCAAGATTTTTGTCACCTCGGTCGAGCAAGTCATCCGCATCCGTACCGGCGAAACTGGCGAAGCAGCTATTTAATTCAAACCGTATCATCCCGGGTGGCGCATTAAACTGCGTGCCCGGTTTCTCTTAAATGGGTTTGGCATGTCTTTCACCCTGATTAAAACCATCTTGTTACTATCGGCAGCCAACCTGTTTATGTTGTTTGCCTGGTACGGCCATCTGCGTGACTTGCACCAGAAACCGCTCTGGATTGCCATTATTGCCAGCTGGGGCATCGCCCTGATTGAATATTGCTTTCAGGTGCCTGCCAACCGCATCGGCTTTACCCAGCTCAACCTGGCACAACTCAAAATCCTGCAAGAAGTCATCACTCTGGTCATCTTTGTGCCGTTTGCGGTGATGTATATGCAGCAGCCGCTGAAATGGGACTATCTGTGGGCAGGTCTGTGCATGATGGGTGCTGTTTACTTTATTTTCAGGGCCTGAGTAATCCTCCCCCGCTGAAGTTCCCCCACATGACCCTATCGGGCTATTTCGCCACTGACTTCCTTTTGACATAATCGCCCTCAGCAACAATTGAATAATATCAATCGGGGAAAAAATCATGTTGAAAAATATTTTAGTCGCAGCTTCACTGTTAGCCAGCACTTCTGTTTTTGCTACAACAACCACATTTAGCGGTACTGACCATCCAGGCGAAAGCTTGTCCCACACTGTTAAAATCAACATCTCCTATTTGGGCGGTAATTTTGATTTGACAGGTATTCTGGATCCAGAATTGAGATTATTGAGCGATACCAGAACTGGCTTGTATCAAGGCCTGACAGTCATCAGCGACGCAGATGACACTTTCACTTACGCACCTATCCTGACCCCATTGATTGATCTGGATGTCACCAGATACACATTCAGCGTGTCTAATCTGGCCGCAGGCAACTACACTTTGCAATTTAACCTGATTGCTGGTGGTAACTACGAAGGTAGCTACACCATCAGCCCAATCACAGTACCAGTGCCAGAGCCAGAAACTTACGGCATGATGTTTGCCGGTTTAGCTTTGATGGGTACGATTGCTGCACGCCGTCAGAGAAAAAACTAATTGACGCGTAACACTCAATAAAAAAGCCTGCAGATGCAGGCTTTTTTATTGTCTATGTTTCACACATCACGACACTACAAATACTTTCCGCACCAAATCTAAATCTTCAGGGGTGTCCACACCACTGGCAGGCGCATGTGCGGTCACCGTCACCGCGATCTGGTAACCATGATATAGCACGCGCAATTGTTCCAGGCTTTCTATCTTTTCCAATGCGGTCACAGGCAGGCTGGCATATTGCTTTAAAAAACCGACGCGGTAAGCATAGATTCCAATATGACGGTGGGCAGCAAGGCTTTGCCTATTCTCGGCGTCACGTGGAAAGGGGATCGCAGCACGGCTGAAATACAAGGCTTGCTGCTTGGCATTGAGAACCACTTTGACGACATTTGGATTGTCGATGACCTCCGCTTCATGAATCGGATGACAGGCAGTCGACATCACGGCTTGTGGGTCTGATGACAAAGTCGCGGCTACCTCGTTAATGAGTACCGGATCAATCAGTGGCTCATCGCCCTGTACATTCACCACAATCATCTCATCCGGCCAGCCCATTTTTGCCACCACTTCAGCAATACGGTCAGTGCCAGAGACATGGTCAACCCGCGTCATCACAACCGCCACACCATGTGCATCAGCAGCTTGCAGGATATCGTCATGGTCTGTCGCAATCACCACCTCATTAGCCAGGCTTTTGGCTGCCTGTTCGGCCACGCGGACGACCATAGGCTTGCCGGCAATATCGACCAGTGGTTTGCCCGGCAACCGTGTGCTGGCAAAGCGGGCGGGAACAACAACCTTAAACATCGTTATTCACTGTACTCGTGCTCGTCCAGACGACGTGCTTCGTCTTCCAGCATGACGGGGATACCATCTCGCACCGGATACGCCAGGCGTGCATTTTTTGAGACCAGCTCCTGCTTTTGCTTATCGTAGACCAAAGGCCCTTTGGTCACTGGACAAACCAGGATTTCCAGTAATTTGGGATTCATTTTTGACTTCCTTTATATGGTGGCATGGCTGCTTTTGCATGCTTGTGTTTCAACAGACCAATGACAGATGCTGCCAGTGATTGATCATGGCCGACAGGGCTTAGTTCAGCCGACACGGGTAAAAACCAAGCATTCTCTAACTGCAAATGCTGACATTTTACGGCATCTTTCTCGGTCATCAGTATGGTTTTTCCGCGCAACGCTATAAAGTCGGCCTGAGTATAAGCATAATGATCTGCCAGCGGACGTTGTTCACAGTCCAGGCCCATGGTCGCCAGCAGGTCAAAAAAGCGCTGCGGATGGCCGATACCCGCCACCGCCACCAGAGGCTGCTCAACGGACTGCACACGTAGCCACTCAGTGCTGGTTTCGCTGGAACAGTCGGTAACCGACGTCCATGTCCCCGTGCGTAAGCGTAACTGGTAAGTGTTCACATGCATGGGCGTTGCGGGCAATTGCCCTGTTTCAACCACCAGGTCGACCAAGCGTAAACGATTCAAGGGCTCACGCAAAGGACCGGCGGGTAATAAGCGCCCATTGCCTATGCCTAATGGCCGCTGCACCACTGCAATTTCAATATCGCGCTGCAAAGCATAGTGCTGCAAGCCATCATCACAGATCAACACATTCACCTCAGGATGCGCCTTGAGCAATGCCAGGCCGCCCGCTGCCCGTGCAGGGTCTACCCATACCGGACATCCCGTACGGCGGGCAATCAATACCGGCTCATCGCCACACAGTGCAGGTGCGCTCTCAGGCGTGACTTCACCGCGATGCTGACCACCGTAGCCACGACTCAAGATGCCCGGCATATATCCTGCCGCCCGTAATTGTTGCGCCAGGTAGATGACCAGCGGCGTTTTACCAACACCGCCGACAGAGATATTGCCCACAATGATGACTGGCACAGGCAAGGCTTGGCTGGAGAATAGGCCGACCTGGTAGCCATAACGCCTGCCCGCTGCCAGTAGCGCAAATACCCACGACAACGGCAACAGCAAGCATTGCGCCCAGCCGTTTGTTTGCCATTGCCGCTCAAACCAGGTGCGTAACATCAGTCGTCTTGAAACTGCTTGTGATAAAGCCTGCTGTAATAGCCGTTCTGTGCCAGCAAGGTTTGGTGTGAGCCAGTTTCTATAATATTGCCGTGGTCCATGACGAAAATTCTGTCGGCGTTTTCAATGGTACTCAGTCTGTGTGCGATCACAATCGTCGTGCGGTCGCGCATCAGGCGGTCCAGTGCCATTTGCACATGCAATTCAGACTCACTATCCAGCGCCGAAGTCGCTTCATCGAGCAACAAGACAGGCGCGTTTTTCAAAATTGCGCGCGCAATGGCCAGGCGCTGACGCTGGCCACCGGACAAGCGTACGCCGCGGTCGCCGATCTCGCTTTGCAAGCCCTGTGGCATTTGCTGGATAAACTCCCAGGCATTGGCTGCTTTCGCGGCTTCAATCACTTCCTGCTCGCTAGCATCGCGCAACGCGCCGTAGGCAATGTTATTAAAGATGGTATCGTTAAATAACACAATATCCTGGCTGACCAGCGAAAACTGCGCGCGCAAATTGTCGAGTTGGTAATCTCGCACATCGTGACCGTCCAGCAACACGCAACCCTGTTGCGACTCATAAAAGCGCGGCAGTAAATTCACCAGTGTGGTTTTGCCGCTGCCTGAACGCCCAACCAGCGCGACTTTTTCACCCGCTGCAATCTCAAAACTCAAGGCAGACAAAGCATCCTTCTTGGCTTGCGGGTAGCGCACGGTGACCTGGTCAAAACGCAATGCGCCCAGGGCTCGACCGACTTGATAATTGCCTTGATCGACTTCGTTTTCAATATCCAGCACATCAAATACACTTTGCGCCGCCGCCAGGCCGATCTGTAAATCTTCATTGGCAGCAGTGATATGTTTAATCGGTGCAATCAGCATCATTAACGCACCCACAAATGCTGCAAACTCGCCGACGGTAAACTGCGCCAGTGCATAAAAAACCACCAGGCCCAAAGCCACAGCAGACAGGATTTCAATGACGAAACTATTGAGGCCGGAAATTCTGGCAGTACGTAATTCCAGTTGGCGATTGCGGCTCACCACTTCGCCAAAGCGGTCATTCTCGAACGCCTGCGCGCCAAAAATCTTGACGATACGCTGCGCCGCAATCGCCTCTTCTGCGGTTTTGGTGATCTCGCCAACGGCCTGTTGCACTTTTTTAGCATTGGCCCGTAACTTGGGCGTGGTGCGTGCTAGGTACAAGCCCATCAAAGGGGCAACCAAGGCAAAAATCAGCGTCAAACGCCAATCCAGATAGAGCATGTATCCAATCAGGCCAATCACCGTCAACACATCGCGCAACACGTTGAGTGCAGAACGCGTGACCACAGTAGACAAGCGCTCAATGTCATAGGTCATTTTGGAGACCAGCAAGCCGTTGGAATTGGCATCAAAAAAACTCACCGGCAACATCAGCAATTTGGCAAAAATCTGCTTGCGCAAGACTTCCACCACGCGCCTGGCCACCGTACGGAGACTGTACACAGAAAAGAAGCCGGCCACGGCCCTGATCGCCATCAGGCCAAATAACATCAAGGGTAATACATAGGCATCGTGATCCGTAGATTTGGCAAACCCTTCATCGGTAACTTTTTTAATCAAGGCCAAAAATAGCGTATTGCTGGAGGCGAGAATCGCGGTAGACACCATGGACAATGCAAAATGCATCTTGTAATGCCAGGCGTATGCAAACAAGCGCTTATAGAGCAACACAGGATTGGTGATAATCACCGATTCAGAAGAGGACTTACGCGCCATGCGGTTTTCTCGGGCAGACTAAAAACAAACAGCCCGCCAAGGTTGACGGGCTTGTTGATGGATCAGATGATGTTACCGGCAACATTAGCGGGAATTCACCTGCGTCGCAAACGTAATATGCGTGTAATTGGCCATCCGCGATGCTTCCATAATATTCACCACAGACTGGTGTGTGGCCTTGGCATCGGCGTTGATGATAATGGTTGGTTCCTTACCTGTCGGCCCTTCAGCACCGGCTTGCGTGAGCGCAGCAGCCAGGTCAGACACGACGACACCGTTGGCTTCTTTGCCATTCACCAGATAGCGGCCATTGGCATCCACTTCTACCGTGATCGTCAGCGGCTTTTCTTGCGGTGCATTGGCATCGGCAGTTGGCAAGTTAATTTGCAGTTCGCTGGTGCGAGAGAACGTCGCACTCACCATCAAAAAGATGATAATCACCAGTAGTACGTCGATCAGTGGAATGAAGTTGATTTCCAACTCTTCGTTGCGGACACCACGTTTGAAATTCATGAAATTGCCTTTGTTTTCAATACGGCTTAATGGCGGTTATCTTAGCCACGGTCACCGTGGATAATCTCTACCAACTTAATCGCTTGCTGTTCCATGTCGACCAGGAAGCCATCAATTTTGCCGCGGAAATAACGGTAAGCAATCATGGAAGGCACCGCCACCACGATACCAGCCGCCGTGTTATACAGCGCCACAGAAATACCGCGCGCAAACTGTGCCACGTCATGACCGCTGTTTGTAAATGAGCCGAACAACTCTACCATCCCGATCACCGTACCCAGCAAACCGAGCAAAGGCGCAACCGTGGCAATCGTACCCAGCGTGGGCAGGTATTGTTCCAGCTTGTGTGCCACAGCGCGGCCGGTTTCTTCAATCGCCTCTTTAGTCACTTCACGTGAGTTATTCATATTGGCCAGTGCGCTGGCAAATACTTTACCCAACAAGGAGTGCGCTTCCAGGCGGCTCAGTGTTTCGCGCGTGACGCCGCCCTGTTTTAACCAGTTTTGTACTTCTGGCAGTAATTGCTCAGGCGTAACGACCGAGGCTCTTAATGCCCAGAATCGCTCAACGATGATGGCGAAGGCAATCACAGAGGCAATAATCAGAGGCCAGATAGGCCAGCCGGCCGCTAAAATAATTTCCCACACAGCAAACACTCCAGTTGTTTTTAAACTTTCGCTACTTTAGCGTTAACCAGGCCTGAGGGCAAGTTTTGTCCGGTATCCATCAAGGTACAATTGCCATAAATTACAATTCCCAGTAATGCGGTTCTAGTGCCCGCCAGCGGCTGACTTGTGGACGCGAGCCCTGGGTAAAATCCAGCACAATGGCACCATCCCGGTCTGAGCGTAATGCCTGGCTACCCAATGCCTGATAACGCGCCATCACCTCGGGCTTGGGATGACCAAACCGGTTGCGGTAACCAACAGTGGCAATCGCTATCTCGGGGTTCACCTGGCGGATCAATGCCAGGCTGGATGAGGTTTTACTGCCATGGTGCGGCATGGTCATCACGGTAGAACGCAGATCGCCGCCAAAGCTAGACGCAAGTAGTGCCTGCTCGGCTGGATATTCAATATCACCGGTCAATAATACACTGCCATGCGCAGACACCACCTGGATCACACAGCTTTTATCATTGTCCTTCGTACCTGTCGGCAAACTTTCTGCAGGATAAACCACCCGAAACAACACCTGATCCCATTGCCACTGCTGCCCGGCATGGCAGGCAATACGCGGCAGGCTGGCGGCCTGAGGCAGCTGTTGCAACTGCGAAAAAAAAGCCGCGTCAGAAGTCAGTGAGCTTAAGATTCGGCTAGCAGGTACGCTGGCCAACACCGAGGCCATGCCGCCCACATGGTCATTATCATCATGCGAAATGACCGCGACACCCAGCTGCTTGATACCCAGATGACGCAAATAAGGCAAGACAATACGCTGGCCAGCATCACTTTGTTCGTGATATACCGGCCCGGCGTCATATAGCATGGCATGCTGCGCCGTTTGTACCAGCACACTCAAGCCTTGTCCGACATCCAGTACAGTGACACGCATTTGACCAGGTTGCAACGCTGGTGACAGGGGTTGCCACAGCGGCAACCATAATAACAACCCAGCCCAGCGCAAGGGCCAGCCCCGTGGCATCAGCCATACCAGCGTCCCCAACATGGCCATCAGCCATGCCCACATGGGTGGCGTCGCCACATACCCCACCGCCCAGGGCAATTGATGCAACCACGCCAAGGCGTGCGCACACACCTGCCACAATCCGGCAGCGATGTGTAATAAGCCATCCAAGGGCAACACCGCCCCGGCAATCGCCAGCGGCACCACGCCCACACTCACCATGGGAATTGCCAGGCCATTTGCCAGCGGCGAGACCAGCGAGAGTTGATTAAAAAACAGGATAAGTACCGGCACCAATGCCAGCGTCATAATCCATTGTGTTTGTAGTGCAGATTGCCACCAGCGTGACGGGCGCAAACGCCCGCCCATGGCGAACGCCAATACTGCCACCGCGCCAAAAGACAGCCAGAACCCGGGTGCCATGACCGCCCACGGATCCAGCAACAGCACGACCCACATGGCAACGCAAAGTATCCAGGAAAAAGGCAATCTATGCTTGAGGCTCAGTATCACCAGCACCGTGAGCAACATGTATAGCGTACGTTGGGTGGGAATAGAAAAGCCTGCCAAGGCCGAATAGGCAATCGCAACCAATGCGCCGCCCGCGCTCGCCGCCACTTTGGAGGGCAGATGCAAGGCCCAACGCGGGCGTAATCGCCAAAGCCAACCGATACACAAATAGCCCAATGAAGCCAGCATCGTAATGTGCAAGCCTGATATCGAGACCAGATGATTAATGCCGGTATCCACAAACAATTGCCAGTCCGTGCGCGTAATGTGGCTGTCATCGCCAATCACCAGCGCACGCAAGACAGCACTGGCGGGCGTCGCACCCAACACGCGCTCAATACGCTCCCCCACACTGGCGCGCCAGCGTGCAATCAACGCGGCAGGTTGCCAGACCAGGGGCTGCAATTGATGCATGTGGGCTTTGGTGTCAATGGACCCGCTGGCACCGATGTCATTCGACAGACACCAGGCAGCATAATCAAACCCATGCGGATTACGCGTGGCATGTGGCCGCTTGAGGCGGACACTGAATTGCCAGCGTTCACCTGCTTGCAAATACGGTAACGCCAGTGGTTTTGCAGCCTCGCCGCGATAAGTCTGCTGATAGAGATGCAAGCGTATGTTGGCAGGTAAGGGACAGGCCGGATTGAAGCTGCGTTCGACGGCGAGATCGACATGCTGACCGCGCGCATCACGCTCGGGCACACTGACAATGACACCCTGTACAGGTATCACCAACTGCTCGCAGGCCGCAGGCAACACCGATTGCAAACGCCACCAGGCACGCGCCTGCACGTAGGCAAATGCCAGGGCGGCAATCAGCAAGACCAGCCATAGTCTGCGCAGCAGGGGTTGAAAGGGGAAAGAAAAGGCAATACCCGGGACACGGCCTGGCATCAGGCCAAACAGCAATAGACGCAGCGTAACGAATGCCGCCAACCAGCCTGCCCATACCGCCAGCGACCACAGCCTAGGCTGTTGCTGAAATAGCCAAACTCCAAACAGTAATCCGACTGTGGCGCTTGGCAGCATGCGGTCTCGCTAACTGGCAATCACATCCTGCGGCGCAGAGCCCAGGGTTTGCAGTGTGCCATCCTGCAAACGATACTGCCGGTGCATACGTGCCGCCAGTGACAAGTCATGCGTGACCACCACCAGCGCAGTGCCTTGTTGTGACTGTATTTGCAACAGCAATTCAAATACCTGCTCTGCCGTTTGCCGATCAAGGTTGCCGGTCGGCTCATCAGCCAGGATACAACGCGGCTGCGTGACCAGGGCGCGTGCCAGCGCTGCGCGTTGACGCTCACCACCTGAGAGCTCACCTGGCGTGTGTTCCAGCCGGTGTGATAACCCAACCAGCGACAAATAGTGCTCAGCCTGTGCCAGCGCTTGTGTTCTCGGCATGCGGCGAATCAATAAGGGCATGGCCACGTTTTCCAGCGCACTAAATTCTGGCAGCAAATGGTGAAACTGGTAGACAAAGCCCAGATACTGGTTACGCATGGCACTTTTGTCGCGCTCAGACAAACTGGCCAGCGGCTTGCCCAACCATGCCACCTCGCCCTGCGTGGGCGCATCCAGCCCGCCCAGCAGATGCAGCAAGGTGCTTTTGCCGCTGCCAGAAGCCCCGACAATCGCCACATGATCGCCAGCAGCCAATTGTAGATCGACGCCAGTCAATACCGAGGTATCCAGCCCCTGATAGGTTTTCGCCAGGCCCTGGCATTGCAATATCAACTCACTCATAACGCAAGGCCTCCGCCGGATTCATGCTGGCTGCACGCGCACTTGGATACAAGGTGGCGACCAGGCTGAGCAAAATAGACAAACCGACAATTGCCGTCACATCTGACCACATCAGTTTAGAAGGTAAGTCACTGATGTAATACACATCTTTGGATAAAAACTGCACATTGAATGTGTGTTCTATCCATGGCACCACGGTTTCAATATTCAATGCCAGTATCACGCCCAGCACCGCACCAGACACCGTGCCGATAATGCCTATCATCGCGCCCTGCACCACAAACATCTTGCGGATGGCTTGCGGCGTGGCACCCATGGTGCGCAAAATCGCAATATCCGCACGCTTGTCGGTCACCGCCATCACCAGCGTAGACACAATATTGAACGCAGCCACGGCCACAATCAGCGCCAGGATAATAAACATCACGCGCTTCTCGAGCTGAATCGCTTTAAAGAAATTGGCATGCTGCTGTGTCCAGTCAGTCACGTAATAGTTAGGGCCCAGTGCCTGGACCAGCTCGCGACTCACACGGTCGGCCATAAACAAATCGGCCAGCTTCAAACGCAGGCCAGACACCTGATCACCCAAGCGATATAGCTTGGCAGCGTCATCAAGGTGAATCAATGCCAACCCGGCGTCATACTCATACATACCAACCTGGAAAATACCCGCCACCGTAAATTGCTTGATGCGCGGGACTAAACCCGCAGGCGTCACCTGTCCTTGCGGCGCCATCAACACGACTTTTTCACCCACACGCACACCGAGCGCCATGGCGAGGTCTGAGCCAAGCACAATATTAAATTGCCCGGCCTGCAAGTCTTTTAACTGGCCAATTTTCATCTGGCTGGAAAGCTCGGAGACGCGTGCCTCTTGATCGGGTAACACGCCACGGATCAGCACGCCCTGTACTGCCTGATCGTAAGTGAGCATACCCTGCGCCATGATATAAGGCGCAACCCCTTCAATTGAGCTAGCCACAGACTTAGGTGGAATCGATTGAATCTGCTGCTGCAAGTCTTGCCAGCCAGCCAGCCCCACATCAAAGCCACGCACCTCAATATGTGAGGCCACGCCCAGAATGCGTTTACGCAACTCATCCTGAAAGCCGTTCATCACCGACAACACGACAATCAGTGCCATCACGCCTAGCGCAATGCCCACCATGCTGGTCAGCGAAATAAATGAAATGAAATGGTTATTACGCTTGGCACGCGTATAGCGCCAGCCTATCCAGTATTCATAGGGCAATCGTTGCAGCAGCGATTGGCCCAACGCAGAAAGTGTGTTCTTCATGCCCGAATCTTAACAGCTTTTAATGGCCCAGCGGAACCCGCACACACGTAAAGTCATACTTAAAAACAGCTTTTCTGACGCCCCATGTCAGCCTTATCTGACCTCAAGTTAGTCCACGCGCCGACTGAATCCACACGGTTTTATCTTTAACATGCAACACAGGTTAATGACCTGAACACCATTCTTAAATTGAGGAGATTCAACATGAATAAAGATATTTTTGAAGGCAACTGGAAACAACTTAAAGGCAAAGTCCAGGAACAATGGGGCAAGTTAACCAACGATGATCTGGATGTGATTGAAGGTAAACGCGACCAGGTCGCCGGTAAAATCCAGGAACGTTACGGCATCACCAAGGATGAAGCTGAAAAGCAAATCAGGTCCTGGGAAAGCAAACATAAGCACTAAGCTAATGTGCCAAAAAAGGACAAGTCTAGCTTGTCCTTTTTTCATGTCGAAACAATGCTTACCCTGTATTGCGCAAACTGGTCGCAATGCCGTTAATCGTCAGTGGTATCGCCCACTTCAGTTTTTCATCCGTTTCACCATTACGGTAGCGCTGTATCATTTCCACCTGCAGATGATTCATGGGGTCAAGGTAAGGCAGACGATCACGGATAGATTTTGCAATCACCGGCTGAGTGGCCAGGCGTTGCGTGGTGCCAAGTAACAGATTGACTGCGTCCGTAGTCAGCTTGTGCTCCTGCGCAATCCGGCTGAAAATCTCTTCACGCAGCTCACGGTCTTCGAGCAAATGGGCATAATGGCGCGCCACAATCAGGTCAGTTTTAGCCAGCACCATGTCCACATTCTGAATCAAGGTATTAAACAATGGCCAATGCGCCTGCATTTCATGCAACATGGCCAGCCGCGCTTCTTTTAATGCAGGATCCTGCTGCAAAAAGTGATGGATGGCACTGCCCAGGCCGTACCAGCCGGGCAAGAGTAAGCGGCATTGCCCCCAGGAGAATCCCCACGGAATCGCGCGTAAATCCTCGATGCGACGCGTCGATTTACGTGCCGCCGGACGGCTACCTAAATTGAGTTCGGCAATTTCGTTAATTGGAGTGGTATTAAAAAAGTACTCGGCAAAGCCCGGGGTTTCATAGACCAGGCTGCGATAGCTGGTCATGGCGGTGGCAGACAGTGTTTCCATCACGCCTTCGAAAGCGCGTCGTTTGCCGGACTCCAGTTGGTCAGCCGGGAATAATGTCGCATCCAGCGTGGCGGCAATCAGTGTTTCCAGATGCTGCCGACCGACCACCGGATCGGCATAACGCGTGGAAATAATCTCACCCTGTTCTGTCAGACGAATCTGGCCATCCACCGTGCCTTTGGGTTGCGCCATGATGGCCTGGTAGGTCGGACCACCGCCTCGCCCTACCGTGCCGCCACGGCCATGGAACAGGCGCAATTTGACGTTGGCCTGGTTGAACAATTCCACCAGTGAGATTTCTGCTTTATACAACTCCCAATTGGAGGTTAAAAAACCACCATCCTTATTGCTATCAGAATACCCAAGCATCACTTCCTGCTCGTTGCCCTGATAACGAATCACGTGGCGGATACCAAGCAGGCTCAGCCACTTACCCATAATCATCGGGGCATCGCGTAAGTCGGCGATGGTTTCAAACAGCGGCACAATATTCAAATCGACCTGGATGTTGGCCGAGCCCCACACGCCACGCAGCAAACCTGCCTCGCGTTGTAGCAAAGCCACTTCCAGCAGGTCAGACAAGGTCTCGGTATGCGAAATAATATATTGCCGCACCGCATGCTCGCCAAAACGTTCGCGCATCTCGCGCACCGCCACCAGCACACCAATTTCTTTATGCACCAGCTCGGAATATTGCTGGAACGGTGAAAACAGCAAGCGCGGCTGCTTGAGCTCCTCCAGCAAAATACCGATTTTTTCATCCTCATTAAACCCGGCATAATCAAAGTCATGCCCGGCTTTTTGTAATAACTCGGTAATCACCGCTTCGTGCACATCTGAGGATTGCCGGATATCCACCGTTGCCAGGTGAAAGCCAAACGTGGCAATGGCCTTGATCAGCTTGCCCAGGCGCGGGTAAATCAAAGCCTCGCCCTGATGCGCACGCAAAGAGTCGGCGATGGTTTGCAAAGGCGCCAGCAAGGCCTCTGGCGTTTCGTAAGGGTCGGCGGCCATGTCTTCGGCCAACACCCAGCCACCTTGTGGCAGTAGCGTATTGGCCGTAGCCAGTAAGCGATCGTGAATACCGTTAAGCGCCAGGCGATAAGGTTCGTCCAGCCGGTGTTGTGATTGGTCGCGCGACGTTTTGCTTAGCTGTAGCACCGCATCGTCCACGCCAACCACCCGGGTTGAAACGGCCAGCTCGCGCTTTAAGGCCGACAGCTCCTGCAAATAAAACTTGAACAAGGTGATGGCCTGCAAGCGCACACTCTCGCGCAAGGTCCCGCCATTCACAAACGGATTACCATCGCGATCACCGCCTATCCAGCTGCCCATGCGCAAGAAGCCAGGCAATGCCGCATCAGGCAACACATCGGCCAGATCGCACTCAATGTCCTGCAAAATCTCTGGGATCACATGTAAAAACGTACTCTCATAGTAGGTTAATGCATTTTCAATTTCGTTGAGCACACTGAGTTTTGAATAGCGCATCATGCGGGTTTGCCATAACGCAGACACAGCGCCTTGCAACAGCAGCGTATTGCGCGCCAACTGCCGCTCAGACACCATAGCCGCACGCGCAGCCAGCAACTCGGCAATCAGGCGCTCAATATCCAGCACACTTTTGCGCTGTACTTCCGTGGGGTGTGCGGTCAGCACAGGGGAAATCAGGGCATCCTCTAACAGGTGTTTAATGGTGTCCGCCGGAATCCCGGCTTCTTTGATTTGCAACAAAGTATATGAAAGCATGCCGGGCGCAGGCGTATTTTGCTGACAATGCCCCAATTGCTGGCCGTATAAATCCTCAGCCAGATTCACCAAATGCTTGAAATAAGCCAGTGCCCGCACGACACGCACGGTGTGCTCCAAACTCAGGCCTGCCAATAACTGCTCAAGGTCTAGCGAAGCTTGCTGATCATGTGTCTGGTGAAAACGCAGTGCAGCCTGCCGAATAGCAGCAATCTTCCGGGAGATCTCCTCCCCCTCCACCTCCAGAATGGCCTTGTCGAGCAAGACACCCAGTAATGTAATATTTTCGGACAGCCGTGTTTCCGCCGAAGCCATGGCGACTGACATCGTGGCACTGGCCGCAAGTTTTTTGTTCATGGTGCCTCTCCTCTAGCTCAGTGCGAGCTCCATGATAGACTAGCAACAAGCAGGCCATCTTCAAGGCGGTTTTTTTCACTTAAGAATCATGGCGTTAAAGAATCGAAATAGCAGAGATGCACCGTCATCAGGCGATAAGATGCACTGATTTGGCTCTTGTGATGGCAAGCCTGGCTTTAAAGCTTAACGTTGGCTAAAAGAGGGAACCCGTAAAATGATGCAAAATGTTGGCTGTAGACATCCATGCATGGGCTGACTGATTACATGCCTGCGCTGGCTCAGGCATAATAAACACATGGCGCTTATCAATCTTGATCATTGGATACAGCAAATATTGACTGTCTGGCAGTCATTGTCTGCGCTGGGCCTGTGGCAACAAGATGCCTTCTTGCTGTTGGTGTGTTTGCTCGCCTGCCTGCTGCTATTTATCACCGGCACCGTGATCGGCCTGTTTGTGCAGTCACTGTGGGGGATTTTTGTTTCCAGCCGTCGCCCTGCCGACGAGGATCATAAGTAAGCAATCAAGCTATTGCGCGGTGGCAGTGTCCAGCCATTGTTGAATGGCCGCCAGTTCGGTGGCGACATCCGGGCCGTAATCTTCATACTGGTGACCACCGCTTTTGGCATACCAGTACTTGCTATTCCAGCTATCGCCTTCAATTTTATGCAGCACGGCATGTATCCAGTTCGCCGTGCTGTCACTGTAATCCTGCGCGATATTGTGGGCCGCGTCCCAGTCGCCAGCTTGCGCCAGCGCCACAGCCTCAAGTAAGTGCTCCCTGTTAGACATTCACGGGGTACTCAATGGTCCCCTTCTGGATGAATTCGATTTTATAACCCCATGTACTTACAAGTAACTGTAAAATGGACATCCGACTCCCCTTAAAAAACAAATAGTTATAGAAAACCAACTTGTCCATCAATTATCAAAACTAATGGACAAATGTCAGTACACTTGTCCATTTCCAGATATGCCTACCAAGACCCAGTGTTCTTCATCGAAGCCCAAGGCTCTTGAGGCTCAAGTGGTTTACCAGCTTGCAGCAACTCAACTGAAATATTATCTGGCGAACGAATGAATGCCATGTATCCGTCACGTGGTGGTCGAAGGATCGTGACCCCATTATCAGCAAGCTTCTGGCAAGTTTTATAAATGTCCTCAACTTCATACGCAACATGGCCAAAGTTTCTGCCACCTGTGTATTCCTCAGGATCCCAGTTGTACGTCAGCTCAATTTCTGCAGCAGGATCATTAGGTGCCGCTAAGTAAATCAGGGTGAACCGACCCTGTTCGTTTTTCATCTCTCGAACGACCTCCAGTCCTAGAGCATCTCGGTAAAACTTGAGTGATTTCTCTACGTCGCTAACCCTAACCATTGTATGTAAATACTTCATTTCTCTTGATCCTTGAATATTAAATAACCGTTTTACTATCGCTTCTAATTTTTATCGACTTGAATTCGTATACCAAATATACCATTAAAAAAAATAGACCTGCAGATATCCGATTTCGATTGGCTGTAAAAAACATATTCCAGCTACAGTCATTTACTAACATTTCCGACAACGTTACATTACAAATATGAAGAGTTTGCTCCTTAAGCTCTCATTTCAAAAAAACCATTAATGCACTATTTAAATCTAATAAGACATACGATAATTACATTATAAATCAGTGCTTTATTGAAATAATTTCTTTAGTGTAGTAAATTTTGCTTCATTACAAAAATGGAATGAAGATGTCTCCTGGCGCAATATTCTTAAAAGCTGCACGCTCCACTAGAAACTTATATCAGAAACAAATTGCTGATTCGCTCGGTTTGAATGCAACTACCATTGCATGTATTGAATCTGGTCACAAAAGTGTTGATTGGAAAAAGCTTGAGGCCGTGATTGCTGAAAAGCTTGAATTGAGTGAGGTTGAGCGTCTCCAATTAGCAGACGCAGTAAGGCATTCAGAGCATAAATTCACGCTACCTTTGAAAACACATCACGATAAGTTTTACATCGTAAATGAAATTTTCAATCAGTTAGATACCATGAGTCCAACACAATTGGACTTAATCAAGTTATGTTTATCACTGGAGAGGGACTCGATTAGCGGCTGCCCTTCGAGGGTAGCTCGACGTGCTATGTTTAAATTCAGCGTGTCGAATCACATAAATCAATAACCCCCAGACTGACTACCATCCTGTATTAATCCCACCATCAAGCTGGTATTCAAAAATCAGGCCATAGATGCCCACCTAAATTCCGCAGTTCAGCAACATTCTTAAATCAGGGAATAATAAATCCCTTCGTTAAGGGTACTCTTTAGAAGACAATTTGTATTGTTATCTACATAGTATGACTTCATGACGAATCAAGGTTTTAACATGTTCCTCGCAAATCGTTTGGCTTTTGAAGACGGCCCAAGTGCATTAGAAGTACAAGTCCCCTATTTCATTTTTCCTGACAGGCAGTTGTGTTTCATTTCTGAAATTGTTGAAAGTAATATCCCCTCAGGATATAGCTATGAATATTGCTGCGATGTAGCACATCTAGAGAAGGTTTTTCAGGAGTGCCCAATCAATTCAATTCGTTGCTTAATTCCAAGAAGTTTGAGTAATTCAGGGCTTAATGAAACGCTTGAAGTGTACAAACTTTCCAAAGCCCCTTTTACGCACAAAAATGAAGACTACCTTTCGTATAGATTCGATTTCTTTGAAGGAAAACGCTTTTATTACGATCCAGAAGCTACAGGCGAGCAGATTGAGCAACTCAAATATAGAACAATAATTGATTTCGAAGGCATGTACGTTGATTAGTCTTGAGGAATTGTCATGCCAAAGAAAACCGTACCAATCGTTAACCACGATAAGCTTGTTGAACTCGTTAAATCACATGAAAAAAGAGGAAGTGATATCAAGAGCAGGCTTGCACCTGTTCTCAAAGGTCTTTGGAAGTCTAGAAGGCCAAATAAAGTCATCAGTAATGAAATTGACTTTGATGCATTGAGGGTTTCATTTCCTCAATTCAAAGAGGTCATCAATTACATTCAGTTGCAAGCGAATGTCTCCAGGAAATTCAACAGGCCTTTCAAGCTGTCGCCAATCCTGCTTCTAGGAGATGCAGGGCTCGGCAAAACACTATTCGTAAGTGAGACTGCAAAGCTTCTAAAGCTCCCATATTTTGAAATGTCCCTGGCTACAGTCACAGCAGGTTTCGCTTTGTCAGGAACCAGCCTGCAATGGGGAGAAGGCAGCCCAGGCTTCATTATCAAATCTTTGGCCACATCTAAAACAGCCAATCCCATCATCCTAATCGATGAAATTGATAAAGCTGCTGGAGATACCAGGTATAGCGTGATCTCTTCATTCTATACATTGCTGGAACCTCACACTGCCAGCAGGTTTAAAGATGAAGCTATTCCCCTGGAGCTGGATGCGAGCAATGTGATTTGGATTGCAACTGCCAATGAGTCCAACACCATCAATGGTCCCATTCTGTCCAGGATGAAGCTCTTCCACATTAAGCAACCTCTGCCCACTGAAATGCTGGGGGTTATCGATAGCATTTACTCAATGTTGTTAAAGCATAACTCTCTAGAGTCATTTCTGAGCGCATCTCTGGAAGATGAGGTTAAACAGCAATTGGCTTATCTATCCCCCAGAGAGGTAAGGCTCTCTCTTGATGAAGCGATGATGAAGGCATTTCTCGATCAGCGTGATCGAGTTTGCGTAGACGATCTTCCAAACATTAAACAGGAGGTACAGCGTGTCGGATTCCTCTAGTAAAACCTACAAAAGATTTGATCCTGTCGCTTTCGTTAAGCAGCTGGAGATTGGTAAGAAACTCTTGGTGGCCCACCATCAATTGAAGTTCGAAGAAGGCTGGGCTGACATTTTTGCTGACTTTGTCAGTGCAATCAAAAATCTTCAAGTCATCATCATAAGTGCTGATGATCGACATGACTTCCTGGACATCGAAGTGGACCTATCAAAAACCAGTCATGCAAAAGAAGTCTACTCAGCCATTCTTAAAGCCAAGCATGAATCACTCGCTATCTGTGCTCGGTGCGGAGTGGCTAAAAAGAAAGGTAATGGCATTAAGTACTGCCAGTATTGCAACTCTAAAGTTAATCGGTCCAATAAGACCGGCACTTGGTTAGATGAATATTAAGGAGAAATTTATGGAAAAAGATAATTTAAACGACACCATCGAAGCTGTATTGCCCAAGGAGCTCGACGACATCATCACTCAGAATCGACACATGATGCAATTGGATTATGCGAGTACAGAGGATTTGGCCAAAATGCATAAGGACATTCCTGTGACAAATCTGCGTGGAGTTCTAACTCAGGCATTTGTCTATAAACGCATCGTTCCAAGCAAGAATGCTGAAATTTTTTGTCTTGTTGGATTTAGGAGCGGTGAGGAGGCCTTCCACACCTCACAAGTTGTTGCATACGATAACGTTAACAATGTGGCTTTGACCGCTTCCGGATCACATTACGTGGTTGAGAGCTTCAAAACCGGTGCACCAGATCTTTTACTATTGCTTCATATTTGCTACATGTTTCATCGTGATGGCATTGGTAACTATTTTGGCGCTAGGCCAGTTACCTATTGAGATACTCGGGCTTGAAGTTCATCGAATATGAGTCAGTCTAGCTATGACAGCTTGTTAGGGAAGTTGCATGAGGAATATGGTGAGCATATCCCCAAGGATATTGATGACATCATTAGGCGTAATAGAGAGTTCCTACGCCTTGAGTTGGCCTCACCTGAGGATATGCTAACGCTTCAGATGCCATTCATCATAAGTAATCTGAGAGGCAATGTTGAAGGCGGATTCATCTATAAAAGGATTTATCCAGTTTTCAATAAATGTTCGTACTTTCTGATCGGGCGTCGGGTAGGCAAACCCTTATCGAGTGCAGTGCATACCTCACCGGTGATTGGCTACGATCCGGATAACCAAGTCGCACTCACTGCGACTGGTTCTCACTATTTAATCAATGAGCTGATTGCACCAGACCCGTTCTTGTTGGTCAATCTGTGCGGTTTTCTGCACCAGGAGGGCATAGGAAGTTATTTTGGTGTGCCCGGCTATTCGTAGATGAAGACACGGCCTTCGCAAAGCCATTAGCGAGACGCGCAAATTCAAAGATTAGGAGAAAGTTTTGAAGATATTAGTGTTAAGTGACTTACATCTAGAGTTTGCACCTTTTTACCCTGCAAAAGAGAAGGTGGATGTGGTTGTACTAGCCGGGGACATCTGGACTGGCGATCAAGCTATACCATGGGCAAGAAATGCCTGGCCAGATACTCGAATTGTTTATGTCGCCGGCAATCATGAGTTCTATAAGCGCGATCGGTTAAAGGTCCTCGACGATCTGAGGTCCTCCGGTAAACAATATGGCGTGGATTTCCTAGAAAACGATGAAGTCATTATTAATGGCGTTCGTTTCCTGGGATGCACGCTTTGGACAGACTTTCAGCTGTTTGGCGAGTCGAAATATCAAGATTCTTTACGAGAGGCCAATAGAGGACTCAATGACTTCCGATTAATAATGCAGAACAATTCAAGGTTCCCTGCTGAAGACTCTGAAACCCTACATCATGAGTCCAGGGCCTGGCTCAAGGCAAAGCTCTTTGATCAGCCATTCAATGGGCAGACGGTTGTTGTCACGCACCACTGCCCGAGTTGGTACTCTGTTCCTCCAAGATTTCAAAATGTCCCATTGGCACCTTGCTTCGCATCGAGACTAGAGGATTTATTTGGCGCCAGTACACTTTGGATACATGGACATACTCATGACAGTTTTGATTATGTACTCAATGAAACAAGTGTGGTCTGTAATCCAAGGGGATATGTTTTAGGTAGAAATGAAAATGAGGATTTTAATTCCAATTTCATAATCGACTTATCCAGTAACGGTTTTGTAAAGACTAACTGATACTAAACTCGGATAATTTTCATGAAAAAACTAACTCTGATGTAAGGTTGTTGCTTAATCCAGATGGGAGTCGGAAATCGATCCCCAGAACCAGGGTATTTTCATTTCTGTGTATAAGGCTCTCAAGTATTCACTTTTTTGAATATATCTTAAGCATGATGGTATTGGGTGTTTTACATAAATTGAGATCTTCTTTTGAAAGTTTTATTCTTCGACTTCTTCGGCTCAGTAATAGCATAGCCAATAAGGTTGGCACCTAACGCTCCTATCCCGATTGAAATGATGTCTTTGGCATACACTATGAGGGTACTAAGCCAAATGAAAAAAATAGCGTAGTTATCAGGATAACGAGGTTTCCAAGTAGCAGAATTCTCTGTTATGCGATTGAGGCCACTAAACATTACTGCGGCGGCAACAATAAGCAAAATGCCGAATGAAAAACGAACATTTCTAGTAGAGCCTCCTCGGGTTTTATATAAATACCCAACGACAAAACAACTCTCGAAGAAAATTGCAAATGTAGACCAAAATACGCCATCAAAAATAGGGTTCAGTTCGGTCGGCCATAATACTATGATCAGTGTAGTCGCAATAAAAACGACATAGGAGCAGAGCCCAAGGACAAAGGAGTAATGATTTTTTAACATGTGGAATTATATCGTTCAGATTAAAATTACACTTTGGGCATGTGCACAGCTTCTTGATTGACTTCCAAGATGATTTGAAGACTAGAGCCTAATAGCAGTTGGGGGGCTTTCCCCAACAAGCAACGATGGCCCTCGTATGTGCTTACTTGGTTCCGCTTTGAAAAGTTTTACGACAGAAATTTTTATAGCTTTAATTTATCGAAATATTTTTATTGGTATATTTAATTGAATTACAAGTCAACTTGTGTGGCTTTCTTTATGTGGGTTAACTCCTTGGCTATCTTACGCTGAAGATCTTCTATATTTGACTCCTGCTCAACATGCAAATAAGCCAGCGCAAATATTGTTAGCGGGTGGACTCCGATAGATGTTGCTAAGGCATTAATTTTTGAAACCGAAGCATCTTTTTTCCCATTCTCAAGATCAGACAAGTATGTCCTACTCGAAAAAGCGCTAATTGATTCCTGGGTTATATTTTTAGCCACTCTTGCCTCTCTGATCGCCACGCCAAGTGCTTTTTTGAATTCCATTTTTTATTCCTCTATAGAGGACTAAATAAAGCCTGCATGTACCCATAATGACTATGCTCTATAGAGTACATTTGGATGTAGAATGCTCGCGTGTACTCTTTGGGGTACATTTAAGTGCGTTTTACTAACTAAGAAAAATAGAGAGGTACTAATGAGAGGTATTTTTAACAAATTGGCAGTTTCAATTGCATTCGCGTTTTCATTAAGCAATCAAGCTGTGGCAGCCAATACAACAGTTGAACTTCAAACTATTGACCAGGGCTTTTACAGTGGCATCACTGCAAGCCATAATCCCTTGAACCCTTCAATTGGAATCGATCAAGTTTCCGGTTCTGCAGATCGCAATTTCTTTGTATTTGATTTTACAGGGTTAGATATGTCGGCCCTGGTATCGATTCAGTTGTTTGCCAATAATGTCTGGAACTCAAGTCCAGAGAATAATATTGAATATTCTTTATTCGATGTGAGCGCAAGCATTGCCGATCTCCGTAATGGCGGCAGTGGTCAATATTCAATCTACAATGATTTAGGTAGTGGTGTTGAGTATGCGAGTTTGCAAATAAGCAATCCGGGTCGTTACGACAGTTTCGCGATCCAATTTAATCAAGCGGGTATTGATGCGGCAAAATCCACGAATGGATTTTTTGCAATTGGAGGTGCTCTGACATCTAGCACTTCTGGTGTTACATGGATGTGGGCAGATAATCAAAACGCCAATGCCCCACTTAGTTATGGCCTGCGCTTATCGTTCTCAGAAAATATCTCACCTGTTCCAGAGGCAGATAGTTATGCGATGTTTTTAGCTGGATTAGGCTTAATGGGTCTAATGTCACGTCGTCGCACTAAGTAAAGCATAAAGCACTTGCAAAGCCAGCTCGGAGTCGCGCTGGCTTTTTTCTTTCATGCCTGCCTATCAATACAGCCTTAAATTTCCCGACTTTAAAATATATCAGTTCGAATATATTTTTGCTTTTTGCGTTGGAGTTACAATAAAATATATCAGTTCGAATATATTTTTGAGGAATGTAATGAAAATCCAAATCAACACAATGGCAGAATTAGGCGAGGTAATTCGCGCAACACGAAAGGCTAATAAGATTCGGCTAGACGATTTAGCGGGCATGGCTGGAGTAGGTCCAGTGTTTGTTGGTGATGTTGAGTACGGTAAGGAAACAGCACAGATAGGTCGAGTCATTCAGCTAATGAATGAGCTTGGTCTAAAATTTACGGTTGATGTGCCAGATTCGACAGAGCCTTACTTGGCAAAGATTCGCAAAGGAAATGGCCTTATTCGCCCAAGTAAACGTAAAGCACACAAGACTACAAGTCAATGACACACTAACTATTGGCTTAGCATAGATTGTGTGCAAGGAATTCTGTCCTGGGGTGATCTTCATCACAGTGAAATTTGATCTTGATTGAGAAAATGTCAGTTCAGCACTTAAGGAAAATACATGGCTACAAAGTTACATAAGGACGATTTGATTAAGGCAAGATATGGAAGTCAAGATACTCCTCAAAACATTATCTGGAATGAGCAGATCGAAGGTTTATTGAATCATCGCTCAATTAGAAATTACCTGGATAAACCACTGCCGGAAGGTTGGTTGGAAACTCTTGTGGCAGCTGCTCAGTCCGCTTCAACCTCTTCAAATCTTCAACAATGGAGTGTGGTTGCAGTTACAGATTCTGAACTGAAATCTAAAGTCAGAGCCCTGGCCGGTGGTAAAGATGGACAAGGTAATGGCTATATCGCTCAAGCGCCAGCAATACTTCTCTGGGTGGCGGACATTTCAAGAAACCACGATATCACTGTGGATGCTGGTCTTAATCCAAGCGTGCATGAGTACCTCGACTCATTCCTGATGGCATCCCTAGATGCAGCGCTGGCAGCTCAAAATGCCTCAGTGGCCGCTGAATCAATTGGACTTGGAACGGTATATATTGGTGCTGCTCGTAATAGAGCTAAAGAGCTTGCTGAATTATTGAGTCTGCCACGCTACAGCTATGTAGTTTGTGGGTTAGTCGTCGGTTGGCCTGATCTCGAAGTTCAAACTAACATTCGCCCTAGATTACCTCAGCAGGTTGTTGTACATCACAACCGATATCAAGCTAAGGATTTGAACACGCATATTGAAGCCTATGAAGAAGTATTCAAGACTTTCCGCGAAGGCTTAGGTATGAAAGGTAAGACCTGGAAAGAAGCCGTTCAAGGGTCTGCTACCAGTATGGAGTATATGGATGGCCGACAGGAATTAAGATCAACTCTAGACGAACGTGGTTTTGGTTTTAAATAGATTGAAGTAGGGTCTCGCTAACGGTCGGCTATCGAGACCCACTACCCTTTAAGAGTGCACGCTTTTTAACTTATATTTCATTTAACTTCAAGCAATTGCTTCCAATCCCCAGTGTAATTAGGACTAAGATAATTACGCTGCATCTTCCACTCCTGGACCTTACCTTCAGCAGCAGACTTAACCGGGTTGTTCGGATACTTGCGTTTGATCTTGTCCATAACTTCCATTAAGGCTTCCGATTTTGGATCGCTTTCAGTAAAGCCAAACATATCGCTTTGCAAACCACCGCTGGAAACGGTATCTAGCAACATTACACCGCACTTCTGGTAATACACACCTGGTCTGTATAGTTTCCTCAAAAGCCATAGAGCAGTTTTAGTGATCTTGGTTGTCGAATTCGTGGGTGCTGGGAAACCTACTGAAAGCTGACCTGAGTAATACTCAGCTTTATCATGCGGACTATTCTGAGCAAAGACATAGACCCCATTCGCATACAAGCCTTTGCCCCGCATTCGCTCTGAGGCAATCCCAGCATGGAAGGCAACTGCCTGGCTCAGGTCCTCTAAGGTAGAAGCGCGTACGCCAAACGAGCGAGAGCTCATAACCTGCTTGGCTTCAGGCAGCTCATCTTCCATCTCTATCCAGACCTCACCGTTAAGCTCCCTGACAGTCCGCTCCAGCAAAACACCAAACTCATCACGAATACGTTTTGGATCAGCATGCTTCAACCGTAAAACGGTATGAACACCAAGTTTGTTCAATCGGGCTTCTAGCTTCCGCCCCACCCCCCAGACCTTACCGACTGATAACTCTGCAAGGATGGCATCTATCTCATTCTCCGACATTGATGTGAAATCACATACGCCATTCCAGTGATCTTGTTTTTTGGCACAATGATTAGCTAATTTGGCCAACGTCTTGCTGTAACCAAACCCGACACAGATAGGAAGACCTGTTGAGTCTCTGACATCCTGTTTGATGGTATGGCCGTAATCAGTGTAATTGACATGAATGCCGGTCATCTCCAGGAACACCTCATCAATCGAATACTTCTCCATGCGTGGTGAGTATTTGGACATGATTGCCGCAAACCGATTGCTCATGTTTGCGTACAACTCGTAGTTAGATGAGAACACTACAGTCCCTAGCTTCTCGGCTGCTTCTTTGATCTCGAACCATGGTCGGGCCATGTAGATTTCTAAAGTGGCTTTGGCAAGCTTGTTTTGGGCAATGACACATCCATCGTTATTGGATAGCACGACAACTGGTTTACCCTGGATATCAGGACGGAATACCTCCTCGCAGGAGGCATACATTGAGTTTACGTCACCGAGGGCGAATACCCGTCTAATCGAAGGAGTTGATGACATGCTGTACCACACCCCAAATCACAAGCTCTTGGCCTTCTGAGAACTCAATAGGTGGATACGCTTTTGCCTTATTCTCTGACAATAGGCGCACGATCTTAAGTCGTTTATACAAGCGCTTAACAACGAACTCACCATCAACGATTGCGATAACGATATTGGATGACTTGGCTTTAGACCCCAGAGCCTTGTTCACGATAAGTTTGGAGCCTGGGAAGATGCCAGCATCGATCATGGAGTCAGAGTCTTTGGCCACTTGAACCATAAAGGTTGCCGGTGGATCAGCGACCAGAAGCTCGTTTAGGTCGAGCTCTTTCATCTCGTAGTCCTGCGCAGCTGACACAAAACGCGATTGGCCAGCACGGACCTTACCCTCATAAAAAGGGATCAGGATTACTGTAGGGTTCTGGCTTAGCGGAATAGGATAATGCATGCCTTAGCCTCTCAACATGGCAAAGCGAATTCTTCGTCCAGAACCTGGTCTTTTATCGATATCTTCGTAGTCTTCGTTTCTCATGTTTTTTATTGTAACAATAAAATTTATTATTGTTACAATAATCAGAATGTCTTTTTATGAGATTCAAAGAAGCGAAAATGGAATGCTCCTAATCACCAAAGTGAGGCAAGTGCCTCACAATTGGTTTAATTACCTGCGTTCCAAACGTGAGATTGAGCGACCCACTTACCGCTGGCATCTTTCTTATAAACACTCGTTGTTATGCCACCAAATGTTGGTGAGACACCGTCTTTTTCAGCACCACGGGCGCTCCACTTTGCGACCTGGTAAATAGTTTTGTCGTCGCCATCGACCGTGACAATTTCCAATTTATGGCTATTTACACCTGCGTCAAAGAAACTCTTAAACAAACCCTCGATCTCTGCACGGCCAATTAGCGCTTTACCGTTACCAGGTGAGAGCACACCATTCTCAGCGTACAAATTTGCAAGTGATTTTGCATCTGAGCTGTTGAAAGCCTTATTCCAGCTATTGTTCAAAGTTTCGATCGCAGCTTTGGTGGATGCGTCACCAGCAACAGCACTACCAGCCGTGACCAAACTAAATGCAACGAGTGCAAATACGGATTTAATGATTGATTTCATGTGTAGCCATCCTTTATTGAGTATTAGAAAACAAAAATCTAAGAAGCAAGAAATATGTCGCTTCAAGTCACATCGCCAAAGCATTACACCTAACTGGGTTCGCCAGCTAATTCAGGAATATCAAACTGCCAAGACCATGATTAGGTACATTATAGTTAGGCGGCTAACCAAATACAACAATTTATATTGATGATTATAGATTTTGAGAGTTCTAACACCCAGAAGCTTCTGTGGGGCTAGGGATTACTCGTTATATAAACACTTCTGCCATCTCAACCAGGTTATGGAGAAATTAGCGTTGGCAGGGAATGCTACTCTATTTCAGATTTAGGAGAATCGGTAGTAGGCTTGGAAGCCTCAATCCTTGCGGGCTTGGCTTTTCTTGCCATAGCTCTTGCTTGTGCAGCCCCTTTTGCTTCTACAACACCAGCAGGGTTTCCATCCAAATCAACGCGTACGGCACCTTCTTTGGAGGCGTTCCAATATCGAGAGGATTTGCACCAGGTTTTAATTGCTAATTGGATATCTTCCTTTGAAATACCAATCTCTTCAGATCGAGCATAAAGATCATCCAGAATACCTACTTTTAGAGGGACCTTAGGGTTTGGATTTTTAGGGAAAGTTTTCGGAAACAGCTTTTGTAACTTACCTATGATTAATACGACTGGATCTACGGAGGCGGTCTTTTGTGACCTAGTTGGTTTTGCTGATTTGGCCTCTGCAGAAAGTTGTTTCTTGAGGTCGGCGAGTTTTTCTAGGCCCATACTATTCTTTTTTCCCTAATATATTGATCATTATCCATTAGATTAGGAGGTATTACTATCGACTAAGCAAAGATATGAAGTTGGAGGCTATTGCAAACATCCTGTAACTGTTGATGATTAAAAAGTGGCTTTCAAATCATGGGAGAATTTTTTGCCAAAATTATCTTCAGCAATGACACCAAGCTCTCCTTGCTGTTTAGGTATAAAAGTAAAACGAAGGTATGGATTTTCGCTGGTCGATACTCCAAAATCGGCCTCAAATAATAACTCACCATTAAACCTAAAAACTGTTTTATTAATGTAGTTAGCTGGGATTTTCTCTTTCGTTTTGGAGTCATGCTGAAGCCCGCTGAGCATTGGATGCTTGATCATAAAGGCAACGTGAGAGTTGCCCCCAGGAACTCCAGCAAGGTTTAATCTTATTCGACCAATATCTGGATTTAATGCCAGATTCTCGACATTAACATTACCACCGCACCCTCCCCCGGCCTCTACATTAGTTGTGGCCATGTAAAGTTTACCTTCTGCAGTCTCACCGATAACTCGGATATTAGATTGCTTATCCATCCGGATGCGAGTCTCTAATTTCAGATTGCCTAGCAACCCACCAAGTTTGTAAGTAGCCGCCAATGGAATTGGATTCCCATCCAAAATCAAATAGAGCTTCTCGATTCGTGAAGGCGCCCTACTATTATCAACAGTGATTGTTAACGGAACCTGGCTACCATTTTCTGATATCCGTGGTCCAACAATCTGCATAAACTCAGATGCCTCTATGAGGCGACTATCGAAATATTTACTTTGAGCTTTTTGCCATAACTCTTCGGTGTTTTCTGCCCAAGCAGTAGTGCTAATGAATAACCCTGCTAAAAAAGCATCCCAAACTTTAAACTCATCTGGCCTTGATTTCATTACCAACCTCACAAAACATACCATTCGGTTGGTATTCTATATGGGTGATATGATTTGTAAATAGAATGATGTATAAATTTCAGATTTGATAGCCAAACCTACTGGAAACTTGAATTGCCCTTCTCTTCCCATAAAAAAATCCAAGAAAACATCATGGCCATCTCGGCGCTACGATACATATTCAAATCCAAATCCAGATCTAATCCTCTTTGCACAGCCTTATGTCAGTAGTTCCGAAAGCCTAAATGATTCAATTGGTGCACCGTGAGATGATTTGCACTCAACTAGTATGTCTTGATCCAAGACCATATTTTCAGCGTTAGCTCGCTGCAGAAGCAATCGCAACCTATATGATTCGATATTTACACAATGGAATATTCCAAGGTCGTATCGATAATTTTGGCGAAGCTCAGTGAGTTTTTTTAAATCGTCTATTAGATCGGCAGATGACAAGGCCGGTGAAACTTTTACTTCGATTGCTGCAACTTGATTATCGAAGTTTCCGGGCGTGTGAAAAAGAAAGTCAGGCATTCTCTGCGCACTCAAAGGCCAAACCTCGTACCGCTGTGCTATATCAGTTGAAATAACAGCTTTAACCAACTCGCTATGAAGGTAGATATTTCCAATGGGACCATTTACTCGCTCATGATGATGCATTGCAACTCTTAAAAAATGATATAGCTCGTAACAATAAACACGTTCAGCATAGCCAAAATAACCCGACCCTACACGGTTAACAGCATAACGAAACCACTCTAAGAAAATTGCAGAGTCCATGAATACACTCACCAATCACATTTGGTAAAAAATTAAGAGAAAAATTAAGGAGGCCAGAGGAAGTAATCTGGAAATACCGTTCATCCGTTGCTAGATATAGCAGAAAAGCCAGTTGCACGATCACATTACCCAAGTTTAATGAATTTTAGACGGTAAGGTAGGGTATTATTCGTCAAAAGTTAAATAATGATAATGCTGCCTCATTTTACAAACCAGGGAAAAAATAAGTGAGTTCAAAAGACCCTAAAGGCTACTACAAAATATTAGGCATAGATTGTAGCGCCACTGAATCCGATATCAAGTCGGCATTTAAAAAGAAGGCGATGGAGTTACATCCGGATAGAAATAAAGCCAAAAATGCTACACAACTTTTTCAGTTGTTAAACGAGGCACTCAGTGTACTCAGTGATCCTGACCTAAGAGCTGAATACGATACCTCACTTGTTGAAACTGTTCATCACACACCTGAAGAGGATGAAGACCAACCTGAGCCGGCTGTTTGCTCTGTATGCGATAAAGTATCAGCCCAGCCAAGATATTCAATTTTCTATGACGTAAGAAGCTTCCTATTCTATACGTCCAAAAGAGCTCACCAGGGCATTTACTGCAGCGTATGTGCCGAAAAACAAATATTGAAGGCCTCCTTGGTTACATGGCTGTTTGGATGGTGGGGCTTACCGTGGGGTCCAATTTACTCGATTCAAACACTATTAGTTAATATGTTTGGAGGAAAACGCCCTAACGATATGAATGCTCGGCTGACTTTCTATCAGGCATGGGTATTTGCATACAACAACAAACTGGATGTCGCATATGCCGTGGCACAAGATGCATTGAGGTTTGCCAATAAACTCCCAAGGAGAAATGCATCACAAGAAACGCTTACTTTAAAAAATGACATTGATAATTTAATTAACACTCTTACAAAAAATGGTGTTAATACGGTAAAACTAATCAACTCATGGGCACTTTTCAATAAAGCTTTTTATATACAAGCCTCAGTCATGCTTTTGGTTTTTGGGGTTGTGGCAGATGCTCTTTACAATGAAAGTAAACGAAACAACAATAACTCCAATGGAAGTAGCTACTCGGCTTCAGAGCAAATTGCGGAGCCAATACAGCACAAGCCAGCCTACACTCGCCCATTAGAAGATCCGAATGGAAACGAATGGCCTGACTTTCCAACATATGTCGATGGGTATCCGCAGCTTAGGACGAACGGTAAGTCCAAGGTAACAGTAGATAACAATAGAAACGATTCTGATGTATTCGTTAAACTCTATGCTCTTCAAAACAATGGCGCTGCTCCTGTACGGGTATTTTTCATCCCAGCACATAGCGACTTCACAGTCGAAAATATTACGGCAGGTGAGTATGACCTAAGATATCAAAATCTGGATAGTGGAAAACTGTCCCGCTCGGAATCATTTGTAGCTAAAGAGAGACAAACTGATGAAGGCATTGAATTTAGTGTCTTTACGATGACACTATATAAAGTCGCAAATGGCAACATGCATACATATGCCCTTGATGAAGATGAGTTTTAGGAAGCAAACCTCATCGATTTATTGTAAGCGTTGTAGCTGTCATCACTTGTTGAGGAGCAGTTGGTACTGAAGCGTTAGCAATTAATATTGCTCTTGAATTTCATTAATCCTTGCTACATTCGCTTCTTGATGGCAATTAATGATATGAATTTGCTCTCTATTGAAGTTGATATGTGAAACATTTGAGTTTATGTTACTTGCATGATCACTCAATATACTCCCGCATTTCTTATTTTTATTATCCACAAAAGTTAGATAGTCTGACCTTCTACCATCCAAATCGCTCTGGCTTGCAGATGAATCGTTTAGTAAAGACATGTAACGAGCCCGTAGTTGTTTCTCAGACTCAGACCATCTGTAAAAATCCTCACGAAATGAAGGTTGTTCATCAGCTGGGATAGTAGCATGCGTCTTAGTATCTGAAGTGCCGTCAGATGTCTCATGTTGATGCCCCGCACCATCCGATATGAAATCGATGGGATTGGTTTGTTCAGTGCCCATCTCAGGTGGGACCTCTGCCCCTGACTCAACCTCTTCAACTTCACGGCGGTCTATAAACGTACTCTCATCCAACTGAACAGTCTCCGTTAGATTATTTTGTTCCTGTTCTGTATTTTTATTGTCGCCATATAGGCCGACTATTATCAAAATCGCAAAGAATAGAACGCCAACTAGCAAACCCTCCCGGCTAATCTCTATATTTTCGCTGCCGCAATTTGGACATTTATTTGATAGATTTCTACCACGGGGATACCAGGTGTCTCCGCAATTTTTGCACTTATTCTTCGGTCTTTTTGTTTGTGCCATTTCAGAGGCTCTTAGATTATTTGAAATTGATAAAAGTTAGCTAGGTCTCTGAGAACTGTTGAGAGTAACCTTTTATACGCTCTTGCTCTTCTTTCATTTGAACCAAACCAACAATTGCAAAAATGAATGCCGCCAGTGCTCCAATAGTTGGTTGAATTGCATTTATCATTGAGTTCGAGCTTAAATACCAAGATGCTACGATACTAAAAATCGTAAAAATCCCGAGAATTGTCGTCATCACTACCCCAGCGATCACTTTTCCCTTTGGCGCTACTCTGAAGGTAATGTATATGTATAGCCAACCAAAAACTCCAGAAGAAATAGTTGGTAAGATATATCTAAACCACCAGCCATCCTCGTGGAAGTCCCCCTGAAACTTCATTAAAATCCAATGTAGAAATACAAATAGCATGGAACCTAGCAAGCCGCCTAATATTGAAGCAAATGGTAATAATGGCCAACGCCACCATTGTGATGATTGTTGTTTTTCCATTTACAGCCCTCTTCCTTTTATTATCAGTTCGTTTCTTATTGAGTATTTTAACTCAGTGCTCACTCTTCTTTTTTCTCCAATCCCAAGGCGGTATCGAATTAACTTCACTCCACAAGCCCAATTTGGAAGCTTGAGCTTTTAGCTCCTCATCTGAGTAAAGCTCTCGTTCTGAAGGTAATTGCTCATTTTGATATTTCTTATAGTGCCAAGCTAACCCCTTCTTAATTTGCTCCAAGTTCACATCTAGCTTATTAAAGCTGATTTTCCCTATTACCCTGCCATATCGATCATATTTAGAATATTCGACAAATACATCTTTATCGTAAATCAAATCAGAAAGTGATTTCTTCGAGACTTGGCCAAATGGCTGTGCTTTCTCAGGAGCGTCAATTCCTGAAAGCCTAATTTTGTATTGCTTGTGCGAGTCTACAAGCAAAGTGATTGTATCGCCGTCAACGACACCTACTACATGCCCCCTCAATGAATCAGCACTTGCTGAAGAGCACAACAGCAGGACAGCGCTAACTAATATAAGGTTTAGATTTATTTTTCTCATTTTCATCACTCTGGTTACGCCTGTTCTTACTCTTGATTTTCAATTTCGGAAGTCGTGAATTTTCTTGACCTCATCACACGCTCAGCTTGAATAAATCGATTCTCTGTATGCGTTCCTTGGAAATTTACCCTGTAGTAATCTTTGAAAATACCGTTGTCGGCAAGCGAGATTTGATTCTGGAACTCGACCTTGAACTCATACACCCCTTTAACCCAAAGCATCCTTAAAAAGATGGGCACGATGTAAAGATGAATCGCGACTACAAAAATCAAGAGAGTCAGTAGTGGATTCTGGTTATAGATCTTGTCAAGCAACCCCATAAAGCTTTGTGAACTCTGTATTAAAAGCTCCTCCTGATTGTCATTGAGCTCTTTGAAGACCTGACTCTCGCTGACTGCCATCTGATCATTAGAAGTTTCATCCATGTGTGCTTCAATGAGCATTTGCGCCTTTGACTTGATTTGGCTCTCTTCATTCTGCATTAATCTGTCAATATCTGAAGCAGTTACAACATGATTTACTTCACGGTGTAATAACAAAATATTGAGCGGTGCCCCTAAAGATAGAGCTAATACCAATGCCATGATTATTTGTGGAATTGCGTTTTTGATTTCATCAGAAGTAATTCGTGAGGTGCCATCTCCAATTCCAGAAATTGTTAAACACGCACGGTAAATATTGAATACGACTAAGAACCAAATAAAGCCTGTGACCAATGCAATTGAAAAATTCACATAGTCGCTGTATTTACTATCAATTACGGATGCTTCCAATATGTTGTAAACGGTATAAATAACACTTATGAAGCTCAAAAGGCTGACCATTAAAACCAATAAGCCAATGTATAGATTTCTTCGGCGTTCATGTAATGGGCAGTCATATATCAACTGGGTGTCCACGCCTGCGGAGGCATACACAAAGCCCTTTAGCGCATGAAACAGTTTCTTCACAATGAACTCCGCTTATTATTTTTAATAGCTTCTCTAAGAGACCTATAAAGATCATCGCCAGTAGAGTTTGGCTTCTTCTTGCGCTCTTTCACATTAGACTTGTACAGTGGGTGTTGTATTGCTGTCTCATCAAACGGCTCCCCTTCTTTGATAAATCTGTTTCTTATGTTTCTGATAACTGTTCTAAATATCCGAAACTGCTTATGAAGGCTCACACGGCTAAATTGAATGCTTTTTAATTCATACCTCAATATCACACCCGTATTTATATAATCTCTGTAGATATAAGGCCCACCTACAAATAAGATTACAAACAAACTTAGAATAATCGCCAAGAAGACGTGTTTGACAAACCAACCCGTATAGTTAAATAGAATTGACGGATTTTGAAGTTTTTTTGTTTTCACTTCTTCAATACTTTGTACATTCTTGGCTAGCATTTCATCGATGAACTGCAATTCTGATTTAACGATACCCTCTTCTGCCTCCAAGCATTTAGCAAAAGTACTTTGTTCAAATCCTGAGTAAGTTTTACAGTAATCACCCGCAGGGAGCATACCGTCCATATCTACCCTGCTCATTTCTTTATAAAACTGGCCTTGACCCCAAGTCAGCAAAATAGGAAATTGCAATTGCAACGATTGATATAACCTAGGATTTTCCTCATCACTTGCGAACTCAGAGGCAGTAGTTCTAAAGGTATTGTTAAGCTCGACTGACTCATTCAAGTTTTTCAAGAAAGATTCTACTAGCTCGCCACGCTCATCATTACTCAAAGACATAACATAGCTACTTTCCTGGTTCTCCCAGTTGATCGTTTTACTGATCTTCGCACTATCAGAACTTGCCGATAAGCTAAACAAGAAATACGACGCCAACGGTTTTTTATTAGCTACGATTGAAATTAAGCTATCAGTATCAACCGAATGAGAAAACATCCCGGCATTGGGTGGGGTTAGTTCGAGCGAATGATCAGATGTGACTTTGGAAGGCCCTCTGTAAACAAAAAGACTTATGTCCCCTGCACTTATGTTGTCGTAATAGCTTTTGATTTTGGCATCTAAATCGACACCATAAACCTTTGAGAGGGAAGTAACATCGAAACCCAAGCCGACTAGTTTATTCTTCAGTTGTTCTAAAGTGTCTTTGGAATCACCATCATCAATCAATATTGCTTTTTTCACGTATTTGGCCGTGACATTTGGTGCATTCTTATCAGCGAGATTCCGATAGGTTTCTAACTGAATAAGCCTCAAGTTTTTTTGTGCAGAATAGTTTTTGTATTGATTGGATATCGATTCAATCTGGGTATCCAGATGGCGAATAGAAACATTCGACTCCAATTGATCAGTCAGAGATAACCACGCCAGCAAAATTGGCTGCGAAAACAGCAAACCAACCATGAAATAGCTTAATGGTCGAAATTTAGAGGGTTGCCATTTCTTACGCTCTAGTGGCTTAAGATTGGACTCCATACCACTTGTCGTAACAAGCAAAACATTTAGAGAGACTAGTACAAAAAATGCGATAAAAAAACTAATCACCCCTGAAAGAACACTAACTGCTGCATAGCTGACGATATACCCTATCGACAAAGCGCAAAGTAGTGTTCCGGCCAAAGCCCATATACTGAGTGCAACCAGTTTGAATTGGTCTTCTCCCCTGAGTCGTTCAATCACCTCAGGGTTGAAGCCATTGAATTCAAAAAGCACTCTTGAAATAAATGCCTTCATAATTCGTATTTACTAACTGTTTTCAGTAAAGTACTTTTCAGGATTTGCCTGAATGTCGCGTTTCATCTTTCTTAAGTATGCTTCTTGTGCAGTTTTAGATAACTCACGTTCGGCGGCCAAAGTGGCTACCTCATACTCCTCAATAATTTTCGCTTGATGGAAGTTGGGTGATACCGCACCTATCGGTGAGAGATTCTGGCCTGCTTGAATCAATGGGTACTCTTCAATGCCAAACTTAGCTGTCACAATCCTATTTTGGTTTTCACTTAGCAGGTCATATGGACCTCTAATAAACATCATCTTGATGAAGATTGGAGTGACCTCAATAATAATCAGTAAAAGCATTAGCAGCTTCGAAGAGGTTGGAAACAGCTCATGAGCAATATTGATCCTATTTCCCAGACCATCAATATTCACTGCACGGCGCGTATTCTCCATATGCGCCTTAGTCTTTTCTTCTGACAGTTGCGTAAGTTCAGTCTGCAGTTGAGCAATATCTGTCTTTAAGTGACTAATGTCTTGCTCTAATCTCGGCTTCTCTTCTTGAAGTTCAGCTTCCATTTTCTCTAGGTTGGCCATTTTGTCACGCCACGCCGGACCACGGCCTGCCGTTCCAGTTTTAGTATTACCACCAGCCTCATCCTCCAAGGTTTTCCGTTGATTTTTGATATCCAGAAGGCCGCCATTTAATCTGGACTCTTTCTTCTGAAGCTCTTCACGTTTTTCTTGTTTCCGCCCGTTTAGATCCGCTTCTCTCATTGCAAAACCGGCATTTGAGCCTTCATCATATTTTTTTGTTTGTTCCGTCTGTCTAACTTCTAACTCAGCATTGATTTCAGATTGAAAGACTCTAATTTCCAATGGCGCAGAGATACATATCCCGATGAATACAGCCATCACGATACGAGGAAGACCATTGATCAGTTCATCCCACGTAATCTTCTCAGTACCATCACCATGCCCTGTGGAAGTAACGATGAAACGATCCAGGTTGAAAATCACCAACGCCCAAGCAATGCCACATACAATCGCCCACAAGACACTCATGGGATCCGATACCTGTTGCTCAGGAGTTAGTGCATAACTGATCTTAGGGCCAAATACTGTGTAAAAGGCATATGATCCAGACAAGAATGCAAGAACAGAGGTGGCTAAGATCACCCCTCCGATACCTTCTGCTTTGACGCGTTCTGAATGTGGGCATCTTCTGATGAGTTGCTCATCAATACCGGCGCAGAACCACAGGAACTGCCTGATTTTCCCTGCTTCACATTTATAATCGTATTTGTCCAAATCTTTTGGATCAGAAGTTTCAACTGCAGCCATTCTCACTCCCCTTGGTTTTCAAGTGTTTATTAACTGTTGCTAATACATTAATGAACCGAAGGCTCATTAGTTAATGCTTCATTGCTAAACTTAGCCTTTGATACTCGCATATTGATGAATCTTGGCTTCATTGATACTTTGCGAATGTTTCTTAGAGCTTTGTTCGACCTAGTTCTGTTTAATTTGTAAACAAATTCTCGCCATTCCAACAATATTTGCTTTGCCGCTTCGATTGGCTTTAAAGCCACTTTTGGCATATTTGGCGGTGTGAGCTTCCAATCAGCTTTAGCCACCTCGAAATATGTCTTACTACTACTGAATAATGTGCTGGTTTTAATTACCAATTGCGCACCAATAGGTACCGCTATCATCGCGGTGTTAACTGCAGGTGATTTGATCTTTACAGATTTCCATTGAGGATGACTTTTCGAACTAATAACGACCTTACATTTGCCTCGAATATGAACGTTGACCCAAGTGAGTTGCCGACCAAAGATCAGCTTAGGATGAGCAAGCTTTAATTCCACTAAAGGTTTAGTCTTATGAAATAACATTTACTGGTCACCTTTGGTATCTGCTTCACAATTGCCTTTAAGCTCAACCCTAATATTCATTTTCTGAGCTTCAGGATCTGGATCAGTTGTTAGTGGTTCAGAGCTACCAACACCTCTAACAATTAACTGCTCAGAGTTAATGTTTTCGTTATCCAATATCCATTCTGCAACAGCATTTGCTCGCTGCTTACTCAATCTCATGTTTCTGGCATAACCAGCGGGGTTTGGTATTCCGTTTTCAAACGTCTCCCCAGTTTGATCTGCATGACCAGTGATAATGAATTTTTTCGACTTGTCCTGCTCGGCCATCCAGGAGGCTAGTTGTTCAAGTTTTGTAATTGCCGTTTCTTTGATAACGAAACTGTTTCTTTCGAATAAGCCCAACTCACCCAGGTAAACACTGGTATTACAATCATCTAAAACATTTGGATTTGATTTTAAGTCGCCAGCAGTAACTTTCTTATTTGAGGCGTTTGACCCAGTTAAAGATTTGACTTTATTTTCACTATAATTTGCAGTCTGCTCTACGACAGTATTCTCAACCACTTTCTTAGTATTCATGAGCTGAGAAGCAACAGAATGTTTTTTATCACTATGGCTTGAACTTTCAGGATGACTAATGTCGCATTTGGGTTTTGTGCAACTCATAGTCAACATGACCGCCAATGCAAAGGCGATGGCTAATGCAGTTTTTGCAAAACAATCTCTAATGAATGCTGAAAGAATAAAACTGACGAGAATTATTGCTTCCCAAATTCCAAATGACGAAAGGTCATAACAAGCATGCTGCTTAGCATTTGAGAATGCCACCAATAAACTAAACAGCGATACTCCAATTAGAAAACTTCTGAATTTTTTCTTCTGTACTGCATCCCGTATGGTCAAACCTCGCTCCTGGACTATATCTCCAAGTATGCAAATTGCTTTGGTCGAGAAAAAGAAGAATAAGGCTTGTACAAGATGGCACCAGAAGAAATCCTTCCAGCCCCCATCAGACCTAAAGTAGAAGAAAAGATAAAAGGTCAGTATCGAAAGCAAAATGTTATTGCATAGCCAACACTCCTCAACGCGACTCCTCGCCAAAATATTGCGCACCCCCCCGCCTCCAGTTTTAAGGGTATCAGTCTCAAATTCATCTTTATCTGAACGGGGTGCTAATGGTGGAGTGGGGCCTTTACCTGATATTCCCGGGGTATTAGTCGAGGGTGCAGAACCATCTGTCAGTGTCTGCTCTTGCGGCACTGATGTTTGAGTCGCTGATGCAGCCGCAATTGCAGGGATATTTTGTATTTCTGGCGGAGAATTTACCGCGTTTTCAAACTCTTCTTCTTTAACCAAGCAAGCGCACAACGTACCTTTGATATGCCCAGCGATTTTATTTTGATCTAAAAATTCTTTTTCAGAAATTCGTTGCCAATCATAGATGACTAAATCGGCAAGATTTGCCGGCAAATAGTCTTCCGAATTCAAATCTTTTACTAATATAGAATTGCTGAAGTCTTGTCTGATTGGCTTGGGATCGGCCGTGATTGGGAGATTTGGACGCCTATCAGTGAATTTGTAATTGATTAGATGGCCACGGGCTATCTTTATGTCGTAGTCTCGATGGTAATTCTCTTTTACAGCCAGGACATTTGGAATCCCTGTGTTTGAAAGTGTACCGACGAAATCGCCTTCAAACTCTCCGATAAGCCAGATTCCCTTAATGTCTCTTTTCAGGGTTAAATTAGGAGCTAACCAGTTACTACCATCATAGTCCCACCAGTCATAAGCTAATGACCCACATTGAATACAATGTTGAGGTACGTGACTATGAATTATTGAGTTATTACATGTTTTGCAGATGTAGGAAATCTCTGAATCAATTTCGCGTTTGATAATGTAGGCAGGGGCTATTCCACATTTTTTGCAAATAGATTGAGGCGCTGTCAGATTCCATTGACAACGCTTGCACCTCATCACTAATCGGAAGCTTTGAATAGCCACCCTGTCGCTCCCCTTTTATTTTTATTTCAGCTTTTAATTTTTTATGACACTTGGAAGTTTATTTTAGACTTCTACGCTTCGCAAACTCAGCTACAGTTATAGAGCCTTTTATAATCTAGTTTTTCTTTCTTCTTTTTTAAACCTCTTTATTATTAGTGGCAGTGGTAAGTACCAGCTTTTTTATCATGATGACAACCTTGCTTATTAGTTCTGCCAGAATGCGCATTAGATACTAAACAGCTAAATGTTAAAATCAGAAATACCATCAAAGTAAATCGATTCATATCCCCTCCCATATGGGTCTTCCATTCTTTTTAGGTACGTCAAAAATTTACCTAACGCCGATGAACCTATTTTGATAGGTAAGTATGATTATGATAAATGTTAATCAATGTATTTGCACCCATATAATTACTAGTCTGCTTATATTGCATCCCAGCCTTCAGGAAAAGTAAAAACGGTGATCGCCGTTTTGCTTTAAGCCTATTTTTCCAATAACGATGACATTCAGGTCATAGGTATCGATTTGACTCAAAGCAACAAACCAATTAACGCTCCTGCATCCTGAAGGCCACCACGACTCCTGAAATCAAGCTCACAACGCCTATGACAGTAATCGCTAAACTGAATCCAAAGCGGTCAGCCATGATTCCGGCTGAAAGAGCACCGATCGCATATCCTAGATCACGCCAGAACCGATAGACACTCAGAGACTTAGCCCTCCAGGTTGGATGTGAAGCATCTGAGACTGCCGCGATTAGGCTTGGATAAACCATTGCAGTACCAATACCCATCATCATGGCTGCAAGAAACCAGTATTCAAATTTATCTGTCACTGCGGTCAGAATCAGCGCAATACCTTGTATCCACATACCAACCACAATCAGGCCTTTTCTACCCCATCGGTCGCTGAGAGGTCCGGTGACAAGCTGGCCTATGCCCCAGACCATTGGGTGTATTGACCTGAGTAAACCAGTATTAGCCACGCTCAAACCAAAGGTATTGAAGAACAGTGGCAAGATTCCCCAACTCATTCCATCATTTAGGTTATTGATCATTCCCGCTTGAGATGCGGCAAAGAGATTCCTATCCTTAAAAGAGGTGAGTAGAAACACCTCCTTGAATGTCATAGATGAGGTCTGTTTTGGATTAATCCTGGCTTCAAGCTTTACGTGTTCACTTGTATCTCGTACCAACAACAAGGTTAACAACGAGCCAGCCACCGCATAAACTACACCTAGCAGTATTGGGACAGGACGTAAGCCATAACTACTTGCAAGATATCCGGTAACAAGTGCAGTTACTCCGACTGAAAAATAACCTGCAAACTCATTTAAGCCTACAGCTGTTCCCCTACCCTTTGGGCCAACCAAATCTACCTTCATTATGACAGTCATAGACCAAGCAAACCCCTGGCTTAAACCCAGCAAGATATTTGCACCAATAATCCAATTCCAGGAAGGCGCAGCAATGATTAGAAATGGGACAGGTAAACCGAACATCCACCCCAAGATTAATACTTGCTTACGCCCCCAATAATCTGCCAGTTGCCCAGAGATTAAATTTGCAAAAGCTTTGACCAACCCAAAACTGATAATGAATGAAGTGATTAGAGTCGTTGACTCAATATGAAACTCCACTTTACCTATCAAAGGGACAACAGTTCGTTCAACACCAATCATGCCCCCCACGAAGGCATTGATGAGTATTAAAAGAGAAAATTGTTTCCAATTCTCTCTTAGCCCGAGTTGTACGTTCATTTTGATTTATCTTTTAAAAACAAAATAGGCATCTGCATGCAGAACTCAATAGAAGAACGTCACCGCAACATTGGCAGACCGGCCCATGCCAGGAACATTAATTCCCCATGGAATAATCCCTGACGTCATAGAAAACCCTTGGCCAAGATAAGCTCCCCCTAACGGCGAGTAATAAAGCTTATTCAAAGCATTCTCCAGACTTAAATCCACCTTCATGAATTTATTGCTATAGCTAGTCCTCAAGTTCAACAAACCATAGCCATCGGTTTCTGTTTCGTTTCTAACAGCTGAGACATGAGTTTTAGCAGAAACCATCTGCACCTCTGCTTGCGATGTCCACCCACCTAGCTTATGCTCTAAAGTGAAACGGCCATTAAGTGGCATGATGTGATACAGATTGTCACCGGTCCTGGTGTTTTCACCTCTCACATACCCAATCATTGACTTTGCAGTCCATTGACCAAGTTGACCATCATTTGCTAGTACCCGATAAGCAGATAAATCCAAGCCATACAATTTCGCTGCGTGATTTTCATATTGCAGTGTTACGAACCCATTAGTCTTGGTCGTATTGGCTGCCCCGCAACTGGCTAATGTGCATCTTACAGCGTCAATATAATTGTCTACATAAGTCAGATAGGCGTTTGCTTTCGCTGCCCATACCGAACGATTTTCATCATGCCAATCGGCTGAAATATTAGCTGTGTGAGCTATCTCAGGATCAAGTGACATATTGCCTATATATGCATTCCCATCCCCTACAAGATTATTCATTAGGGCCGCCATCGTGAATGAGGACCATGGATAAAGCTCATAGACACTAGGTGATCTGCTTTTTCTAGCCAATCCAAGCTCATACGATTGTGTACGATCAGGCGTATAGCGAGCCAACGCAGTCCAATCATAGTTCTGATCTCGCCGACCTTGGCTCTTAGCATTGAAAGTATTTGCGTCAGTTTGATAGAGACCGGCGCTATATCCTTGAACCTTACCTGCATCAGCATTGATCATATCTGTACGCACTCCAAGTGAAGTAACCCAATCTTCAGTCCAATTGCTTTCTACCTCAGCAAAGATCCCTACCCTGTCACGTTTGCCATTTCTGACATTCCAAAAATTATTACAACACATTGCGCCAGGTCCCATCCCCTGAACCGGCGGCCACCAATCATCTAATTTATAAAGTTTGAAATCTCCTCCCACCTTGAAAAGATGGTCATTCAAGAACGGAAGTGATGCAGTAAGACTACCCCCTTCGGTCTGTGACTCAGAGAGCATGGGCATAGCGGGCATTGCATAACTTCGCTCGTATGACATATCCATGGCATGCTTAACTCGCTGCCGGAACAATTTGAGATTCAAGTCACCCCAATCAAACAAACCTGTATATCTGAAATTGAAGGACGTGTTTTCATTATTGGTCATGTCCATACGCTGGTTCGGAAATCCCTCGAACCCTACGCTTTGCTGACTAATCCCTAATTGGAATAAATGACCATCACGTTTGAAAGCCATATCCAGAGACTTGTTAACCGAGCCTGATATCGAACTAGATCCGACCTCATCTAAATCTGTTTTCTCCAAACCATTACGTAAAACTGGCGCCCATGTACTTGCATCTTTGAAATTCTTCGCTGCCCTATAATTTGAGGAGCTCAGATGAGACTCTGAGTACTGGAAGCTCAGTTGATCGGTAGCAAAGCCTGCGGAAGCGTTCCAACCATGTGCATACCCATTGCTTCTATAGAAGGTACCAACACTCCCATTTATAAGCTGCTTTCCCACCTCAGCAAAGACTGGACTTAACGAGGACACTTGTATCGTCCCACCAATACTATCCCCTCCCTCGCTCACCGGTGTGATTCCAGTAAAGGCTTTGACACTCCCAACTTTTACGGGATTAATATATGAAAGAATAGAATTCATGTGATTTGGACATGCTGCAGATAGGTCCATACCATCTACTTGAATCTTCAACCTTTCATCTGCCAACCCATGTATGGCTGGTAAAGCGGAGATCGCACCGGCCTCATTCACAGTCAGCCCAGGAATATCCTCTAACAAACGCGTAGTGTCCAAGGTGGTGGAGCTACGCGTCTTGATATCTCGCTCACTTATTTCTTTACCTGACAACGGAACAGAGTGTGCCCTTACGCCCTCGACTTCGACGACAGGAATATCCAACGCTGCAGATACTTCAGCAGTATCTGCATATGAGGGGGATGAAGCTAATGTAAGAAATATGACACTAAGCTGCACCGAAGCACTTAGTTTGACCGGTTGATATTTTGAGTGTGTCTTCATATGTGTCACCGCGCCTGAGCTCAGGCGCGGCATTCCTCCTTAATTTATCTACTGAGGGTTTTTTGTCTGGAAGACAGACCCATAAAAGCTAAACCCAGTAATAACATTGCATATGTCTCTGGCTCAGGTACTGGAACAGTCGTCATACTGATAACTTGTGAAAGTGGATAGCCACTCATGGTGCCAACTGAACCATAACCACTTGCTGAAGTACCTGTCATACATGAAGCACCCATGATTCCACCTGCTGAGCAATCTGCATAAGCCAGTTTGTTGATCTGAGCCTGAGTCAGTACCGTTAATGGATTATCAGGAACGAAAATTAAGGCGTAGGCATTACCTGGATTAGCACCTGCTGATGGAAAGCCATAGTAGATACCGCCAGCGGCCACTCCGGATGCTGGGCTCCATCCATTTCCACCGGCTCCTGTCCAAAAGGTATTTGTACTGTTATTTTTGAAAGTTGCTGCAAAAGTACCTCCCAAGGAGGCGTCATACCAAGAAACCAATTGGTAGTTCAAACTCAACCAAGTCATATTGTCGGCACCATTGATACCTGTACTTGCGTTGTAATTGACTGATCCAGTCATAGCCTCACTTAACTTTCCTGCTAAGCTAGTGATGGTTTTTGTAGTACTGTCATAGTTAAATGAACCCACAAAATATGTGTTTTTAGGCTGGGTGTCTGGCTCAAACCAAGTGGTTGTAATGTTGTAAGTTGCAACCGTGGCGAAGGCTGAATTGCTCAGTGCTAAAAAGGCTGTAGTGGCCAATAATTTATTAATAGTATTCATATCGATTCTCCAAATTTTGTAAGTGATTTAATGTGCTGTTGCCTTGCTGGAACGCCTAACCTGCCAAGCCAAGAACGAAAGACCTGCCAACATCAATGCATAACTAGTTGGCTCTGGAACTGCAGCAACAGATAACGTGGCGGAAAGTCCGTAATTGCGGACTGAGTTCAAAACATCGGATTTATTGGCAATGTCATTACCACCTACAAAGATGCTGTAGTCTCCTGCTGATAGGAAAAAGGTGCCTGTGACAGAGTGTGTAGTTGAGGACACTGAGCCTTGATATGTAAAACTCGTTAATGCACTTTCAACACCTGAAGGATCCCCATCTCCACCAATCTTCCAACTGCCTATGGCATTCCAAGAGCCATTAGTTGCACTGAAGTCAGAACCAGGCCCAATATTTGCCTGAGCCCATTCACTACGCCATGCCAACGATGCGGCAGAAGTGTCATAGTCCGCGCTAGTTTGAGGTGCAGGAAAAGGAGTTAAGGCCGCAAGACCAGAGTAAATAGAAAACCCTGGGATCAATCCGTCTACGGAGCTAGCTGTAGCGGATGGGTTTGCTATCACCGAGAAAGTTACCCATGCATCATTTAATAAGCTGAAACTAAAAGCTTTTGATTTGTGACTGTCACCCAAATTACCGTCAGCCGCATCGGCCCACGCATAATTGCCAGAAACAGCCTGATTACTGATAGTCGCACTAGCATTCTCAAGCCCCGAGAATGTCCCAAAGGCTCTACCGGTGTAACTTAAATGCGCAAACGCGCTCTGTGACATCGTAAAAAATGCCACCAAAACTAATGATTTTTTCATCTAACCTATCCTCTTGTTTGCTTCATTTAGGCGGATCAAATGAACTGAATAATTTCCTGTAAATTAGGAGTAAATATTCAGCCAAAAATAATCCGGTCAGCACGAAATGTGTGCTTTAAGGTTGAGTTAACAAGCGGTTTCGCCTGCAGATACGCATGACACGCCAATGGAAGGAGTGACCTGATCTCGCTTATCTGAAGAACGACTGCTTGAAAACTAGCTGAAGAATCGAGGGGGAGCGCGGCTTGTATGCGCTGTAGGTTTGAAGTTTGATACGACAGGAGCTTTATAGCTACTTAATGCAATCTTGGTCTGTGCAAGTTGAAATAATACAAATGAAGGATTTTGTGAAGGCACAACCACTTGATCGGCCGAGATATGGCAAAACGGACAATGGTTTAAGTGATGATCTAGTGAAATTGGTTTTTCAGATGGCTTGTATTTAATAAAAGTGGAAATTTGTTTACCTTGGGTAGTAATCACCTGTATTACTTTAGTGCCTTGAGTAGAAGAGCAAACTTGTTGGATGAAACTTGTTTGGTTATGCATTGGAAATGCGATACTCAAAGTAGGCACGAGGCTGATCAAAAGCATTGCCATCATGGCAATCCTTGCAATCATTCGTTGTACTTTTTGATTTCCCATATCCAATTTTAGCTTCTACTAGATTTTCAGATTATTATGATTCAGCAATAAACTCACCAGTCACCCTTGGTGCCTGGTGATCACTCTCTTACTTGGTTACACTTTTCACAGCGTCTAAAGCACGCGCTGAGTATACCAATGCTGCACCTGCGTTCATCGCAACTGCAACTCCCAATGCTTCAGCGATTTCCGCCTCATTTGCACCGGCTTTGACGGCAGCTTCCGCATGAACAGTAATACAACCGTCACAGCGTGTTGTGACCGCTACAGCCATTGAGATCAGTTGACGTGTTTTCTCATCCAGATTATTTGTTTTAGACCCGGCTTTACTAGCCATCATGTATCCACCAACAGTATCTGGAGACAACTTACCCAAATCACCAATGCGACCCATCAGCTCGTTTCTATAATTTTCCCAGTCCATCATTTTCGTTTCTCCTGTTTCATTTATCGGAATCTCTGTTAACAGAGGTTATTTCAATAGATACTTCAATATCTATTGAAATGCTTCCTAATCATTCAATCACAGCCATTTAGGTCACACACTTGTGCGCCTTCCTGGCTGGAGAGCTGCTGAGAGATTTTTAATGAATTCAACGACTCCAGAATAGTTTCTGCAGGATGAGCACCAGACACCACGACACGTCCATCAAACACAAACAGCGGAACACTACTTCCATATCTTGAAGATGCTGCTTCATCTTGATATACAAGGGCTTCCAACCTTTTGTTTTGCCAGGCGTCGTCAATCACCACTGTTGAAATACCAGCTTTGATTGCAATTGCCCTCAAAGAGTCTTTATCAAAAATAGACTTTCCATTTGATGTTGACTCCTCATAAAGCAGCTCTACAAGAGCTTCCTTACGTTTTGGATCAATGATTGCTTTCACCAATGCATGTGCTTGCAACGTATCCCCAAAAAGCATGCTTTCGAAGTCATAAACCAAGCCTTCAACTGCCGCCTGCTCTGCCACCATCCCCATAAGCTTGTTTGCTCTAGCTTCACTTCCAAACTTTTGGGCCACAGCACTAGTAAATGATTCTGGCGCCGCATTAACAGACAGCCTGAACGCTCTATAAATGATCTCGACTGCATTTTTGTGCTCAAACTTTTCAAGTGCTTGTTCAAGGCGCCGCTTGGCAATCCAACACCATGGACAAATGAAATCAGACCAAATCTCGATCGTTATCACTTGTTGTGTCGTCATTAAAGTTTACCCCTCATCAGATTGAATAATTAGCTTGCACCGTAAACATACCATCCGGTCGGTATTTATGCAACTAAAGTATTACGATTGCTTAGATCCAACAACATTCATTCCGACGCCATGCAGTCTGCCAAAGCTATCTAGCTGGTATACAAGGGTCTGCCCTGTCATCGCTATTGAGGTGAAGTTCAAACCCAGCATTTCTGCAGCTAATGAAAGGTAACCTTGTATAACGTGGGTGTCTCTCCAAACCTGATTCTCACCACCACTAATATACGATGGGGTTTTACCAGGCTCAGCTACAAGCATAATTAACTCGCCTTCCTGAATATCAACCGCTCTATATAAGCTTCTCAGAGGCTTGGGGCTTAATCGCGTCACCGCCTCAAGGGTATGGTTAAAAGGGTTATATCTGCGTAAAACCTGCTCTCGTTGGTTCCAAGTCAGCATCTGTATCGGATAAACACTAGACTCTTCAAAGCATGGTCTCAAGCGCTGGTAATGGCGCATAGTGTGTTTCTCTGAAAACTGTTGCCTGGAGGTTAACCAAAATAATGCTCCAAGCGTCTCCAAGGAAACCAATTTGAAGGCCTGTTTGGTATTTGCCCCAAATGGAATGTGGTCTACGGTATACGCCTGATAGTTTTCCGGGACTGGCAAGTGGATAGTGTCAGAGGATGTCCAATCAAAAGCTTGATATTGCTCATTAACCATCCCCCTTTCCCCAGAACTTAAGACAACCGATTTGCTATTCATAATGACATCGACTCAGAGTTGGATGGCATCCGACGACGAATGCCATCTCAAGTGGTTAGGCGGCCTTATTCTGCTTTTTAACGTACAGGTCAGTAATCGTGCCCAAATTCATTTCTGCTGCGAAACAAATGGTTTCAGAAAGCGTTGGATGCGGATGGATTGTTTGGCCAATTTCCCAAGCTTTAATAGAAGATTCGATCGCCAACACCGCTTCAGTAATGAGCTCACCGGCATTGGTACCTACAATTGCAGCACCTAGTAACTGATTGGTGTACTTGTCAAAGATCAGTTTGGTCATGCCTTCTGTGCGGTTGATAGACATCGCCCGCCCACTCGCAGCCCAAGGGAAAGAAGCAACCTCAACACCGATACCACGTTCTTTGGCTTCATTTTCAGTGATACCTGCCCAAGCAATCTCGGGATCTGTATATGCGACTGATGGAATAACAGATGCAGTGAACTCAGTGGTGTGGCCTGCAATAACCTCGGCAGCAATTTTGCCTTCATGGGTAGCCTTATGGGCAAGCATTGGATTGCCCACGACGTCACCGATAGCAAAGATGTGAGGCACATTGGTACGCATACTTTTATCTACCGGTATAAATCCTCTTTCATCAATATAGACACCGGCATGTTCTGCTCCAACTAAATGACCATTTGGCTTACGGCCAATCGCAACAAGCACTTTATCAAAGACTTCATCTTCAATATTATTGTCCCCAGAGAAACCCACATGGATGCCATCCTCTTTAGGGGTGACGTGATCTACTACGGTGTTCACCATGATTTTTTCAAAACGTTTGGACATGCGGCGATGTAGTGGCCGAATGACATCTTTGTCACTTCCCTTCATCAAAGTAGGAGAGCGTTCAGCGATGGTGATACGTGAACCAAGTGCATCGTATACTGTGCCGAGCTCAAGACCGATAATCCCACCACCCACGACAAGCAACCGCTCTGGAATGTCTTCTAATGCTAATGCCTTTGTCGAATTCATAATGCGAGGATCGTTTGGAACACCAGGCAAAATTGCTGGTGAAGAACCTACAGCAATAATCGCATTCGTAAATTTGATGATTTGAGTAGCTGAATCAGAGGTTTGGACTTTCAACTCATGAGAAGAGATGAAAGTGCCTTTACCTTGAATGACCTGAACTGAACGTTGCTTGGCCAATTGATTTAAACCTCCAGTCAATTGATCCACAACATTGTTTGACTTCCAATTCCTGAGAGCGTCCAGATCAATACTTGGCTTCGTAAACTTGATTCCGTGTGCACTCATTTCTTCTGCTTCTGTCAGTACCTTCGCAGCATGAAGTAATGCCTTGGACGGAATGCAACCAACATTCAAACACGTGCCGCCCAGAGCATCCCCTTTATCAACTAACACAACTCGGAGTCCTAAGTCTGCCGCACGAAAAGCTGCCGTATAGCCACCCGGTCCAGCGCCAAGAACCAATACATCTGCTTGGATTGCATCTGGTGTATGATTTGTTTCTACTTTATGCATTTATTTTCCTCTGATCATTTTGTTTATAAATCCGCTGTTGCCTTTTGATTGCCTATTAATGGTGAGGCTTGTTTATCAGCGTGGTAAGACGAACGAACCATGGGCCCACAAGCCGCATGCAAGAAACCAAACTCTTTTGCTTTCTCTGTATAAAATTCAAACTTTTCAGGAGTTATATATTCTTTCACTGGCAAATGGTGCTCACTAGGTTGTAGATATTGTCCAATCGTCAACATGTCCACTTCATGGTCCCGCAGGTCTTTCATTACATCCAGGACCTCTCCTTCGGTCTCGCCTAACCCGACCATTAACCCTGACTTGGTTAATACTTGTGGATTGCCTGCCTTATAACTCTCCAGCAAACTTAGCGAATGAAGATAGTCAGCTCCAGGCCTAACCTGCTTATATAGGCGAGGTACCGTTTCAAGATTGTGGTTAAGCACCTCAGGAGGATGTTGGCTCAAACTCTCTATCGCCACTCCCAGCCGTCCTCTGAAATCCGGGACAAGTAACTCAATAGTTACTTGTGGGTTTAAATCCCTTACAGATTTGACACACTCCATAAAGTGCTGCGACCCGCCATCTAGTAGGTCATCTCTGTCCACGCTAGTAATAACGACATACTTCAGCTTTAGAACTTGAATCGCTTCAGCAAGATGTAATGGTTCTAGTTGATCTGGGGGTTTAGGCCGTCCATGTGGAACATCACAAAAGGGGCAACGACGAGTACAAAGGTCACCCAAAATCATGAATGTGGCAGTACCCTTACTAAAACACTCCGCGATATTTGGACAAGATGCCTGTTCGCAAACAGTCACAAGACTCTGCTCTCGAAGCAGATTTGTGACCTCCATAAACTTTGGCCCCTGGATTGGATGCATCTTTATCCAATTTGGCTTCTTAAGTCGGGATTCGGGAATAATCTTAATTGGAATCCGAGCTGTTTTGGATTCACCTGTCTCCCTGATTTCTGTCATTGGCCTCATTATTTCCAACCATTTAAAAAGCCCATCATTCAGCTAGGAAATAATGGGCTTTGTATTAGTTAAACTCCAACGGCTGCCTTATAGCCGTCAACATCGATCAGAAGATCAAGCTCGCCTGGATTAGACATTTTGACTTTAACAATCCAGCCTTTGCCATGAGGATCATCGTTGATCAAAAATGGCTCTGAGATGAGTGCTTTATTGACCTCCATTACTACGCCACTAACAGGCGCAATAAGGTCAGAAACTGTCTTTCGAGATTCCAGTGACCCGAATGGGACACCAAGAGAAATAGTGCTACCAACTGTTGGAGGGTATACCTCCACAATGTCACCTAATGTATCTTGTGCAAAATCGGATACACCGATTAACACGTCATCACCCTCGATTCTTTTCACCCATGCGTGCTCGATGTGATACAAACAATCATTAGCTAAACTCATACAAACCCTCCTGATATTATTTATGTAGTTTTTATTTACAGGTCGCTGGCAAGCCGTCTTTACTCCATTGCTCCATTCCACCAATCATGGAAACGGCCAGGCTATAACCAAGCTTTTGGATGGACTGAACTGCAAGTGCACTGCGTGATCCGGATCTGCAGTACACCAGCATTGGCAAATCCTTCTTCTGTAAATGTTCAAGCTCCTTGGAATTCTCAGGATCCAGTTTGAATTCCAGAACGCCACGAGGGACATTAACTGCACCTGCAATGTGCCCTTCAGCAAACTCACCAGGTTCACGAACATCCACTATCAAAGTCTTAGAATCTTTGATCATTTCATTCGCTTTATTGACATCAACTTCTTGAATGTCTTGTTTCGCCAATGCAACCATTTGTTTAGAGGTTAGAATTTCCATATTTCATTCCATGTAGATACGAGAAGCTCACTATTGCCAGTGAGCTCTATGGGGTTTATTGATTTAAAGCAAGCGAATGAATGGGATTACCATTCAAAGTTGTTTGGCCAGTTACCTTTTGAGCACGGGCTAAAATATCCATAACTGGACAATGTCCTTCAACAACCTCAATCAACTGCTCAATTGCTTTAGGATCTGCAGAGCTACGGAGCGTAGTTGTATAAGAGATTTGTTGATAACCAGCACTGATGGCAGGGTCGATGCTCAGCAGGCCCCGCAGGTCCAGATACCCCTTGACCTCTACTTTGCACTCATCCAGCTTGATACCCATGACTGCAGAGTAAGCTGAGTACATGATTTCCTGGCAAGTGCCCAGTGCTACAAGAACCAGTTCCACTGGGTTCATGCCTTGATCACCACCACCCAGATCTGGCGGCTCATCAATGGTTAATGGTGGGAAGTTACGAACCGTTGCAGAACAACGAACATCCTCTTCTAATTTTGTTGAAGCACGGAAAACTACCCGTGATGCAGCTGGATTTGTTTTAATGTTTTCGATCAAACTACCTAAAGCTTGTTTTACTGACTCCTGAGACATTCTTAAACCCTCCTTGGTCGATTCATTTAGATTTTTAATTTGTACTTCGCTTAAAACATTTGCGGATTTGTACCTCTTCCCGGTAAATCGGCGTTCCTTTTCAGCAAGACTGATGCCAAGGTAGATAAATGCTTGTTTTGTAGTGAATTAATCCTAATACGTGCGGTTGATTGCCTTTTCGACTACAGGTAAGAGTGTCAAAAACGACACCCATATGTCGGATCTGACATGCAGATTGTCAAATTTGGCAAACACTCAAAGGCTTATGAAAATGCAGAGAAGAGAGAGTATTTTGTCCACTTTTAAACAGGTTATATCACCCAAAAATGAGACGAAGTAGAACTGCAGACACTGATCAGGCTGCTGCTAGGCTTGATAAGCCCTTAGGTCGAACTATTGAGACTTTATTCGGCGAATTTGCCGGCAGGATGAGTTTGGTAATATGGACATGCACGAGACTTTTGCGCAAAGAAAGCAGCTAGCTGAACAACTTCTTCTTCAGTGACATCTTTGGCATGCGGCACTCTTAACTCCGCTGGTTGATTTTGTTGTCGGTACTCGGTCATTTTGGAAATGAAATATCGTTGATCCAATCCTGCGATACCAGGAATCACTGAATCACTTAGAGTATTGACCCCATGGCATGAGCTGCAAGAATTTGCTATGGACTTGATCAGAAAGTTTACAGTGCCTGCTTCCCCAGCTTGAATTGAGGAAGATATGATTGAGGCAATCAAAAATGCTAATAAACGACTAGATATCATTTTGATTTCCTCAGGCAGCAGACACCGTAAACCCTATTTTAGTATGCTACTTTTAGCTCAGTTAATACCTACATCTGTTGAAGAAGTAAAAGTACCGCCTTCGTTATCTTTAATCACCACGATAAGCTTGCCCGGCTCATTTGCTTTCAGGGGGAATTGAATATTTGGGTCTTCGCTCATACCAATAAACGTGTCGGCATCCATGACAATCTTGTCATTGAATTTCGCGATAATTTTATTGATGAAAAATGCGGGCCTGAATCCTTGTGACACCAGATCGCGTTGAAGACCTGTGTACATCGGATGTTTGATCAACAAACGAGCCATTACGATGTTCTGGTCATTAGCCTCTGGTGAAACAGATAACCGCATTTTCCCAGCAGCTTGCTTAGCAGCTGCTTCATCATCACCGATTGAACCGCCACAACCTCCCGTCGCACGTATTGCGATTTTGTTCATCAAATACTGCCCATCACTCGTTTCTGCGACCACATGGACAAATGAATCAACCTCAAGACGAATTCTTGTATTGATTTCGGCACTTCCAGACTCTGGGGTAAAGTGGTAAACCGCAACTAATGGCACTGGGTTTGCGTCAGCAATGACTGAAACTGCCTTGATATAGCTTCCATTTGTCATGGGGTGATTAATTTTGAAAGAGAATGGTACCTGTGCACCACTCTCAGCGCGACGAGGCGCCGTTAATTGGACTGAATCCGACTCTTGTAGCCGCTTATTAGGGAAATAATCGTTCTCCATTTGTCCCCAGTATTTATCGATAGCTTCAGCACTTGCTCCGAGAGATAGAGTTAGCGCAAAAATTGAACTGCAAATCAATGATATTTGTTTTACACGCATTTAATTGCTCCTTAATAACATACCTTCCGGTTGGTATGTTATTATTATGGTATTATTTGTCAATACCCCAAAGAACTAATTCTGGAGAACCTACGATGGCTACAACTAAAGCAGAAGCAGCTGCAGCGTCCAAGGCTCGCATCCTCGAAGGTGCGCAAGATTTAATAATGAGTCGCGGTTATGCAGCAATGACAGTTGATGCCATCTGCCAATCTGCAGGTATTACTAAAGGTGGTTTCTTTCATCACTTTGCCAATAAGGAAGCATTAGGCGAGGCGGTATTAACAAAGTTCTGGGCTGATGTGGAAGAGCGACAAGCTATAGCTCCCTATCATGCAAAAACAAATGCGGTTGAGTTCCTGGAAGGCTATATTGATCACGCAATCCTTTCCTACCAAGACCCAAAGCTGCAACAGGGTTGCATGCTTGCCATATTCACTATGGAGTTGGCTGAAAGTAATCAAGCCCTTTTTGAGATTGCTTCAACGCATTTTGCTACTTGGCGCAAAGAACTCATTGAGATGTTCAATAAGGTTGCTGAACAAACGGGTCAAAGCATAGACGCTCAGACCTGGAGTGATTTTTACATTTCCACCTTGGAAGGCGCTTTGCTGTTAGCTAAAGCTAGTGGCGACCCCAAGTCTATTACCCGTTCACTAACCCTCTATAAGAAGCTGTTGATCGATTCAATTTCCAAATCGTAATCTTTCAACGAGTTTTACATTGCCCAAGGGTTTCTCCTCACAGAAATAGGCCTTATAAAGGCCGACATGCTATTGGACATTTTTATTATTGCCGCTCCTTTTTGCGTCTATTTACAAACGAAATCCAGGGCAATCGCCAATATCTAACAACTACGCAAACCAAGAGGGACAAAAATGTCCCTTTCCCTCCCTCTCACAAAAAAACTATGCCAGATTTGGCATTTTTCTTCCTTTACCCCAAACAGCCGTTTTACCGATATTTGTTAATTAGTTGCTTAATTTCAATCGCTTGCGCCGGTTGGCCTATCAATTGCTATGTAAGCCCAGCTGCTAACAGCTAGTTACATATTTGTAAGGTAACGATTAACAATTAACCAATGGCCATTTGACTCTATGTAGTTGAGCCAATTCCAGGAGGGAAGAAAGTATGCGTACGTTAAGTACAATTAAAAAAATAGCTTCACCAATTAAATTTGCGGTAGCGGGCCTTTTTGTATCAAGCACAGCCTTTTCAGCAAACTATGGTACTGATCTGAACAATACAATGCTGCCAGCTGCAGGGGGTGTAGCAGGCGTTTCAATTGCTCACTCAATCGAACCAGCAGCTGCGGTTTTTGGTAACCCTGCAACGCTTACTCAATACAATGAAGGTACCAAATTCAGCTTCGGAGCGACCTTCTATAAACCAGATGTTAAAGCTAGCCATAACGGCGGTAATACAGGCGTGCCTTGGAGCGGCAAGTCAAAAGCAACTAATTACCTGGTGCCAACGGTAGCGGTAACGCAAGCCTTCAGTGACAAAATGGTTGCTGGTTTGGGTTTAACAGTTCAGTCAGGCATCGGTTCAGACTTCCGTGATAAACCAGGTAGCCTCAATCCAGACTCAGAATTACTGGTATTCACTGCCAATGTAGGCTTAGGTTACAAGTTGACTGACAACCTTTCTTTAGGTGGCGCAGTTACTATCGGGAATGGTTATCTGCAAATGGGCCTGTCTTCAAATACTGCCTCAAGCCATGGTTTTGGCGTAAGAGGTACGTTTGGTGCTAAATACGATGTCACAGAGTCTACAAGCTTGGGCGCGTACTACAGAAGCCCTCTGAAAATCAAATACGACAACGTCGTTGACAATGGTGCTGCTATTGCTCCAGGCAAGGGTAACTTCTGGGACGTCAATGTTGAGCAACCACAGGAATTTGCAATTGGTGTATCGAACAACTCTCTTTTGGATGGCAATCTGCGCATCGGCGCTGATGTGATTTATAAAGACTGGTCTTCAGCAGATTTGTACAAAGACATCTTCCGCGATCAAACTATTTTTGCCCTGGGTGGTGAACTGAAAACAGGTGCTGCGAAGTGGCGCCTTGGTTACACCCATGCGCGTGATCCAATTAAGAGAAATGTTGGATCCTCAATTGCTGGGGTGACATCTATGGGCTCACCAGTAGGTACCTTAACGCTGAATCCATCATTAGTGCAGTACTTCCAGGCAACCAATGCTGAACCAATCTGGGAGGATCAAGTAACTGCAGGCTTTGGCTATGCTCTTACCGAGTCTCTCGCCTTGGACACACATGTTGCATTCGCACTTAAAAACCGTGAAACAATTGGCTTCACTTCCGTTTCAGCGAGTACCTGGCAAGCAGGATTGGGCCTGACCTGGTCCTTTAAGTAATAACATCATTGAATCTCCAAGTTGCATAGAGCCCATGTTAGTGGGTTCTATGCTTTTTTAAATTATTCTTGTGAAACTAATTGAGCTTCCTCAATTTTTCGCATCAACATGCTTGCAAACACCAGATATTGAGCTGCTGTTACCTCTGTCAGATCATGATCTAAAGTATGTGCCTGTGGATTCCTAATACCCTGATAAGCCCCTCTTAATATCTGCATAAAACCTTTTTGATCGTTCTTTCCGGATTCTGTGTGTATATCGCTGAAAACTAAACAAGGTTTATCTATTGAGAATGCTTCGTTAATTAAGGTGCTTCCGTCCTCCTGCAGGCCGCTCCTTTCGCGAATAAAGTCAAACAGAGCAATCATAGAATTCAGCACAGCCTCTCGCAAATAACCGTCATGATAGAGTTTTAGAGGTATTTGAGCGATCCTTGTATGAAGTAGAAATGAAAAGTCGCCCAGTGCTGGTTGAATACGATAGTAATCCTCGACTCTTTGCTTTTTGAGAGGTTCTCTCCGACTTTTCACCTTCTCAATAGCATCAGCCATAGTGCGATATTTGAGTATCGACTCAGAAGGCATCACATATGCGTCTTCCAAAGAAAGATCCGTAGATCTGCCCCCAAAAAATGGCAAGTCATACAAGAATTCAGCAAAACGATTAATGAGCACTCTAGGATAATGGAACTCTTGCTCTATATCTCGTAGATACAGAATTGAATCTGGCTCGGCGCGGTATGTATGAACCAACATGTTAAATATCGGTTTCATTTGTTCAATATAGTGAGCTGCCGTTGGCTCCATGTCACAGATTAAACTCAAGGCTTCAATTTTGAGATGATAAACATCAGTCTGATTTGTAATATATGTATTGGTCTCAAGATAATCCAAAACCTCTAGATAGTCAGAATTGCCTACTCTGAATTTTTTAACTACAAAAGGTGTGTCACTGATTTCGTTTCGAAATACCTTTACTAAAAGGTCAACGTGAACTTCTTCCAAAAGAGTGTTTTTCATTTTCTAAAGTTAATTTATTAAGGCAATTTAATCATTAAAAATAACGATAGATTTATACTACGAAAGCATCATCTTCGGTTAAATCTAGAAAGGGTTACGGCTATGCAATTAGATCTAGATTTGGGCATCTATGGAAAAAAGTGCCCAGACCTCCTGAATCAGAAGAAATGGGCATAGCAAGGATGCACGCAAGTCAAAATGACAAGCATCGTTTGGCACGCTTCCAGAGAAGAATCAGCAAAATTGAGTCAAAGTAAAATTACTACCCTACTCTACAACCTGGCTCTTAATCTCTTTAAGTTTGCGATAAAGTGTCCGTGGGGTTAGACCAAGCTTATCCGCCAAATCTCTTTTGGAATCGTTACTTTCACTCACGGCCCACTGTAAGTACATAGACTCCAGCTCTTCCAGAGGGAGGATGTCCCCTCTGAAGTACTTATTCGATGATGGATGATGGCTTTCATCCGGAAACACTTCATCAGGGGTTAAATGATGCTTAGAAATCACTTGGGAGTCGCAAAGCAGAATGGCTCTATCGATCATATTGCGAAGCTCTCTGATATTGCCTGGGAAAGAATAGCTCTGCAGAAACTGCTTAGCACTGTCCTCGAAAGTCATCTCTTTGGTTGGAGAGAGTTTTTTCTGAAAGTACTCCGCTAATATCAGAATATCCTCTGGTCGGTCCCTAAGAGAAGGGATTTGAATTGGGAAAGCGTTGATTCGATAATACAAATCCTGCCTAAAGGTGCCCTCTTGTACCATCTTTTTGAGGTCTCGGTGAGTAGCAGAAATTAATCGAAAATTAGTACGCTTAACCTCTAGGCCGCCAACTTTTCGATATGTGCTGGACTCAAGCAAACGTAAAAGTTTCACCTGCTGACTCAGTGGAATATCACCCACTTCATCAAGGAACAATGTACCGCCATTGGCCATTTCGACCAATCCTTTTTTATCATGATAAGCGCCAGTAAATGACCCTTTCTCATGTCCAAACATTTCACTTTCAAAAAGCGTCTCGGTCAGGCCTGAACAGTCAACGATAATAAAACTATCTGCACTCCGCGTGCTCTTCTTGTGCAGCAAATGAGCCATAACCTCTTTACCAGTACCCGATTCACCTAATAAAACTACTGGCGTATCACTACTTGAGGCTCGCTCAACCAATCCCAAAACACGCGTAAACCATGGACTTTTACCAGCAACACAGTCAGGACTATGTTGTTTGAGATGATGATTTTGATTTCTCAATGTCTCGATATAAAAAGCCGGCTGGCCTTGCTCATCCAGGATCGGAGTTAGCTCAACATCCACATGTTCTCGGCCTCTAGGAGTGTGATGGATGTGAAATACACGGTGCGTTGATTTCGTCTCTTTTGCGACTTTTAGTGGACATGATTCACCTTGTTGATCGCATGGTTTGAGGTAATGGTGCGAAACCTCGTAACAGTGTTTTCCTTTAAGCGGCTTCCCCTCACCAAAAATCTTTTGATAGGCGTGGTTTGAAGCAATAATCTTGTAGTCTGTGCCAAGCACAAGCCTTGGCTCAGGTAGTGAATTTAAGAAATCAAGTAGGTCTTTGCTTACTGTTATTTCAGTAGTCATGACTGCCCCCAGTCCTTCCCAGAACATTATTAGAGTGATTTTTTATTGTGTAGTCTGTAACAATTGTTACATCTAAATACAATATATACATTTATAAATTGTACTGTCAAGAAAATGACATACTGGTGTTCATTTTTGGCGTACTTGTATTTTTGATACTCCAAATATGGCGTTAGTTCATTGATAAATAAGATGTTTTTTCAACAATGCTGATCACAACAACTAGTGCCATTTATGACATAAAGTTTATAAAGCTGTTGATTTATGTGCCATTACTGTCCGTTATTTTGACGGTTGTTACCGCGCACGTTAGTAACAATTTGAAATATCTACTTACAAATCAGACGATTAGCTGAACTGGCACAAGAGTTGCCTTAAGAGGTCACGCAAGTAACTTATTTGTTATGCGTTATTCAACTCAATTTTTTAAGAAGTAAATTCTAAAAAGTTTGTATTAGATAGGAGAAAAAAATGTATCTTAAGAAAAAGTTTTTAAAACTGAAGACGGTTACACAAGCCGTAAGTATGGCTGTTGTGATGGGTGTTGCTGTTCAAATGCCGAGTGCGATTGCTGATGAAACCAGCTGCTCTCCGTTCACCCCACTCGTCAAAGGTCAAGAAGACTTTGTTTACGTCTGGACTCTTGGTGTGAAAGGTCTGGGCGACGAATCCGACAAGTTGGTTACTGTGGATGCCAATCCAGCATCTAAATCATACGGTAAAGTAATTAGCAAACTGTCCGTAGGTGGCCGTGGTGAAGCTCACCACATGGGCTTTACAGATGACCGCAAATACATGTGGGCAGGCGCCCTGGATAGCAACAAAATCTTCATTTTCGATGTTGCTACAGATCCTTCCAAACCAAAACTGGTTAAAACACTCAACAATTTCGTTGCTAAATCTGGCTTAGTTGGCCCACATACATTCTATGCAATTCCTGGCCGTATGATTGTTGCTGCATTGTCAAATGCTAAAGATCACGGTGGTCAAACTGGCATGGCGATCTACACAAATGCTGGTGAGTATGTATCAACAACCATGATGCCAACCACAAACGGTGGCGATGGCTTCGGCTATGATGCTGCGATCAACCCAAACAAAAATGCAATGTTGACCACTGCATTTACTGGTTGGAACAACTACATGATGGACTTGGGTAAGTTGATCAAGGATAAAGATGCAATGAAACAGTTTGGTAATACCACTGTGATGTGGGATTACAAAACTATGAAACCAATGAAGATTTTCAATACACCAGGCGCGGCATTGGAAGCACGCTGGTCATATGCTCCAGGTGACAACTGGGCTGTGACAACAACAGCACTGACTTCAGAAATCTATGTTTACAAACAAGATGACCACGGTGAATGGCAACAACATAAAGTTGGTACTATTGGTGACCCAGCTAAAATCCCTCTGCCAGTCGACATTAGCTTGGTTTCAAGTGGTAAAGGCTTGTGGATCAATACGTTCATGGACGGTATGACACGCTACTGGGATATGACTGACCCGATGCATCCAAAAGAAACTTACACCAAGAAAATTGGTGAGCAAGTAAACATGGTTTCACCTAGTTTTGATGGTCAACGTGTTTACTTCACGACATCACTTCTTTCCAACTGGGACATGAAGGGTAAGTCTGACGACCAATTCCTGAAGGCCTATAACTGGGACGGTAAAGACCTGAAGTTGGCTTTCGAAATTGACTTCTACAAAGAAAAACTGGGCCGTGCTCACCATATGAAGTTCCAAGCTCGTGATTTGAAGACATTGCAGCCTTTGCAAGCATCTACAGCAAACAAGCTGAACTTCGCATCGAACCCTTAATAACAACTAGAGTCTCCACCCCTTCAACCTTGCTTTAGATGGTTTAAATATGATCTACAACTTGCAGTTTAAATTTCTAATAGCAGGGTTGATTTTTATAGCATCTGTCGTGATTGGATATTTCCTCCGCTCGGATATTCAAAATTATGCATTGGCAGATGCTCTTTCTAACACCACTATTGGCCAGAAGATCTCTGGGCCAATCGAAAATAAATTCAACAAAGAGCTCCAGACAAGAATTGCAAAACAAGGTTTGGCGGCCGCAGGGACATACGAGTTAAGCAAAATATTCAAAGCACCTGATGCAGAAGTACTGAATGGCAAAGGTGAAACAGTCAAACTCAAAAAATTCACCGAGGGTAAATATACCCTTCTTACTTTCTTCTATGAGTTCTGCTCTGATGCTAAAGGCTGCCCTTTTGCAATGAGCACAATGCAAATTGTGAAACAGTACCTGGAGAAGACACCCTCGCTTTCCAAACAAGTTCGGATGGTACACATTAGCTTTGATCCAGAACGTGACACTTCGGTCATGATGGCGGGGTTGGAAAAGAAGACTAACCGTGAAAACAAACCATACAGTGTCGAATGGAAGTTTCTTACCACTAAGAATTACGACGTATTGATTCCATTAATTGATGGTTATGGTCAAAACGTAGACATAGCAATTGATCCGAAAACCGGAAAACGGACTCTAGACTTCCCGCATGTGCTGAAAATCTTCCTGATTGACCCTAATGGATATGTGCGCGAAATTTATTCAACAACATTTCTAAACCCAGAAATGTTGTTGAATGATATTGAAACATTAATGATAGAAACAGAAAAAGGAGTTAATAAATGAGTGGGGTTAGAGCTGCAATTGGAACTGTTGTTTTACTGGCCGCTGCCGTCGCAGCAGTGTTAGGTATCACAACAGACATTCATCCACCTGACGATTTAGGCCTGCCGAAAATTATCGAGCCGGAAGACAATCCAACAACGGATGATAAGGTCGTTTTGGGGCGGAAGTTATTTATGGATCGTCGTCTTTCACATAACAACACCATCTCATGTGCCATGTGCCATGTGCCAGAACAAGCCTTTGCTTCAAATGAGTTAGCAATGGCAGTTGGGATTGAGGGTAGAACAAATAAACGAAACACCCCTACCATTCTCAATGCAGTCTATTACACCAGATTCTTCCATGATGGACGTGAACATAGTTTGGAAAATCAGGTTATTGGCCCACTTGTAGCGTTCAACGAAATGGGCAATCCGTCAGTTGGTTATGTCGTGGAAAAAATCAAATCCACGACTGACTATGATGGGATGTTTGAGAGAGCCTTCGGTAAACCAGTCAATCTCGACAATATCAATAAAGCAATTGCAGCCTACGAACGCACGCTAGTTTCTGCAAACTCAAAATTCGACCGTTATCAGTATAGAAACGAAGAAACAGCTATGAACGCCTCTGAGATTAATGGCTTCAAGCTCTTTATGGGTAAGGCTCGCTGCGTGACTTGCCACGCAGTACAAGAAAAATCAGCCATTTTCACGGATCAGGGCTTCCACAATACAGGTATTGGTTACACCAGAAATAACACTGTGTACCACCGAGAAGCAACTATGCCTATTACATTGGCACCGGGCATTACAGTTCAGACGCCTTCAGATCATTTTGACCATGCAAGTGAACGTCCACCAAATGATGTGGGCAGATTTGAGGTTACAGAGAACCCGAAGGATCGCTGGGCATATAAAACACCATCATTACGTAACGTGGCTTTGACCGCGCCCTACATGCACGATGGTTCATTGCTGACCCTGGAGTCTGTCGTAGACTTTTACGACAAGGGTGGAGAAGACAACCCACTCAAAGATCCGCTACTCACACCTCTTAATCTCACTACACAGGAGAAGGCTGAACTAGTGGCATTCATGAAGGCGCTTACAGGGGCCAATGTAGCTAAACTGGAAAAAGAAGCTCGTGCTGCGTATTACGTAACGCCAGTTGAAATGCCGGCTGCCTCAGTTAAGGATAACTAATATGAAATCAACATACTTATTAATTGGTCTTTTAACACTCTCGATGAGTGCAATTGCTGAGGTAAAGATTGAATCTCCATGGATCAGGTCAACTCAACCAGGACAGCAGGTTGCGGGTGGCTACATGACTATAACCTCCGATACAGAGAAACAACTAGTCGGTGGCGTTTCGGCACTTTCCGAGGCGGTCGAGGTTCATGAGATGCGCATGCAAGGTGACATCATGAAAATGCGTAGATTAGATAAAATCACCATCAAACCAGGTGAGCCACTGGTTTTAAAACCCGGTGGCTATCACTTGATGCTGACTAATATTAGAAAGCAAATGAAGGATGGTGACCATGTCCCAATTACTCTCAAATTTGCAAATACTGACGGTACAGAGTCCCAGATTTATGTTGTGGTCCCTGTAAAAGATCCCGGAAGTGATAGTCACCAAAACCACAATCACTAAAGCCTAAAAATAACAAAGCCCTTTTAATAAGGGCTTTGTTATATCTGAAGATCCTATCTCCCTCAATATCCACAAGCAGTACGTCGCATTCAAGCGCTTTTTGAAAGCAAAAAAGTTTCTGGACTGATAAAACTGTTTTGTAACACACCCATGATTCAAAATGGCTTTGAACCTTCCGCTACAGCTTGACATAGACTTGTTGTTTAGGAGAGTAGAAAAGAAATCGGCCCTTTGGGCCGATCTTAATTGCTTGTTGTAGCTAAGGATCAAATCAAACTTCAGAACACTTTGTAATCCACTCCTTACCCTTGAGCATCCCTGCCCAATAAAATCTTGGCAGGAATGAAGCTTTCAAAGCCCAAGCGGATTTTCTCGGTTTCGTTGGGTCCAATGGGAATGTGGGTAACAGCTTTCCACCATAGCCAAATTCAGCCAGAATAATTTTCCCTTTCTGAACAGTGAGTGGGCAAGATCCGTAGCCATCGTATTTGGAAAGTAGTTGTTTGTGATTACGCAGAGCTAATAGATTTTTTGCCACAACTACGACTTGCTTACGGACTGCAGCAGCGGTCTTGGCATTTGGCGTGGAGGCGATATCTCCTAAAGAGAATACGTTAGGGAATGCGGGGGACTGCAACGTTGCATTATCAACCAGACACCAACCTGCGGCGTCGGCTAGTGGACTCTCTTTAACAAAGTCATGAGGTACCTGTGGTGGTACAACATGAATCATGCTGAACTTACGCTCTACGCGCATCACGCTTCCATCTTCAGCCTTAACATCAAACCAGGCTGTTTTACTCGGGCCGTGCACTTTGACTAGCGTTGAACTGAAATTGAGTTTTGCGTTGTATTTTTTAACATACTCCATGAGTGGGCCAACAAATTCTTTAACACCAAACAACACAGCACCTGCATTATGAAATTCAACATTGATGGATTTCAAGACTTTGTTTCTCAGCCAATAGTCACATGACAGATACATGGCTTTCTGAGGCGCTCCTGCGCATTTGATTGGCATTGGTGGCTGTGTAAAGAGCGCCGTCCCACTCCGAACCTTTTCTATCAGCTCTCTCGTATATGGGGCAAGTTCAAACTTGTAGTTTGAGGTAACTCCGTTTTGCCCCAACGTATCCTGCAAACCTTCAATTTTTTCCCATGCCAACCGCAAACCGGGGCAGACAATTAACTGACCATAAAATACTGTTGAGTCATCTGACAGCTGCACGGCATTTCTATCTGGATGTAATTTGCTCACTGCAGCTTTAATCCAGGTCGCATTAGATGGGATCACATCGGCCATAGGGCGTCTTGTTTTCTCAATCGGATAATCACCACTACCTACCAGAGTCCACGCTGGTTGATAAAAGTGAAAGTTACTGGGTTCGATAATCGCAATTCTTAAATCAGAATCACGTTTCAAAAGACTTGCTGTAACACTGATGCCTGCAGAACCACCCCCTACAACCACCACATCAAATTTTTGATTTCCTAATACTTTCTGGCTGAATTTCGCCATGCCTCTTTCTCCATTTTTAATTTGATATTTACTACTTGGTCGTTCCCTGAAAGCAAGACCTTTGCCATAGCTATCAAACACCTGATTAATATCAATTTATTGAAGATATTAGGTTAGCCAACGCAGTATTGCAGTGTATTGATTGCAATAAATGTCACTAAATTATTGAATTTTCAGACAATTGTGCCAGATATGACACCACCTCTTTGAAACGAAAAATAAATATTCGAATTGACCAGTAAATACCTTTTGGAGCAAAAGCAAATACATATAATGAATTTCAGAGGTATGGAAATTCTGCATTTTTTTGGTAAACCGTATGTTTAAAGATGAATCAAACCTAGCTAGTTCATTTAGTAAAATGGCTCCTGAATGGCTTAAATCCTACAAGAGATCGTATCTTCAAGGGGATATGTCTGCAGGTATAATTGTCACAATTATGCTCATTCCACAGAGTTTGGCATATGCATTACTAGCAGGCCTGCCTCCCCAAATTGGACTTTATGCCAGCATTTTGCCCTTAATAGCTTATGCCGTTTTTGGCACAAGTATGACATTAGCGGTAGGTCCGGTCGCTGTGGCTTCACTCATGACAGCAACAGCACTTACGCCTTTAGCAACCCCGGGGTCAAGTGAATACACTTTCCTGGCTATGCAGTTGGCAATGTTTACAGGCGTGATTTATTTGCTTTGTGGTGTATTCAGATTAGGATTTCTCTCGCACCTTTTAAGCCATCCGGTCATTAATGGTTTTATTATTGGGTCTGCAATCCTCATTGCGATTAGCCAGCTTAAAGGCATTTTAGGGGTAAGTATTCCAAACGGAAGTGTCGTTGACACACTATCCAGTCTTTATGCTTCTCTGGGACTTATAAATTACCCAACGCTATATATTGGCATCGCATCCATAGCCTTCCTTTTTTATGCAAGAAATGGCCTAGCCAGCTTATTGAATAAGTTGGGGCTAAGTAAAGAACAGGCAGGATTGTTAACAAAACTCGCCCCGATGGTAGTAGTCATCATTTCTACCTTGCTCGTAGGCACCAATGATTGGGCAGGAGTGCTTGGAGTCAAGATTGTAGGAAGCATTCCAGAAGGGCTGCCTAGTTTGAGCTACTCGCTTCCGACAGTCGCTCAAAGTAAATCATTACTGATGCCAGCTTTGCTCATTTTTATCGTTGGCTTTATTGAAAGCGTATCTGTAGCGCAGTCTTTAGCGTTGCGTAGACAACAAAAAATAAAACCTAATAAGGAGTTATTTGGCTTAGGGGCTGCAAATGCAGCCAGTGCACTGTCTGGTGGGTATCCCGTCGTCGGCGGCTTCGCAAGATCCGTTGTTAACTATGCGGCCGGTGCCAACACCCCTCTGGCGAGCATATTTTCCGCTGTATTGATGCTAATTGTATTGTTGGGGTTCACAGGCTACTTTTTCTATCTTCCCCATGCGGTATTGGCTGCCACCATTATCGTTGCGGTTCTGGGAATGGTCGACTTCAGTACAGTCAAACATACTTGGAAATACAGCAAGGCTGATGGCCTATCACTCCTGGGAACAACGTTAACAGTGATATTAGTTGGAGTTGAACCTGGGATCCTAGTAGGTGTTTCCATATCAATACTCTCCTATCTTTGGAATGCCAGTCACCCGCATATTGCCATCGTTGGACGAGTGGAGGGTACGGAGCACTTCAGAAATATTGAGCGCTACAGCGTGCAAACCTTACCCAATGCTGTGTTTATCAGAATTGACGAGAACCTGTTCTTCGGAAATATTCAGGCAGTTGAAGAAACAATTCACAGCGTCCTGCACCAACATCCTGAAGTACAAAACATAGTCATTCTTGGGCCTGCAATCAACAGCATTGACTCAACGGCTCTTGAAGTTCTATGTGCCTTAAACACACAGATTGGTGCCATGAAGAAGAAATTACACCTGGCAGAGATAAAAGGGCCTGTGATGGATCGCCTACGCGGAAGTGACCTGATTTCAGAATTAACCGGCAACAATTTCTTGCATGCTTACGAGGCTTTTGAAGCACTGGCAAGAAGAGCTTGAGACCTCGTGCAAGCTTTTTTAAACAACCACATACAGAGAATTGAGTAATAGCGAAGGAGCAATCCCCATGAAACCTACAGTTGAATCTTTTTTTGATGATGTAACCTACACCATCACCCATGTAATCAGCGATGAGGTCACTAAATCTTGCGCCGTAGTGGATGCAGTTTTGGATTACGACGCCAAGTCAGGGCGTACCTCTACCAAGATGGCAGACAAAGTGATTGAATATATCCTGTCTAACGATCTACGCCTTGATTGGATTCTTGAAACTCACGCCCATGCAGACCATGTCACCGCTGCCCCCTATTTACAGAAAAAGCTGGGAGGCAAGATCGGCATTGGTGAAAACATTCTGAAAGTACAAACAGTCTTCAACGTTGTATTTAACTATGACAAGTTAGAAGCTTCAGATGGCACAGCATTTGACCATCTATTTGCGGACGGAGAAAATTTCAATATTGGGAATCTTCGTGTTCAAGCAATTAATGTCCCTGGCCATACCCCGGCTGACATGGCTTACATAGTAGAGGACCAGATGGTATTTGTGGGTGACACAATCTTCATGCCTGACGTGGGGACCGCTCGGTGCGACTTCCCAGGCGGGGATGCCCACATTCTCTTTAAATCAATCAAGCGCATATTCTCCATGGCGCCTGAGACAGTGCTTTACATGTGCCATGACTACCCTCCTTCCGGTCGTGAACCCCAATATAAAACCACTGTTGCTGAGCAGCGCAAAAGTAATATCCACGTAAAGGACTCAATTAGTGAAGATGAGTTTGTACAGATGCGAACAACGAGAGATAAAACACTAGCCTTCCCTACTCTAATTCTTCCATCTATCCAGTTGAATATTAGAGCCGGGAAAATGCCTGGTGCAGAAGAAAATGGGGTTAGCTACCTGAAAATTCCTATCAACGGCATTTAGGATATCTGTATGAAAAAAATAACTCGTGTGGCTGTTGTTATAGCAGCTATAACCTTCGTTGCTGGTGCCATCTACACTGAAGGTCTTGGGTTCTTCCCAACTGCAAACAAAGCTGAATCGAATAATCCAGTCTATGCTCTTTCATTTCCCGACAAGGATAAGAATGCTTATGACTTTAGTCAGCTTCGTGGGAAAGTTGCAGTTGTGAATTTCTGGGCAACTTGGTGCGGACCTTGCAGAGATGAGATGCCAGATCTAAATCAATTAAGCCAAGACTACAAAGACAGAGATGTCGTATTCATAGGAATTGCCGCTGATGATGCTGAGCAGGTAGGTGAATTCTTGGAGTCCACTAAAGTGGAATACAAAATTGTTACTGCAGAGTTTGATGCTATTCCGCTAAGTCAAAGCCTGGGCAATAACAACAGCGTCTTACCCTTTACCTTGATAATAGACCAGACAGGGAAAATACTGGATCGACATGTAGGTAGAATTAAATCAGATGAGATTCGTTCGATTGTTGATGCTGCACTAACATCAAAACAAAACTAATCGAATACCCAATCACTTTTCACTTCATATTTCTCGACTATTAATCCTTGGGGAATGAATTCTAATTCCCCAAGGATTAATGTAACTTCCTTTTCAGCTGGGACTTTTGGATTAACGAGGGTTATCGCAACTACTCCAAACTCCCCCAACCTTTCAGCGTTAATAACATAGATGAAACCATCCGTCGTATTTCCTGCAGTTGCAAAATTTTTCGCAATGGCTGCGGAGGTTGATGTGGAAATAGCTCGTGGACTATAAGGCTTGGTATCCATTTGCTGCGCTCTTACAGTATTTTCAAAACATGGGCCGTACTTAAAGTTATCGCCATAAGTAATTCGACCATCATGTTTAGCGACCACCATGCTGTTTGTTCCCTTGGCTACAAGTCTCCCATCATTTTCATGGTCCAGTTCTTTACTAACACCGCGATAAAGTAGTTTACTCATGAATAACCCTTGCAAGGAATGAATTCAAATAATCCAACCTCGCTCGTGATAAACGTATACCGTGGATGAGGTTAGAATAGAAATGGGGATTGCCTCAAGGTTTAATGATAACCCACCCTTCCGAGCCTCTAATTACCAATTCACCATTGGCTGAAGGTACAAATCCAATGAAGTCATAGAACTGCGACTTTTCTAGCTTCTTTTCTTTTAAAGTGTTTAAGCATTGAACAACAATTACGCCTTTAGAAACCAGGTCTCTTAGGACTGCCTCATAGCCACTTGATTTCATCATAACCTCAGACCCTCCTGAATAGGCAACCAACTCGACCTGCACTTTTCCTTTTAACCGAGGATCCTCAAGTAGATTGTTGACGTTACGAAAAGCCTTTTTGATTATCTCAGGATTATTACTATCCAACTGATAGATTGCACGATAGGTTTCCTTACTTGCTTCAGCTCCCACATACAATCGGTTATGCTCAAATGGATCTTCGGCGGCAATCGAAGACTGAGCAAAAAGCAGCGCAAATATTGAAATCAAAATATTCTTTTTCATGAGTTTCCTTTATCGATTTGTTTCTTTGAAGACAAACTTAGCGAGAATTTCGTTCAAGAACAGTCTGCATGCAACTCTTTGCGCATGATTAAAACCATCCGGTAATTAACCTTGCCGGCTCTCAACTTTGCTAGAGCCTCATTGGCCAGGTACATGGGAGTGGTCTCTACTTTAGGTATCACCTCGAATAAAACGCTGAAATCTAACGCTCGCTCAGTTTCATACGGTGTGCCGGTGAAAGACCCCTCGACACATCTCTCCCCACCAACGAGGCCTCCGGGTGATATTTCTAATGTGGCTTTTCCTGCTCCCAGTAGAATTACTTTCCCCTGAGGGGATAATGTACTTAGAAATGGAGCAACATCCGAAGCGGTTGGGACCGTCGAAATGATTGCCTGAACTCCTCCAGCACTTTTTAGCTGATCAATTGAATCCGTTCTACCGGCATCAATGAATAAATGAGCCCCTAAATGCCTAAGATCTTTAACATCATGCTCTCCTCTTCCGATTGCAATGACTTTAAATCCCATCTTGCGGGCATATTGGACTGCCATGTGTCCCAAACCACCAATTCCGAGAATGGCTACACCATCACCGGCTTGGGCTGAGCTTTTTTTAAGCGCATTAAAGGTGGCCAAACCTGCACAGAGGATTGGAGCGGCTTCTTCAGAAGACAATTCGTCAGGAATAGCGATTAACCCGGTGTGTAACACCAACATCATCTCAGCATATCCACCCTCACAAGTGGCTCCGACGTAGAGTTGGTTTGTACAGAGATGAAACTGCCCTTTTCGACATTGTATGCATTCATGACAATGCCCACCCAAACGGCCGACTCCAACCCGCTGCCCAATTTTCCAGCAATTGGGAACATCCTCTCCCTTAGCAGCAATTCGACCAACAACCTCATGACCTGGCACCCTCGGAACATCACTCGACGCGGCGATATCAATATCGGATATATCAGCACCACACATCCCACATGCCTCAACTTCAATAAGCACCTGCTTACTGCTAGGCGGTTGCACCTTCTTTTCAATAAGTTCAAGCTCTCCAGACGCAGAAACTTGCAGTGCTTTGTAAGTCTTCCTCATATTTATCCCTTTAACTCTCAGCCTTATCAAGCTTCTGTTGTAACAATTGCTTCACCCCATTGAATGAAGCATCTACGGCTCCTGCGATATAGCCAGGATATTGGGTTGACCACTCCGTAGCGATACCGATTAGCCTCTGTCTCCAGGGCTCTGAAGCAATGCAAGGCGGCGGTATCGGATGTGCACCCATCTGATCTAAATCTGAAAGTGTTGAAGTGTATTTATCTGCACTCCAATCCTTTATGAAATCAAACTTGGGATTGGCGGCTTCAGGCCCGAACAATCTTTTCAGTTGCTTGCGACAGCGCTCCTTCAACTCCGACTCGGGAAAGGTACTTCGAACGGAGGCTGGCAACTCAAAAAAACCAAAAAGAGCTGGCACACCTATATCTGAGGAGGCATCGTGAATTTCCCCAAGCGGTCCATAATCACTACGTGCATCTCCAGATAAATGATCAGTCTTCCAGAATGGTTCATCGTAAATCGCTAGATATTTGGCGTGAGTTGCCATCCAAGTATTAACCCCCATCCATGCTTGATAAGTCTCCTCTGGTAAATGAGGAGAAAAGTCGATTGTTGATGCAGCTAGCCTGGGGGGAATTGCCAGCAAGATATGATCTGCAATCCATTGAGTACCGTTTGCAGTTATACAAACCTTGTTGCTACTGTATTCAACCCCAGTGACGGTATGATCTGTTAGGACTTTGGCAGGCTGGATTGCTTGCTTGATGGCATTGATCAATGCGTGCATGCCGCCCGAAACCCTCATCATTGGTGGATAAGAGGTATACCCGTTGACGCGAATTGGCCTTCCCAAATCAGCTCTATCAATGAGCATTTCACCAACTTCATGTTGCGGATAAACTTGCAAACCGAAGCGCTTAATGACAGCATCCAGACGAGTTTGAATCTTGGGCCAGTACCATGTTCCCCCGAGATCGAAATGCTTAAGCTGCTCGTTAAACTGCACATGCTCATCGGCGGCACTGGGAGAACTTAACCTCCCACCCAAGGAATCCTTCGCCTCAAACAGAATGTAATTAGTGATACCGCTTTGTTCGAGCAGATATGCAGCATAAAGCCCACTCAAACCTCCTCCAATAATTGCAACGTGCGCTTCGTTCATACAGACACACTTTGACTAACAGCCTGACCAAGATGACCGGTCTTAATGTATATACAAGCTCTACTATCATTAGCCTGGATATCTGGGATATCACCAATAGGTAGCCTCACCCAGCTTCCCACGGGATATTGCAAGCCATCAATGGTTACCTCACCCTCTAAGACTAATATTTCGCAACCATCAAATTCTTTCGTAGAGAGTTTTGTTTTGGGTCTAATTCGCTCTAACCACACACATTCGGTTTCACTTGAATACAGGGGACAAACTTCATGTGTCCCCCAGTTGATCCACTCTGATGGATCTTTAGTATTAATACGAACCCTGCCAGTGTCGTTTTCTCCCATCTGCCAGAGTTTCACAAAAATAACTGTGCCTGTTGAACTTGATGATTGATGTTTAGAGCCAGGAGGATTACGGAGGTACCAACCTTCAGGATATTTTTGGTCCCCTTCGCAAAATGTGCCACTCAACACCAGAATTTCCTCTCCCCCCGGATGTAGATGGGTCGGAAAATGTGACCCCTCCGCATATTTCACGATGCTAGTTGCTCGGCAGGATTCACCGCCGAAACGGTCAAGCATTACTCGCTCGACACCTGGTTGAGGTGATTCAACCCATTGATATAAATCCGGGGTTAATGAAGCTCTGAGAAGAAAGTCTGAATTGATTAGCATTTGATTAAATCTTTACTATGGGACGGCCGGCCATTACGCCTCCATCAACAGGAATCACTGTGCCTGTAATCCAACCAGCTTGCTCAGAGGCTAAGAACAAAATTGCCGTAGCAACATCAGCAGGCTGGCCATTACGGCCCAGTGGATGAAAGGTATTAAATGTGGAAAGAACCTTCTCGACCTGGTCTTGGCTCATGAAGGTGTTATAAACAGGTGTTTCAACTACTGCAGGGGCGACCGTGTTGATCCGAATGTTTTCGGGAGCTAATTCAATCGCCAGATTTTTCGTTAACGCATGCACGCCAGCATTAGCTGCCGAATAGGCGGCAGACGGCGTTGCGCCGATTGCTTGTAGTGCCCAAAGTGAACCTGTTTGTACGATGACACCGCCCCCACGGAGCTTCATGGCTTTTGCTGCAGCTTGGGCCATGAAAAACTTACCTTTAAGGATAGTGTCCAGGAACCACGAATATTCAGTCTCTGTTAGTTCTAAAAATGGCTTTGGGTGAAACACCCCTGCATTGTTGAACAGTACGTCAACACCACCAAAAGCTTGCGTTGCAATGTCAACGAGTGAATTTATGGTCTCAAGCTTTGCAATATCTCCAGAAACAATGCGCACATCACGGCCCGAAGAATCAATCTCGTTTGCTGCCTGCTGTAACTTAATTTGATCTCTGCCTCCAATCACAACTTGACCGCCAAGCTGTACGAATCTAATCGCCACCTCTTTTCCAATACCAGAACTACCTCCGGTAACAATGGCAACCTTAGAAGAAAAACTATTACTCATAATAAACTCCCCATTACAAACTAATGAATACTCCACCGCTAAGCATCTTCCGCATGATGATTAGTGATGCCTATTCTTTTACTTTTGATCCATATTCACAAATGAGATATTCTGTCGGCAATTGAAAGAAAATCTATCTCACATGAAACTACCAGTTCATTTGAACGCCCTCAGGGCATTTGAAGCCAGCGCAAGACATCAAAGCTTCTCTGCTGCCGCAAACGAGTTGAACGTCACTCCTGCAGCCGTTGGCCAGTTAGTACGTGGTTTAGAGGATTGGTTAGGAGCGCCCCTGTTCCACCGGAACACCACAGGAAAGGCCAGGCTTATCGTTACTGACCAGGCAAAACAAGCATTACCTTTCATCCACGAGGGATTAGAGAAACTAAGCCTTGGATTAAAAACATTGAAAGACGGTAGCCGCAGTGGAATACTGACCGTGACTGTGAGTCCTGCCTTCGCGGCGAAGTGGTTATTGCCGCGAATAGAGCATTTCCAGGCAATGAACCCTGAGACGGATGTGCGACTGGATATGAGTCTTAAACCGATCGACTTCGTGAAGAATAATATTGATGTTGGGGTTAGATATGGTGCTGGCGAATGGGCAGGCCTAGTTTCTGAAAAGTTGATGGATGAAGAGATTTATCCTGTTTGCTCGCCCAGTTACCTAAACAACCATCAAGAACTAACAACAGATCCTTTAAGCCTAATCAATCAAACTTTGATTCATGACTTATCCATCGGGGAAAAGCTGGAGTTTGTAAATTGGGCTAAGTGGTTTAACAAACTTGGCTTGTCCTTATCCAGTGGGAACCGAGGCATGCAAATAAACAACTCCGCAGCGGTATTGCAAACTGCAATTGATGGCCACGGAGTTGCGTTAGCCAGAAGCGTGATGGCTAGAGAAGATATCGTCAGTGGAAGATTGATTCGCCTCTATCCTGAGATTAGCTACATCTCTGAACTTGCTTATTACGTAGTTTACAGACCGGATTGGTCGAGCCTCCCTAGAATGGTAGCGTTTAGGGATTGGCTTGTAGATGAGGCCCACTGTCTGAATCACTAAATTTAGTATACGTCGCAGATGGCATAAATTACAGTTTTGGGCGAATTGGAAATACGTTTCCTCCAGTCAATGCACTCAGCTCCCGTCTTACCGTTAATAATTCGACAAGTAGTGATTGATTATCCTCCCCCAAGCCATCGATTAAGATTCGATACTCTTGCAATTGAAGTTTTAGTTTTTCTAAAGTTTGGCTAATATCTTCATCACTTTTATTCTGTTTAAGTTCAGCTTCATTAATCTTTTCGATTAAAGGCAAGAATTCAGGCCGGGATTTTTTTATACTTGATCCACTGCGACCTGCTTCCAAAGAAACAGATTTAAGCGTGATTTGAGTGCCTTTTGGGACGTTTAATGGCTTACCATTTACTAACCTTTCGAGAGCTTGCAGGTAAATGGCGAGAGTTTTGTGGATTTCCATTCGTATTCCTACCTTGGTATAAATCAAATTAATGCAGCCTGTAAAAGCTGCAAATTGTCCTGGGATTGCCGATATTCGGACGATGCAGAGTCAATAACTTTCAATTGCTCTACAAACGTTATTTCCACTTCGATCAATCGTTTCAATTTATCAATATTCACAACCAGATTTTTGCAGTTTGATGATATGCATCCAGAGTGAGTAATATCTAAGGGGCTCTTATCGCAAGCCCCAACCTTTGTACATCCGCCAATGACGGTGCTGACGTAGGCTTGTTGACCCTTTTTAAACCGTAACATTGTGGCCTCACGGTCATACTCAATTACGCCCTCATCATTCTTAAGTTTTGCATTAACCCAATGAATATGAGGGCCTTTTAATGGTTGACCTTCTTGCAACACGCTTTTTTCATAATCCAAAAACTCTGCGAGATACTGAGTTTGTTCCCACTCATAAAAAAAGTGATCTTGGTGTCCAGCAACAAGGGGTTTGGCATTACTGGATCCATTGCAGTAAAAGTAAGTGATCAACTGGGTTATTTGCTTTAACTGCTTTTTCAAGGATGGGATAGTGACTAATCCCGATCGATGGGCATATAAGGCAAGAGACCTTCTCAACTGATGTGTTGTAAAGACCCATGGCTCCCCAACTTTGAAAGAGTCCTCTGAGCGCCAAGCGCGATGCATATCTATATTTTCAAGTTCTAATATGTCCTCTTCAGTAACAATTGGCTGAATACGATTTCTTAGAAGTTTCATATTACATAGAGTCAAGTGAGCCTGCTTAAGTGCATGCTCTTCACTAATAATACTGGGGGATATAAAAAGACCATAAACTCTCTCAGTCTTCATTGAATCATCAACATTGATTCCTTTAGATAAATAGATTGCATTAGAAATTTTCTTAGCAATGTTGATTGCGAAAACCCCAGTCTTGCAGGTTACCCATTGCACCAACATTTTTTTGCCACCATTTGGTTTTGTGACGTAACCATTTATTAGATATCGAGTACTTTTATCGAGAATCTTTTTATACTCAACGAGGCAATCATATGGAAGGGAACCAACCTCTCCAGCCCGCATTCCCGTAAATGCCTGAATAAGTATTGAAGAGGTTGTTAATACTTCAGTCAATAGCTTGGACAACCCAGAAACTGCTTTTATATAGCCTTTCTCCTCCCAAAAACTTTCGAGGTCAAATTCACTTAGTAGCTTGGGAAAATTTGGTTGATTTGCTACGCAATCTAATTTCAAGCTTCGTTTGACTTTAAATTGATTGGCAATAGATCTTCCGTAAAAGGGATCTTCTGCGCATCTGCGGTACAGATCGATAACCCTATCCGAAATTGAATCGAACTCCTCAAGGTCTTCATAGCACCTTGAAAGCAACTCAGAATATATGCGTTGTGGAAGTGGTGAATGTTGTTTTCTTGAATTGGAATAATCCTTACGGACTTTCCGAACAATATCTATGATTGAAGCTTTTACATAATCTAATCTTGAGATTTTAGGGCCAAGTTGATTTATGAAGTTGATGAAACCTCCCAACTTGGAGGCTAAATATGGAAATAGTTTGAGAAATCCTATGACATGAATTTTAGATGAGAAAAACTGATTAAAACTAATCCCACTTGTATCGCAATAGCGGGCAACTGAGTGCAAAAGTAATTGGTATTTCTGAAGCGATCCAATAGATAAGCCAATTTCATGCTTAGTAAATAGCAAAAAAATGTACCAGCGAATCAACTTTTGCAAGCGTACTTTGTGTATGGTGGTTTCTTCGTCACCCCAGAAGTGATAACCGATTGTTACTGTGCGATCGATGCCGTTGTAGGGTGTTAAATCAAGCCTGTCATCACCATAATAGGATCGTGGACTCGAATCCTTGTTTCTAGTTACGACATAGTTATCTGGTGGATCCTCACCCGTTGATATGTCATATGCAATATAACCTTCAAGTTGAGCCGATTGGGTAGCGCTTACAAATATCATGGCAACTCCAAAGATATCAACTTCTCAAGGCTCGCACTCCAGTATTCATCGAGCTCTCCTAGCTCAGTCACTTCGTATTCAATTTTACTGACCATACTTTCATTTTCGAGACGTATGATGCCAATTAGATTATTAATCCGGTCATAAATTTTGGAGACATACTCTTCTGAGATTTGTATAAGATCTGAAAGGGTTGCAATGTAGAACTTGATACTGAAGAGTTTTCTTAAATCGATTACATCAGCATGTAATTTAAACTTCTCACAAAACAGACAACCATCCGGAGTCTTACAATCCGGGATTATTGGTGAACCATGATGAATTAACTTAGGCTCATTTGGTGCTATACAATTACCTGAAGAGATTGAATGCACAGCGAACTCGGCCTTGCTTTGCCTGATCAAAACCTCTTCAGCCTGCTTCAGATATTCTGTTAATTCATCATGAAGAGCTTCTTCTGTCCCATTACTGTAGTTTCTAAGTGCTACGGACAAACCATGTTGCATAGAGGCTGCAGCGACAATCGGTCCTTTTGAATTCAAAATTTTATCCTGTTTGTACGCTCGTAACTCCCTAGGAACCACTTTAGGAAATTCTGGAAATAGTTTAGAAAAAGTTTTATACAAACTGTGACAACTATCCATTGTTAACTTGACCGGTTTGGATTGCTTTAGACCTTTTAGATTTGATCCATAGTTAAAGAATAAATAGTCGAATCTAGTCCCTTTCAACAAAAACTTTCGTAGCTTGAGATATTTTCTGAAACAAGGCAGAAATTCAGTAGTCAATATGAATGAATAGGGCTTGTTACCAGCCCTGTATTTAACAGTTCTGGTTCCCAGCACTTCTGATTCTGGATTTAAAACAGCTAATTCGAGCTCTTCATTCCAAGGTAGATTAATTGCAACGGAAGAGTTGCAGCCTGTCACTGCAATGAACAAGGTCAGAAATGCATGTAATGAATATAGTCCCTTACTTATACGTTCATCACATTGAATGTTTGCATTCGAAAATCTAATATGCCTTTGTGCAATATCCAGAATCTTCTGAACTTTTACTGGTCTTAGGGATTTATTGGAATGGTTTAAGATGTGTTGTTTGCTATGTAAAACTCCGTTTGCATAATCATATGCCAAGAACTTTCCAGAGATATTAGATGCGCGATCAGGAGGACAGCACCAAACCTTTTGCAAGGGAAACACCCATAGTTTGTGCATAGCCAAATTCATATATTCTGGAACAGCAAGAGCATATGGATAAGGCTGGTTATTTACCAGAAGATCATAAAAACCTTCAAAAATACAATGACACCAGGCAATTAGCTTTCCAACATTTTCCTGATTGGGTACTGCGATAGAATTGTATGCCTCACCTTTTGTGTTGATCTTCTCAAGCTTGTCACTTTCAGTACTATCTCCTTCGGTCAATAAGTCATCTAGAATTTCAATAGCATGATGTCTCAGGTTTCTTGCCGTAAAAGGGCTTAATGAATTTTGGGAGACCTTGCGCTTAAGGTCAGCTATGTAGTCCTTCATGGCCATAAGATAATTGGACTTACTATCCAGGACATCAGGATATTTTCTTTCATCACTCCAGTTAACAAACCTTTTAAAACCAGCGAAATAAGTATACGAAGTTTCGAAATTGACTCCTCCATCTTTGGATCTTGCGATTGAGTACTGAATCACTTTTGTGACTCTTTTGGCTCTATTCACATCAAAAGATGTTAAATCAATCAAGGCCCCCGATCGGCGAGACTCCTGCGATGTTTCACGCACCAAATAACAAAGTGACCCGAGATCAACAGATTGATGTGGACCAAAAACAAGGACCACCGCTTCTGGCTGGGGAATTGAAACCGAATTTGGACATGGTAGGTGTAAAAACCTCTTCTTCCGCCTACTTAATGAACTCATTGTCCACCTCAATTCCAGCCAACTTATGTAGTTCTTGCTCCCAGTGCTGTTGAGCCTCGTAAGCCAGCCTCAAACGCCCTCGAAAATTTAGATATGCATTCGTGGTAACAATTGATGTATGCCCAAGTCGTGATCGAACCATATCAAAAACCCAGTCCAAGGTTACTTTATTCGTCCCAACTAAATTTAATCCTGCATCAACCAGATTCATCCCAAAAGTAGCTCTAAGATCATGGAAGCTATACTTGAAATTGGGATCAAAATTCGCTCTGATGTAGGGTAATACATCTTCAGTGATGAACTGTCTAACACCCTGCCCTTCTTTAAAATGTCTTAAGTTCTTAGGATTCAAACCCCTTTCACTCTTCGCAGTGTAGTGCGGCGAACCATGTTTGGATAAGAATAGGTATTGATTATCTGTATCACCGTTAACTGATTTAAGACGACGATTTATTGCCCGTTCGCTATGTACATAAATGTTCATCTTTTCATAAAGCCATTTAGGTATATGAAGGACCATTTGTTTATCATTTTTTGTATCAATATCAGTAGCTCTTCCAACAGGAACTCGTACTGATTGCTGATCATTTGCCTCCAACCCCTTAGATACATGTTTCTTTCTGAAAGTTAATACTGTTTGGATACGTGCGCCTGTGTAGAGCGCAAGTAAATGGATCAATATCATTTCAGTATTTTTAGATGCCAATAAGGCCTTTATTAAAAAGACTTGTTCTTGTTGAAGTAACGGCTTTAGCCTTCCGCCGTCCATTATGTGATTATCAAAAACATCATCCGATTTGGAATTGGGGATGGTTAAATCAGATTTCTTTACGGCGACTGTTTTAGCACCTCCAAAAATTGATTTACGAGATAAATGAATATCGCTTTCTTGCCAAAGTGGATTAGTGAAATGAATCAGATTTTCCTCAAGCATCCATTTGTACATTTTCTTCATCCTCCTAATCCTTCGATTAGCAGTAGAAGTAGCGAGCTCCCCAATTTGAACTCGGCTTTGTAAATGGGCTTTGTATCGGTAAGTGGGTTTGTAGTGCTTGAGCTTTGGAAAATCTAGAAAATCAATGTTTTCAGTTTGAATGAAATTCCAAAAATCAGTTAGGTCTCTAGCTGCTCCAACTAGCGACGGCATATTTGGATCTAATGAGTCCTGGAATAGAGAATGGATGTAAAGATTACCTTCTGCGAATGGTTTTCCATTGTTACCAAATATTAGTGGATATTGGACACCTTCGACCGGTACTAACTTCTGCTTTAGCTTCTTTTTGTCTCGAAATACCTTTGGGACAAGCACAACTTTTTTAATGAACCTGATTGTTTCGGATAACACCGTGATTGATTTACTTTTTATACCTTCACCCTCAACCTCAACAGTCTCTTTCAATTGAAATTTAGGTAATATCCAAGTGATTGCCTTTTTTAAATTCATTTTCGTTTCCATCGATTTAACTTTTTTAGATAATCAACACGCATTACTTTTTAGGCATGAAATGCCTTACGGAAAACGAATTTCCATTAGTGTATGGCCTTGTAAGTTGAACCATTGATCTAATTGGATTTAGAAAATGAGGGCAACAATTCGCCGTCACTGCTTATCAAGCAGCTAAAAAGTGGTGTTGACAGTTTGAGGGAGGATTGACGAGCCTGATTTAATCAGCGATACTGAACTTTCCGAGGAGTTGCGGCAAACGCGATTCTAAAAAGGGCGGATCCTCCGGGGTTCGCCTTTTTTACATTTCACTCTCCTGTTTTAGCTTCATTGGGTTTAGCCTTAATGTTGATAGCAAGCCGAATCAACTCCATCTGCTTGCTATTTAAAGATTCAAGATGCTCTGCAAACTCATGTGCTAAATAAAACTTGTCCTCATCCAGCGTGAATGGCAAAACAATCTTGTTGCTTGAGCGCTTCAGAGCATTCTCAAACTGATTTCTTTCCTCTTCGCTTAATGCAAATTTCGAAACAAGCACATTTTTGAAATTTCCTGTGGGCACCCCTCTTTTGCCACGTTCAAACGCACATATAAAACTTTGCTCGTAGCCTAATAGCTTTGCAGCATCTCGCTGTGACAAATTTCTAGCTAACCTGTATGACTTACAGAGATTTGATGCAGGACTCATAGGAAAAACCAAATCTTGATAACAAATCAAGTATAACCCATCCCGAAAAAAAATAAAACACAATAACTAATTGATTTTAAAGTGTATTTTGTTAAAAAATGCACTAAAAATTTCAGAAATTGAATATCTTAGATCAGCTATTCAATCACTTAAATCAGCATAAATTATTACTTCGTTTCCACAATAAAAAACACCCAGCTGACTCTCATCAACTGGGTGTCCATTTTTTAATTACTTGAGTATCTAGTGTAATAGGCGTTTACTTGTTAGTACGTCCGGGTCTTCGATAAACGCGATGACTATCGTACCGTGCTTCATCGGACCGGCTTCGCGCACCACTTTGCCACCCTTGGATTTCACCAGCTCACAGGCCTTGTAGGCATCATCGACCTCAATTGCCATATGGCCATAAGCGCCGCCCATTTCATAAGCGGTTTTGCCATAGTTGTATGTGAGTTCCAGCACGGTGTTGTCATACTCATTGCCATAGCCGACAAACGCCAACGTAAATTCACCATCTGGATAATCCTGGGTACGGATCAGCTTCATGCCCAGCACACCGGTATAAAAATCAATCGAACGTTGCAAATCGCCTACGCGCAACATGGTATGTAATACTCGCATTATTGACTCCTTGAGATCCTGGTAACTTCAGTTTTAATTTTAGGTTTTAATTTTGGTTCTAATCATGGATGTGCAGTGATGCGCACATACTTTTCCATCAGCTGCTCCGGTGTTTCGCGCCGGTCAGGGTCGAGTGGGATGCAGCTGATAGGACACACCTGCTGGCATTGTGGTTTATCGTAATGTCCAACACATTCCGTGCACAAGTCAGGGTTGATTTCATAAATCTCTGCGCCTTGCGAAATGGCCTCATTCGGGCACACCGGCTCGCAGACATCGCAGTTAATACATTCGTCGGTAATAAATAAAGCCATGACTCTTTAAAAATAAGGGATTCTCTATCTGGCAAAGCGTTAAGCAGCAGCCAGTTTTTGCTTGATCGCAACTTCGACGCCTGGCGACACAAACTGGTTCACATCGCCACCCAAACGCGCCACTTCGCGCACCAGGCTGGAAGAAATAAACATAAACTCTTCAGCCGGTGTCATAAACAGGGTTTCCAGTTTGGGATACAACTTGCGGTTCATGCCTGCCAGTTGAAATTCGTACTCAAAATCACTGGCAGCCCGCAAGCCACGAATCACCATCTGTCCGCCCTGTGCCTGCACAAACTGCATCAGCAAGCCATCAAACCCGACCACGCGGATATTGCCACCATGAAACACAGACTCAGCCAATGCCACGCGCTCGGGCAGACTGAACAAGGTTTGCTTGCTGGTGCTGCCCGCCACCGCCACAATCACTTCATCAAACAGATTGGCGGCCCTGCGCACAATATCTTCATGCCCCAATGTAATCGGATCAAACGTCCCCGGATACACTGCCACTCTGGTTTTACTCATTCACCTTTACCCCGAATATTTTTTTTAAGGTGTTCCCGACCTATGCTTGTACTGGCTGCAGCAGATGGTAAAACACCTGCCCGGCCTTGCCGGACTTGATCACTTGCCAGTCCGAGTCGGATTTTAACGCATATTCCGCTTCCACATATAGCAAACCATCGTCGGCCAGATGGCTGGCCAACTGCGGCAACAACTTATCCAGCCACTGTTTATGGTAGGGTGGATCGCAGAAAATCACATCAAAACGCTGTTTGTTTTGTGCCAGGAACTGCAAGGCATCCATCTGCCGGATATCGGCCTGCGTGGCCCCCAGCAAACGCTGGTTTTGCAGCAAGGCCTGTAATGGCGCTTTGGCCAGCTCCAGCATGGTGGCCTGCCTGGCATTGCGTGACAAAGCCTCAAAGCCCAAAGCCCCGGTGCCAGCAAATAAATCCAGGCAGGTTTTGCCTGTCAGGTCCTGGCCTAACCAGTTAAACAAGGTCTGGCGCACACGGTCAGAGGTCGGGCGCAGGCCTTCTGCATCTGGAAACTTAAGTACGCGGCTACGCCAAATGCCTGCATTCAGTCGAACTTGATTCATGAATATGGTTCTATTCGTTAGCAACAACAAAGCATGATTATAAAGGCGTTCAAGGGTTCAGCCACATTTACATGGATATCCATGCAAATGGATCGTGCTATGATTCACGGCAATTCACAAAGGAAAACAGCATGGAATTTTTATTGGGGTTTGGCATACTGGGCAGCCTGATTGCACTGGCACTGGGATTATTTTGGGTTTGGATGCTGGTCGATTGCCTGGCCAATCAAAGCGAAGACAAACTGGTCTGGTTTCTGGTCATTTTCTTCCTCAACCTGCTGGGCGCATTTTTATACTATCTGCTCGCTCGTAAGAAACGTATTGCCTGATACACCGTAATAAAAAAGCCGACCACATGGTCGGCTTTTTTGCTATTCGGCCCCGACAATGACGGTGGCAAAACTTTCCGGGTGTACTCGCCGCTTAAAGGCATCATTGACCTGCTGCACGGTCACTTGGGCCACATGGTCGTTAAAGCTATCCAGGTAATCCAGAGGCAGTTGATAAAAACCTATCATATTCAGGTATTCCAGAATCTTGCTATTGCTGTCTATGCGCAACGGAAAACCGCCAATCAGGTTATCCTTGGCCGCCGCCAGCTCTTTTTCCGTCACACCTTTATCCACAAACTGCTGCACCGTTTCTTTCACCAGTTTGAGTGCTTCATCGGCCTGTTCCTTCTTGGTTTGCAGGCCGATCTGGAACGGGCCTAACTGGCTCATCGGCATAAAATAACTATACACACTGTAGGCCAGGCCGCGCTTCTCACGCACTTCTTCAGTCAGGCGTGAAACAAAACCGCCACCACCCAGAATATAGTTACCCACATATAAAGGGAAAAAATCCGCATCGCCGCGTTTATTGCCGGGCTGCCCCAGCAGAATATGCGCCTGCACCGCCGGATGCGGTATTTTTTTCACGCTGGCCGAGGCAGGTGCCGTCACAGGCAGCACCGCGGCTACTGCAGGCCCTTGTGGCAAACCGGCACTCAAGCGCGCGGCAATATGCTTGGCTTGCTCGGGCGTCAAATCGCCCATCATGGCGATCACTGCAGACTTGGCCGTGTAATAGGTTTGGTAAAACTGGCGTAACTGCGCCGCCGTTAGCGACTGCACAGTGGAGATTTCGCCGTTTTGATCCAGGCTGTAAGGATGCATGCCATACACGGACTGCATAAACGCTTTTTGCGCGATACTGTCAGGCTCGGTTTCAGCCTCCTGCAAAGCAGCAACAATACGTGCCTGCTCACGCGCAAGCACCGCCTGCGGAAAATCTGGTTTGTGCAAAATCAGTACAAATGCATCCAGCGCAGCCTGCTGTTCGCTGGTCAACGTACGCAATTTGAAACTGGCGCGGTCAGCGTCAAAGCTGCCACCCAGCACGGCACCAATATCCGCAAAACGATTGGTCAGCGCCTCCTCTTCCAACCCACCAGCGACCAATGCCATCAAATGATGCGTGACCGCCGCGGTGCCGCCAGTTTCAGGGTTGTCATACGCGCTACCCGCGCGGAAATTAATGCTGACATCCATCATGGGCAGTGAGTGATTTTCAACAAAATACACTTCACTGCCTTCTGCTGTCGTCCAGTGCTGGATGTTCAGGGCGGCCAGGACATTGGCTGCATAGCTTTGCAACACCAGTGCCAGTAAGGCCACTTTTAAAAAACCAATTACGTTCATGCTGTTCCTTGATTCGCCTGTCGTGCAGGCGCATTAAATTAAATCAGTAAAAATAAACTAGTGCTGATGCGGACGACCAACGGGTTTCTGGTCGGCTGTCATCGGTTGCGGATCCAGGCTGACCAGGGTCAGTTGATCCGGCAACAAATACTTCTTAGCCACTGCCTGCACTTGCTCAGACGTCACGGCCTGCACCCTGGTAGCATTGCTTTGCAATAAGGACAAGGGATAATGCATGGTTTCGAGTTGCCCGATTTGCATGGCCTGATAGAACACCGAGTCGCGTTTATACACATCTGCCGCAATCACGGCGGCTTTCACGCGGTGCAACTCAGCCGCAGTCACGCCGTTATTCTTGAGTTCATCGATTTGCGCCCAAATGGCCTTGATCAATGCCTCCTGCGACACGCCATCACTCGGCGAAGCCGCGACCTCAAAGGTCGAGGTCTGGCCACGGTTCGTGCTGTCATAAGCGGTATCAATTTCCAGGGCAATCGCCTGCTCGCGTACAAGTTTCTGGTTCAGGCGCGAAGCACCGTTACCACTTAAAATGCTGGACAGCACTTCCAGCGCATAAGGCTCCCAGTCCTGCTCGCTATACGCTTCGCCATTTTTGAGCGCAGGCGCATGAAAGCCCATCACAAAATATGGCAGTTTGGCCGGGGCTTTGACAATGGCACGACGCTCGCCCAATTGCACAGGCTCGACTTGTGGTTTACGTACGGGCAAGGTTTTTGCCGCCAGTTTGCCAAAGTTTTTTTCAGCCAGCGCAAACACGTCCTGCGCCTTGACATCGCCGACAACGACAATAGTCGCGTTGTTGGGGGCATACCAGGTGCGATACCACTCACGCGCATCGGCGGCGGTCATATTTTCCAGGTCATTCATAAAACCCACCACCGGGCGCCCATAAGGATGTGCCCGGTACACAGAAGCCTCAAACTGCTCGTTCACACGTGATTGCGGCTTGTCTTCAGTACGCCAGCGCCGCTCTTCTTTCACCACTTCAATCTCTTTGGCAAACTCTGCGTCAGTAATTTGCAGATTGGCCATGCGGTCAGCTTCCAGCTTAAAAGAGAGTGGCAATCTGGATTTCTCCAGTTGCTGGAAATAACAGGTGTAATCTTTGCTGGTAAACGCATTTTCCTTACCACCTGCCGCAGCCACCTGGCGCGAGAACTGCCCGGCCGGGACTTTTTGCGTGCCCTTGAACATCATATGCTCCAGCACATGTGCCACCCCGGTTTTGCCATTCACCTCGTCCAGCGAACCTGCGCGATACCACACTTGCGACACCACCACCGGCGCCCTGTGGTCTTCCTGCACAATGACTTTCAGGCCATTTTTGAGGGTCGTTTGCACAATCTCGGCATGCCCCGGTAAGGCATAACTGCTGATCAGCGCAGCCAGCAAGCTTGGACGCATTAAATGCCGCGCCAAATTGATTGATGTTTTCATGTTGTCCAGATTCACAAAGAGAAGGAAAATAAAAGGATTCAAAAAAGTCTTGTTTGAGACCAGCCAGCGCCTGGGTTAGTTCTGGCACCGCATCAATAGTCGCTGCCTGCGCCTAATCGTGGCAGGAAACGTCGATTCAGCTTAAAATACCGATATTACCGAGTTTTAAGCCGCCATGTTCAATCCTTTTGCTAAAAAAACCGAGCCCGTCACGCCCCCCGCAACAGAAGCCTCCAGCCTGAGCTGGACGCAGCGCTTAAAAAACGGCCTGGCCAAAACACGCCAGCAGTTGGGCGGGCAACTGAGTGCCCTGTTTGGCGGCGGCAAGATTGATGAAGAGATTTACGAGGAGCTGGAAACCATCCTGCTCACCTCCGACGTCGGTGTAAACGCCACACAATACTTGCTGGAACAACTGCGCAATCGGGTCAAAAAACAGGATTTGCAAGACACCATTGCGTTAAAACAAGCGCTCAAAGACACCTTACTTGATCTGCTGTCTCCATTAGAAGCGCCGCTTGATGTCAGCGCCCATCGTCCTTATGTCATGATGATGGTCGGCGTGAATGGCGCTGGTAAAACCACCACCATCGGCAAACTGGCTAAATACCTGCAAGCGCAAGGCCATAGCGTGCTGATTGCGGCAGGCGATACCTTCCGTGCCGCCGCGCGCGAGCAATTGCAGGTATGGGGCGAGCGCAACGATGTGCATGTGGTTGCCTCAGAAAGTGGTGACCCGGCTGCCGTGATTTATGATGCGGTCAATTCAGCAATCGCTAAAAAAATCGACGTGGTGATTGCCGACACGGCCGGCCGCCTGCCAACACAGTTACACCTGATGGATGAAATCAAGAAAGTGCAACGCGTCATCGACAAGGCATTGCCTGGCGCACCGCACGAAATTTTGCTAGTGCTGGATGCCAACACCGGCCAGAACGCCGTCAACCAGCTCAAAGCGTTCAATGAGGCGTTAGGCGTCACAGGCCTGGCCTTAACCAAACTGGACGGCACGGCCAAAGGTGGCGTCATTGCAGCCATTGCCCACCTCAGCCAGCAATCTGCCAATAAGATTCCGGTACGCTTTATTGGCGTGGGTGAAAGTATTGATGACTTGCGCCCGTTTAATGCCAATGACTTTATTGATGCCTTGATTGATGACTAGCCATGACAGCTTTAAATTATGATCGTTTTTAATAATGTCAGCATGCGCTATCCCAATAGCGCACATTTGTTCCGCCAGGTCAGCTTTAGCATAGACAAAGGCGATTTTGTGCTGGTCACCGGCCACTCTGGCGCGGGTAAAAGCACCCTGCTCAAACTCATGGCGGGCATAGAGTTACCTTCCAGCGGGCATATCCTGATTAACCAGCAGGACATCAGCCAGTTGCACCCGAATGCCGTGCCTTACCTGCGCCGTCGTTTTGGCCTGGTGTTCCAGGACCACAAATTGCTGTATGACCGCAACAGTTTTGACAATGTCGCCCTGCCGCTGAGCATACAGGGCATTACCGGTGAAGAAGCCGCGCGCCGCGTGCGTGCTGCGCTGGATAAAGTCGGCTTGCTGAATAAAGAAAAAGCCATGCCGATTACGCTTTCCGGCGGTGAGCAACAACGTTTGGCCATTGCGCGCGCGGTCGTCAGCCGCCCTTCGATTGTCATTGCTGACGAACCTACAGGCGGATTGGATCAAGCCGCCTCACTGGAAATCATGCAGTTGCTCAAAGCCTTTAACGATGTTGGCGTGACCGTGGTGATTGCCATGCATGACGTGAGCCAGGTAAGCACCATCGCCTATCGCACCTTGCATATCGACCAGCAAACCATCAGCGCCATGCCTGCGCAAACGGCAATGTTATGAGTGCCACCTTTATGAGTGCTACGTTAACGAGAATAAGTGCATGAAAAACTGGCTCAATCAACACGCGCTGGCCATAGATTTGGTCCTGCAGCGCTTAAAAAGTCACTGGCTGAATACGCTTACCATCTGCATGGTGATCGGCATCACCGCCACCCTGCCCGGCCTGCTGTTTGTCGGCCTGGATAACCTGCAAGATATGTCGCGCTCAATTAAACAAGATGCGCAAATCAGCGCATTCCTCAAACCTTCAGTCAATGCCAACCTGATCCAGCGCCTGATTAACGACGTCCAGGCCTTGCCGCAAGTCAAAGAGGTGCGTTACGTGCCCAAGGAAGATGCCATCAAACAGTTGGGCGCGCAGTTTTTGCAAAAAGACCTGCTCGTAGACCTGCCACAAAACCCGCTGCCTGATGCACTGTTTATCACCCTGACGGACACGCAACCTGCTTCAGTCAAACCGGTGCAGGACTTGCTGCAAAAACGCGGAGAGGTCGAAGAGCTAGTCATCGATAGCGTCTGGATTGAGCGCCTGCATTCCATGCTGGTGTTGGGCAAACGCATTGCTATCATTTTTGCCAGTCTGCTTGGCATTGCCATGATCACCGTCATCAGCAACACCGTGCGCATGCAAGTGCTCACGCACGAAGCCGAAATTGAAGTCAGCCGTCTGATTGGCGCAACCCACAGCTTTATACGCCGTCCGTTTTTATATATGGGAGGCGCTTACGGGCTGGGGGGTGGCCTGATTGCCATCGCTCTATTATTCATGATTGTGTGGAACCTGAGACAACCAGTGCAACTGCTGGCAAACAATTACCAAAGCAATTTTCACTTGGTGTTCCACCTGTTTAATGTCGGCGGACTGATGCTGCTCACCACCATTGCGATTGGTTGGATTGCGGCGTTTATTGCATTGACGCAGAAGCGCTAAGATCGATCTATTTCGCCTCTCGGCGACCATTCTTTCTTATGCTTGTCCATAAGAAAGAAGGCAAAGAACAAGACACCCCAGCTTCCGCTTATTTCCTGTGCTACTCGAATTGCCGGGCGGCAATCAAAAACTCGCTCCTACGGAGCTCAAACAGTTGCTTGCCGAAGGCCCCCGCCAACCCTGTGTTGCTCGGCGCGGCAGATGGGGGCCCCGAACACCTACGAGCGCCATCGTTTAGAGGGCTTAATAAAAGAATCCGGTTTTTGAATCGTTCAGATTTCGACAATGTCAGTTTGGTGAGATCAATCCCATCCCATCACGCTGAGTAGCGGAGACAAAACAAGGAAGAAGGGAGCGACTGTTTGAGTTCCGCGGCAGCTTGCGTAGTGTGCAAGCTGCTAGGGCGAGTTTCGTGACCGCTTGTTTTGTTGAGCAACGCAAGGCAGCCGAAGGCCGTGATGGCTGGGTGCCCTCCTCTTTGGTTACTTTCTGAGGGGCAAGCATCAGAAAGTGACTCGCCGAGAGGCGAAATAAATCGTACATAATTCAGCCAACATACAGCCAAAGTTATTCACACATCAAGAAACAAAAAAGGCGTTACACTGCATATTCGCCGGAGCAACGCCTTTTCCAATCACTGCGAAACGTAATTCGGTCCGCTACCACCCTCTGGTGGCACCCAATTAATATTTTGTGTTGGGTCTTTAATATCGCAGGTTTTGCAATGAATGCAGTTCTGCGCATTGATCTGCAAGGCTTTTTCACCGGCCTGCTCAACAAACTCATACACCCCAGCCGGGCAATAACGCTGCTCTGGCCCAGCGTAGCGTGGCAAGTTCACACGTACCGGCATATCGGCCACGCCCAGTTTCAAATGGCAGGGTTGATGATCGTCATGCGCAATATTGCACAAACTGACCGAACTGAGTTTATCAAACGTCAGCACGCCATCGGGTTTGGCGTAGACCGGCTGGCGGCTTTGTGACGCCTCAGCCAGCGTGGCGTGGTCTGCATAATTGTGTTTGAGTGTCCACGGCAAACTGATATTCCAGCTCGCCAGCCACATCTCAGCACCACCCAACACTGTGCCTGCCCAAGTGCCCCAACGGGACAAATATGGTTTGACATTGCGCACCGCATACAACTCTTGCCATACCCAGGAAGCACGTAGTTTTTGCACATAACTGGTCAACACTTCCGGGCTACCCTGTGCGATGGCTTCAAAGACAGCTTCTGCCGCCAGCATGCCGGATTTCATGGCGTAATGCGTGCCCTTGATTTTAGGCACATTGACCAGGCCTGCACTGCAGCCCAGCAAGGCGCCTCCCGGGAAGGCCATTTCCGGCAACGATTGCACGCCACCTTCAGAAATCGCGCGTGCGCCGTAGCTCAGGCGTTTGCCATCCTGCAATAAAGCCTTGAGTTTGGGATGTGTTTTATAGGTCTGGAACACATCAAACGGGGACAAATAAGGATTACGGTAATCCAGGTGCACCACGTAACCGACGGATACCAGGTTCTCACCATGGTGATAAATAAAACCACCGCCACCGGTACTGGCATCCAGCGGCCAGCCCAAGGTGTGCTCAATCAGGCCTTTCTGGTGTAACTCAGGCTTCACGCGCCAGACTTCCTTGAAGCCAATGCCATATTTGGCCGGGCTGGAAGCGGCACGCAAGCCGTAACGCGCTTCCAGCTGCTTGGTCAATGAACCGCGTGTACCTTCAGCCACCAGCGTGTATTTGGCACGAATTTCGATGCCTGGCGTGTAATTCGCCGTTGGTTCACCCTGTTTGTCCAGGCCCATATCGCCGGTAATCACGCCTACCATGCGGCCATGTTCGTCATAGCTGGGCGATTGCGCAGAAAAGCCGGTATAAATTTCTACCCCCAGCGCTTCTGCCTGGCCAGCCAGCCAGCGGCAGACTTCGCCCAGGCTGATAATGTAATTACCATGATTACCCATGAGCGGCGGCAAGGCCCACTCAGGCATGTCCCAGGCTTTTTCTTCGCCGAGTACCACAAAGGTATCTTTATTCACAGGCGTATTCAAAGGCGCACCTAAGGCTTGCCAGTCTGGAAACAGCTCCTGCAAGGCTTTCGGGTCCAGCACGGCACCAGAGAAAATATGGCTGCCGACTTCGGCCCCTTTTTCCAGCACACACACGCTCAACTCCTGGCCTTGTGCTTGTGCCAATTGTTTGAGACGGATGGCGGCCGACAAGCCCGCCGGGCCTGCCCCAACCACCAACACATCATATTCCATGACATCTCTGTCCATACTTCCTCCTCCGTCAGGCAATCGCCGGAATATCGATCAGGTCGCTACGCGTTGCCCCTTGGGTAAACGCCTGGCAAAACGCCAGAAACTGACGGATGCCACCGGTCTGGTATTTCTGCCTGTGCCATAAAAAATAAAAATTGCGGTGAAACTGCAAACTGTGGTTCTCAATCGGCACCAGGCTACCGCGCCTGAATGCGTCCTTGAGCGCCAGCCTTGAAATGCAGCCGATGCCGAGTCCGGACTCCACTGCGCGTTTAATCGCTTCGGTGTGCTCCAGCTCCAGCGTAATATTGAGCCGCGAATAATCCTGCTTGAACGCGCGGTCAAACGTCTCGCGCGTGCCAGAACCCTTTTCACGGACGATCCACGGTTGCAGCAATAAATCTGACTTGTGGATGGTTTTACCGGTTTGCGCAATCTGCGCCAGCGGATGCGTGGGCGCCGCAAAAATCACCAGTTCGTCGGCAATCCAGGGCGCAACAGCAATATCCGGGTGGTTACACTCACCCTCAATCATACCTAAATCCAGGGTATGATTTGCAATCTGCTCGACAATGGTGCGCGTGTTTTGCACCTGCAACTGGATGTGGCTTTGTGGATATTGTTGCAGAAATTTGGCCACCAGCAAGGTCACCAGGTAATTACCCACGGTCAGCGTCGCCCCAATCTTAAGGTTGCCATAGCCTTGCTGGCCTTGCAGCATGCGCTCGATTTCACGCGCCCGGTCGAGTAATTCCACGGCTTTTGGCAACAATTGTTGCCCGGCCTCATTAATACGTAATGACTTGCCGACACGGTCAAATAACTGGATATCAAATTGCTTTTCCAGCTCAATGAGGGCCGTACTGGCGGCAGATTGTGACAAGGCGAGTTGGTCACAGGCGCGCGACACACTGCCAGCGCGACTGATCGCGACAAAAATCTCCAGCTGTCTGAGTGTGTACTTCATTGCAGGGTAAGGGATTGCGCGACATTTGCGCCGCGTCAAAATCAATCTACAAAATAGATATATAATATTATAATAATCAATTTAATAAATATTACAAGCTAGCTTAAAATGCTCGGTTACGAGTAAAACCCCAACAAAGGCAAACGTTTTATGAAAGCACTGGTAGCGATCAAACGGGTCGTTGATTATAACATCCAAGTCCGCGTCAAAGCGGATGGCTCAAATGTGGATATTGATGGCGTCAAAATGGGCGTCAATCCGTTTGATGAAAACGCGATTGAAGAGGCGATCCGCCTCAAGGAAAAAGGCATTGTGACTGAAATTGTTGCCGTAACCATTGGTGGCGCTGCCAACCAGGACATCCTGCGCCATGCCTTGGCCATGGGCGCTGACCGTGCCATGTTGATTGAAACGTCAGACACTTTGCACTCATTAGGCGTCGCCAAGGTATTAAAAGCCGTGGTTGAGCGCGAGCAACCACAGTTGATCTTGCTGGGCAAACAGGCGATTGACGATGATGCAGGCCAAACCGGCCAAATGCTGGCAGCGCTACTGAAACTGCCTCAGGCGACCTACGCTTCGCAAATCACGATTGAAGGCAACCAGGCCACCGTCGTCCGCGAAATTGATGGCGGCACAGAAACATTGGCCGTTAGCCTGCCCGCCGTGATTACTGCTGACCTGCGCTTGAACGAACCACGCTACGTCAAACTGCCTAACCTGATGATGGCCAGAAAGAAACCCCTGGAAAATGTGCCACTGGATTCCCTGAACGTCTCCCTCACGCACAATGTGCAACAGCTCAAAGTGGCTGCACCGCCAGAGCGCCCTGCCGGCATCATGGTGAAAGACGTGAATGAGTTATTGAGCAAACTGCGTGCGCACGAAGGGATCATTGCATGAGAACACTGATTATTGCCGAACACAACGGCCAGCATTTGAATGAGCAGGTCGCGCGTGCCGTGACGGCTGCCCAACAATGGCAACAACCGGTTGACGTGCTGATTGCCGCCGCACAGCCAGATGCATTGGCTGCACAAGCCGCTGCCTTGCAAGGTGTGAGCAGCGTATTGGTCGCCAGCGACGCAGCATTGCACCACCCTACCGCAGAACACCTGGCTGACATTATTGTGCCACTGGCTACCAATTACAATGTCGTGCTGGCCGCGCACAGCGCTTTCAGCAAAAACGTGTTGCCACGTGTAGCCGCCCTATTGGACGTCAACATGCTGTCAGATGTGTTGGAAATTGTGAATGCCAATACTTATGTGCGTGGCATTTACGCAGGTAACGTACTGGCCACCGTGCAGAGCAGCGATGCGACACAAGTATTAACGGTACGCGGCAGCAAATTTGCAGCCGCTGCTGTGGGTGCGACTGCCGAAGTGAAAACGATCACTGTGCCAGCAGCCCCACAAGGCAGCCGCTGGGTAGCCGAGGCGTTTAACAAATCCGAGCGTCCAGCACTGACCGCCGCTAAAGTGGTGGTTTCCGGTGGCCGCGCACTGGGCAGTGCTGATGCATTTGCTCAAGTCATTGCGCCATTGGCAGACAAACTGCATGCCGCGATTGGCGCCAGCCGTGCTGCGGTAGACGCAGGCTATGCGCCTAACGACCTGCAAGTGGGCCAGACTGGCGTGGTGGTTGCGCCTGAGCTATATATCGCTGTTGGTATTTCCGGTGCCATCCAGCATGCTTACGGCATGAAAGATAGCAAGGTCGTTGTGGCCATTAACCAGGACCCGGAAGCGCAGATTTTCAAGATTGCAGACTATGGTCTGGTGGCTGATTTGTTTGAAGCCGTGCCACAATTGACAGCTGCGCTATAATTAACCCTTTAAATTCAACCCCTTTGCCTAGTCGCGAGTAAAAGATAAGACATGAGTAATAAAAAATATTCCACCGAAACGATTTTGAGCGTTCATCACTGGAACGACACCTTATTCAGCTTTAAGGCCACTCGCGACCCAGGTCTGCGTTTTGAAAATGGCCAGTTTGTGATGATTGGTATGGAAGTTGACGGTCTACCTTTGACCCGCGCTTACAGTATCGCCAGCCCAAACTATGAAGAGCATCTGGAGTTTTTCAGCATTAAAGTGCCTAACGGCCCGCTGACTTCACGCCTGCAACACTTGAAAGTGGGCGACCCATTGCTGGTCAGCCGCAAGCCGACCGGCACCTTGGTCACACATGACTTGAAACCAGGTAAGAATCTGTACTTCTTCTCGACTGGTACCGGCTTGGCCCCATTTATGAGCCTGATCCAGGACATCGAAGTGTATGACCGTTTTGAAAAAGTCATCCTGATTCACGGCGTACGCTACGTCAACGAGCTGGCCTACGAAGAGTTCATCACTAAAGATTTACCAAATAACGAATTCTTTGGTGAAGAAGTGCGTAACAAACTGATTTACTACCCAACCGTGACGCGTGAGCCGTTCAGAAACCAGGGCCGCCTGACTGACCTGGTGGAAAGTGGCAAACTGTTCGAAGATATTGGCTTGCCGCCATTGAACCCAGAAACAGACCGCGCCATGATTTGCGGTAGCCCAGCCATGTTGGTGGATACAGCGGCGATGCTGGATAAACGCGGCTTCAAGGTTTCACCACGCATTGGTGAACTGGGTGACTACGTGATTGAAAAAGCGTTTGTAGAGAAGTAATCTCTTCAAGACTGGCTGTGATTGCAAGATCACAGCCATTTTTTCACTATTCGCGTTTTGCGTCCTTCATTCCTAGTGCTGCTATGATTGCCAGCGCAAACACCGCCGATAACAGCAAAAAGCCTTGTGCATAGGCTTCAAAAATCCCTGGCGTCACCATGCCAAACACACGTTCGCGCCACTCCATAAACACCGCCATCATGGTCACACCGACCACGCCGCCCAACTGCCTGGCGTAACTCACCACGACAGAAGACTGGCCTAACTGATGCGGCTCCATTTCATGCAAGGTCGCCAGATTGAGTGCAGGTAAGATCAGGCCCAGGCCAATGCGGCCAACCACTGTTGCGGCCACAATATCCCAGTACTGCACCTGCCTGGCCGCCATCGCGAATACCAGGAACGAAGCACCGAACACCATTAGACCAGCCAGCGTGATGCGCTTAGGCGAGAAACGGTCTGCCATGCGTCCGGCAAACGGAATCGTCAGCACTAGGGCCAATCCGGAAGGCAGCAATAACAAACCCGCATCTGTGGCTGAATAAGCCATGGCGTTTTGCAGAAAGACTGGAATCAGGTAAGTCGACGCATACAAGCCAAAGCCATAAGCAAATGCCACCAAGGTGCCCCGGCTAAACGTCGGCCGGTTAAACAAATGCAATTGGATAATGGCGTGCGGCAATTGATGGGCATGACGCAGGTAGCAGATCATGGACACCACAGTCAGCGTTGCCTGCCCCCAGGTCCAGGTGGATGCCAGCCCGCTATGGTGCAAACTGGAGACAAATTCGACCAGGCCGATGGTGGCGGCCGACAGCCAGCCCAGGCCTGGCCAGTCAAACGGCTTGATGGGATTATTGCGCGGCGCTGGCAGCCAGCGCCAGGCACACAATAGTGCAATCAACGCAAACGGCACGCCAAGCAGAAAAATGGCATGCCAGCCAAACTGGTCGAGCAGCCAGCCGCTGATAGATGGCGCAATCGCGGGCGTAAAGGCAATGCCCACAATCAAAATACCCGAAGCACGGCCCTGGATATTGGGCGGAAATAATCGCATCAGCGCCATCACCCCCAACGGCTGTAACACCCCCGCCGCCAGGCCTTGCAGCAAGCGCGCAATCACAACCTCTACAAATGAGTGCGCATAAAAACCACCGACGCTGGCAGCAATCAGCAGCCACAACGTAGTGATAAATACGCGACGCAGACCGAAACGCTCCAGCCACCAGGCCGCAGGCAGCATGCCTATGGTCATGGCCGCCAGAAATGCCGTCATCGCCCACTGTACGTGGTCTTGCCCCAGGTGAAAGGTATGTGTCAGCGCGGGCACTGCCACATTAAAGCTGGAGGTACACAACACCCCTGCGATGGTGCCGACGCCGATAATAATCAGCACCATCCATTTATAACGGTCACCATAGCGCTGCGACAGCGCCTCAAACGAAAGAACTTGTGTATTAGCGTGCATGATGACTCACGATTTCTTGATGGATTATTTTTATCTGCTATCACGCTGACCATAGCATGCATTTTTTGCAGAGTCACCTGCTGAGACTGTGCAAAAAAAGCAGGGTTCATCTCGCCCCTCAACCCCAGCACCCTTCAGTGCTACAAAAAATCAAGCGCAAGCCTATGATTTATTTAAACAATATTCCATCCCACACACACCATGCAGACTGGCACTCTTATTGCAAAAAAGAACTTATTTGAACTGGGAGCCATTGTGAAACGTTTAATCATATACACCTGCCTGGCCTTGCTGACGCGCGCCGCTTTTGCTGATGAAGCCCTGGATAACGAACTTGCCAGCCTGCAACATGCCTGGGCAAAAGCCACCTACCAAACCAGCAAAGACCAGCAAGAAGCAGCGTTTAAAACCCTGACTGAACAGGCGCACCAGCTAACGGCGAAAAACCCTGAAGCGAACGAAGCGCAGATCTGGGAAGCCATCGTCCTCAGTGGTTACGCCAAAAGCATGGGGCCTTTACATCCGGTCAATGCCCTGAAAGCCGCCGAGCAGGCACGCGACTTATTACTCGCCAGCATCAAAACCAATCCACAGGCACTCAATGGTTCCGCCTACACCACACTTGGGTCATTGTACTTTCGCGTACCAGGCTGGCCGATTGGTTTTGGCGACAAGAAAAAAGGCCGTGAATATCTGGAAAAAGCCCTGCAACTTAATCCGGCAGGCATAGACAGTAACTATTTCTACGCAGACTACCTACGCGCCCAGGGCGATTACAGCCAGGCCGTGACGTATTACCAAAAAGCCTTGCAGGCACCTGCCCGCCCTGGCCGAGAAGATGCAGATGCTGGCCGCAGACAGGATATCGAAGAAGGCCTGAAACTGGCACAGGCCAAACTTAAATAAAATTGATCAATATCCATTGGAGTCATCATGATGCGTAAACACGCCCTCTTATTTTTAATCAGCAGCCTGACCTTAGCGACACCTTTCTGTGCCAGCGCAGAAGGCTTTTATGCCAGCGCGAATCTGGGGATGGGCATGCCCAATTTAAAAACACCGAATGGTGTAGACAAAGACAGCCAGGCGGTGGCCGGGGTGGTCGCTGGCTATCAATTCAACCCGTATTTTGCTGTCGAAGGCCAATATACCGGCATCGGCAAAGTCACCGACAATGTGCATGGCAGCGTCAAGGCAGATGCACTCAGCTTGACTGCCGTCGGCATATTGCCCCTCAACGATGCTTTTGATGTGTATGGAAAATTAGGCGTTGCCGCCACCAGCAGCAAAGTGTCAGGCATCAGTGCTTATGACGATGCGACACACATGGGTGCCACCTATGGCCTGGGTGCGGAGTACCATTTTGACAAAGCGATTTCGATGCGCGTGGGCTGGGATCACTATCGCGCCGAGGTCGATGTTAATGGCGGTGGCAGTAAATCTTTTGATTCCAACGTGACGACGGTAGGCGTTGTTTACCACTTTTAGGTATCTGGTGTTTTCCTCTCTCAACAGCAGATACCGGCCTGTCGGGGATTGATCGCCCTGACAGGCCGTTTCTCTTTAAAAAGCGCTTTTTATCACGCCGCCATCCACCCGCAAGGCCGCGCCATTGGTGGCCGAAGATAAAGGGCTGGCGATATAAGTCACCAGGCTGGCCACCTCTTCGGTGGTTGCAAAGCGTTTAATCAGCGAAGTTGGCCGCACCTGCGCAAAGAATTCCTTTTCGAAACTTTCTACTGACTTCTGCTCCGCTTGCGCCATCGCCTCCACAAAGTCACCCACACCTCTGGAACGGGTGGGGCCGGGCAAAATGCTGTTGACCGTAATTTGTGTACCCGCCAGCGACTCTGCTAGGCCGCGCGCCACAGCGATCTGCGCCGACTTGGTCATGCCGTAGTGAATCATTTCCGGCGGAATCTGCACACCGCTCTCACTGGAAATAAATACAATCCGGCCCCAGTCCTGCTGTTTCATATAGGGCAGATACAACCTGGACAGGCGCACACCACTCAATACATTGACCTCAAAGAAGCGTAGCCAGTCTTCGTCAGGAATGTCCTCAAACGCCTTAGGCTCAAAAATGCCAAGATTGTTTACCAGAATATCCACTTCCGCATGCGCCTCAAACAGGGCTTGTGCCACGGCTGCCTGACTCAAATCCCCGGCAAAGCCCCGTATTTGGCCACCCGTTTGCCGGGTCAATGCATCGACGACCTGTGTCACCGAAGCCTGCGAGCGGCCGTTGATAATCACCTGCGCGCCTTCCTGCGCCAGTTGCGTGGCAATTGCCAGGCCGATACCCGCCGTTGACCCTGAAATGAGCGCTTTCTTGCCTGCCAGTTGTAGGTCCATGGAGATTCCTTTTAGTGGTGAAGTTGATTCGTCTAGAACTTGATTTTTGAAGCCACTAGTGAGGCAGCAGCCGTCCTGGTTTCTACACCCAGCTTCTGGAACACATGCTCCAGGTGTTTGTTAATGGTACGCGGACTGGTGCCCAGAATCTCGCCCACATCCTTGTTGGTTTTGCCTTTGACCGTCCAATACAATACTTCTGACTCGCGCTTGGTCAGTTGGAACAACTTACCCAGCGACTCAATTTGTGCTTCGTCTGAATGCTCACGCAACACCACCACCCATTGCTCCTCACTGGTATTGGCCACCGTCAGGCTCAGACGCGCATTGCCCTGATTCACACTGAGTGTTTGCATGGACTGTCCGCTAGAGAATTGCTGGATGGAGCTTTCCAACCACTGGTAAATCATGGGCGGCAAAGTTTGCACGGCGCTATAGGATTCTCTGGCTGCCCACTCGGCAAAATACTGTTCCAGGTATTGCTTGGCCAGCGGCGTTTGCCATACCAGGCGTTTATCCGTAGGCAAAATCGCAATCGTGGCCTGGCCAAAGGCATCCAGTGCAGAAGTGGCCTGGTGCATTTTGGTGGCATTCTGCACATGGGCTTTCAGGCGTGCCAGCACTTCTGCCGGGCGCACTGGCTTGGTCACATAGTCCACACCACCGGCATCAAACGCCATGGTGACATGTTCAATCTCAGTCAGGCCGGTCATAAAAATCACCGGGATATGCTGGGTTTCTGCCGCAGCCTTAATGCGTCGGCAAGTAGCAAAACCGTCCAGACCGGGCATCATGGCATCCATTAAGATCACATGCGGCTGCATCAGATGCGCCACTTGCAACGCCATCTCACCGGAGTTGGCCACATAGACCTGGTAGCCGGACTCATCCAGTGCATCATGCAGATAGGCCAGGTTTTCTGGCACATCATCCACAATTAACACGGTATGGCTATGGCTGGTCATTTTTGGTGTACTCCTCAATCAAGCGTTGCAGTTTAGCAAAATCAAAGCGTTCCATGGACTGCTGCAAGGCGTTAATAAATGTTTGATGTTGTGCATGCTCTCTGTTCAGGGTGGCTAATACTTCGCGTACCCCTTTGACGTACCCCATACGGGCGAACTGTGCCATATTTTCCAGCAAGATCGCCGGGATAGGGTCAACATCACTCGCAGGCTCAGCTGACTCCAGGGCAAGCGCCGACTGAGCTGCAGCGCTATCTACATAACGCCAGGTCAGGCCGAGCTGATTGCCTATCCAGTCCAGCACCTCGTCCAGGTTAACCGGTTTGACAAAAAAGTCTTGTGCCGGAATCTTGGCCTGGTTGTCCAGGCTGCGGTCGTAGGCATTGGCAGAGATAATCGCTATCGGCAGTTTGGATTGATGCACCTGGCGGATGATATAAGCCGCCTCCCAGCCATCCATCACCGGCATGGCCAAATCCATCAGGATCAAGTCCGCATGCACCATCTGGTACTGGTTCACGCAAGCCTGGCCGTTACCTGCTTCATGCACAATAAAGCCCAGCGGCTGCAAGGCATCACGCAATAACTCACGGTCGACCTCTTCATTATCCACCACCAGCACAGTCTTGATCGGCCCTTCGTAACCAATACGCTGCCGCACGGCTTTTTTCGATAAATGTGCCGTTTCGCGAATCTGCGGCAAAAATAGGCGAATCTCAAAACGCGTGCCACGTCCCAGCACGCTGTCAAACTGCATTTCGCCGCCCATGAGTTGCGTCAACAGCTTGCTGATAGTTAAGCCTAAACCAGTGCCACCAATCCCGACGACATCGGCCGCACTGCCACGCTCAAACGGCTCAAAAATCTTCTCTACCTCATTTGGTGCAATACCGGGACCAGTATCCTCAATATCAATTTGGGCAATTTCCCGCGCGTAACTGACACGGAAGGTCACGCTACCCTTGGTGGTAAACTTGACCGCATTACCCAGGATATTGACCAGAATCTGCATGAGTCGCTTGTGGTCAGCACGCACATACTCCGGCAAGTTGCCGGACTGCTCAAAATAAAATGCCAGGCCTTTGTTTTGCGCCTGGATTTCAAACATGCTCACCATCTGGCTGATAAATTCCGGGAAATGCAGCGGCTTGACGTCAAAGGTCATTTTGCCGCTTTCAATCCGCGCGATATCCAGCGTGCTTTCAATCAATGACAGCAAGTGTTCGCCGCCACGGCTGATGGTTTTAATCGCCTGTTTGCGGTGCTCAGGGATGCTGTCGTCATTGGTCAGCAGTTGCGCATAACCCAGGATACTGTTGAGCGGTGTACGTAACTCATGGCTGATGCCGGTGATGTAGCGGCTCTTGGCCTGGTTCGCCTCTTCAGCCAGACGGCGTGCTTTTTGCAACTGCGTATCGGTTTTTTTGTGTGACTCAATTTCTTCCAGCAACAGGCCGGTTTGCCGGTTAGACTCTTCTTGTGCCACCCGTCGGCTGGCCGAAGTCAGTACCAGCCACCAGGCCACAATCCCGCCCAAAAACAGCAAAGCGACAAACACCTTTAAATAACCAGAACGGAAATGCTGCATCAGCCCGGGATACTCACGGCCAACAGTCAGGGCATCATGCAGGTAAATCAGGCCGATCGTGGCGCCAAACAAAATCATCGCGATCAGCATGAGCAATAAGAAATGCGCCACCCCGCCATTGAGATGTGGCCACAAGCGCTGTGGCAAAAACTTTCTGTTCAGCGCTTCCCACTGCGCACTCAGCCGCGCCTGCGGTTTGCAGGCGTCATGGCAACGCGCATCCAGGCAGCAGCACAAGGAGCAGATTGCACCGCCATAAGCGGGGCAATGCGCCATGTCGTTCACCTCATACTCGCGCTCACAAATCACGCATTGCTTGGTGGTAGACGGCTGCAAATAAGTGGGGCGCTGCCTGGCCAGGTAATACTTCCCTTTGGTATACCAGGCGATCAGCGGCGACATGAGCAAGGCCGTAAACAGCGAAATAAACGTCGAAAATGATTGCGCCAGCACGCCCATGATGCCGGTATAGGCCGCAATTGAAATTGCCGAGGCAATAAACATGGCGCCTACACCCACCGGATTGATGTCGTATAAATAAGCACGGCGGAACTCAATGCCTTTGGGGCTTAAACCCAGTGGCTTATTGATCACCAGGTCGGCCACCACCGCGGCAATCCAGGCAATGGCGATATTGGCGTACAAACCCAGGATTTCTTCCAGCGCCTGGAATACATTGAGCTCCATCAGCACAATAGCAATCATGACGTTGAACGCCACCCACACAATACGTCCCGGATGGCTATGTGTGAGGCGGGCGAAAAAATTAGACCAGGCCAGCGAGCCTGCGTAGGCATTGGTCATATTGACCTTGATTTGCGACACACAGACAAACAGCGCCGTCACCGCCAGTGCCACTTGGTGGTTACTGAATACGTGCTCAAAACCGACCCAGTACATATGCGTAGGGTTGACCGCTGAGCTCAATGGCATATCGCGGTTAAATACCAGGTAAGCCAGCAAGGCACCCGCCAGCATTTTGAGCATACCCAGAATCACCCAGCCCGGCCCGGCCATCAGCACACCCAGGTTCCAGCGCCAGTAATTCTCCTTGTTACGCATGGGCATAAAGCGCAAAAAGTCGACCTGCTCGCCGATCTGTGGAATCAGTGCCACACCCACCGCCGTCGCCGTGCCAAACATGACCCAGTTAAAATGACCACCATCGGTAGACACACCAGCAAAGGTACTCAAGCGATGCAATACATCCGGATCCATCTGGATAATCGCAAAAAACGGTAGGAACATCAGCGCGATCCAGATCGGCTGCGTAATCATCTGGATACGGCTAATCAAGGTCACACCATGCGTGACCAGCGGAATGACAATCAGCGCACTGACCAGGTAGCCGAGATAGAGCGGCAAATGAAAATACAACTCCAGCGCATAGCCCATAATCGCCGCTTCGAGCGAAAACAGGATAAAGGTGAATGAAGCGTAAATAAACGAGGAAATGGTCGAACCGATATAGCCAAAGCCCGCGCCACGCGTCAGCAAGTCCATATCCAGGCCATATTTGGCGGCGTAGTAGCTGATGGGCAAACCGGTCAAAAAGATAATCAGGCCGACGGCCAGAATCGCCCACAAGGCATTGGGGAACCCATAATTGATGGTAATCGTGCCCCCAATCGCCTCCAGCACCAGGAAAGAAATCGCCCCCAGCGCCGTATTCGAGACACGCAAAATCGACCACTTACGGAAAGCCCGTGGGGTATAGCGCAGCGCGTAATCTTCTATGGTTTCGTTGGCGACCCAATTGTTATAGTCGCGACGAATCTTGACGATACGCTGTATCGGCTCGGCATGCGGTGCCTGTGATAGCTCGGAAGGGTTAGACAATCAACAATCCTTAAAAAGACGGGACCGTAAGAGGAAAATAAGCGCCCCAGCTTATGCTAGAGCGTGAGATGAAATCAATCACTACGTTAATTGACGTAGCATAGCTAAAGCATGCCACAAATAAAAAATGCGGATAACAAACTTATCCGCATTTTACTTTTGTCGCCTCGTGCAGGCGTTAACGTACGCCTATCCGCGGCTAAGCCCAGAGCAAGCTTGCGCCGAATACCAGCATCACCCCACCCAGCACCTTAGACGCTGGCATCGACCATGCTTGCTGCTGTTTGCCCAGCCACCAGCCCAGGCCATGTAATGCAACTGTCGCCAGCACCATGCCAAGTAGTGCAGTCCATTGACTCCCCAGCTCCAGGCCGTGCAGATAGCCATGCGCCGCCGCAATCACCGTCACCCCGGCCAACTGTACACCGCGTGACAGACTCACCTCAGTCATCAGCAACCCTCCCATCACCATCAGGCTGGCCGCCACGAGTAGCTCGGCCAAGGATACAGACATCCATGACATGGCCATCAATGCAGCGACGGTCATCGCCACCACAAACAATACGGGCAACTGCCAGCCCTGCCCCTGCGGGCGCCGCGCCGCCCAGATGCCCAATGACAACATCACCAGCAAATGATCCCAACCGGTCAGCGGGTGCAGAAAACCAGCTGCAAAACCTGCTGTCAGTCCATGCCCTGGATGCGCCCAAGCGGCACCAGACACCAGGCTAGCTGCGATACCCCAAACAATACTTTTTTTCATTCAACCTTCTCCAACAGAATTAAGTGATCCATGCGCATAGCCTCATAGAGGTAGCCGTCTCGCTATAACATCAGCCCTTGTTTTTCTATAAATCTCACAATCTCTTCCAAGCCCTGGCCGCTTTTGAGGTTGCTGAACACAAATGGCTTTTCGCCACGCATGCGTTTGGCATCCTGATCCATGACTTCGAGCGAAGCGCCCACCATGGGCGCCAGGTCAATCTTGTTAATCACCAGCAGGTCAGACTTGGTAATGCCGGGGCCGCCTTTGCGCGGGATTTTTTCACCGGCTGCCACGTCGATGACGTAGATGGTCAGGTCTGACAATTCCGGGCTGAAGGTTGCCGCCAGATTGTCGCCACCGCTTTCGACAAACACGATATCCAGCGTCTGGAAGCGCTTGCTTAACTGGTCTACGGCCTCCAGGTTCATGGAAGCATCTTCGCGGATCGCCGTATGCGGGCAACCACCGGTTTCGACGCCAATAATGCGCTCAGGCACCAGGGCTTCGTTACGCGTCAAAAACTCAGCGTCTTCCTTGGTATAAATATCATTGGTGACAACAGCAATGTTATACACCTCGCGCAAGCGCTGGCACAGCGCCAGGGTTAAGGCGGTTTTACCAGAGCCAACAGGGCCGCCGATACCGACGCGCAAAGGTTCTTTGTAATCAGTGACGGCGGGGGTGGGCGTGTCAAACTGGGTATGTATTTTCATGATCTGAATAACCTACTATATTGTGTTTCGTGTTGGCATCCGGCGATGCTGAGCAAAGGATTAAAGTTACTCATTTCATCATCCGGCAGCTGCATGGCAGCTTGTATCACTGGTGGCAACTGCTCACCCAAGGCAAGCAAAATGGTCTGGCCAGCAACTTGCCCCAATGGCACGGCTTTCATGGCGGCACTGGCCTGGTTTTCCAACCAGCCCCAGGCATACCCCTGCATCATCTGCGCCGGGGCAATCTGCCAATGCTGGGCGATCGCGGCATATAAAGTCGGGAAGGCAGGCGTTTCCAGTGTGTTGACCTGTGCAACTAGTTCAGCTGACATTGGCTTTAAGTCATTCAACAACCGCCGCAAAGAATAGCCCATCTGCCGCGTCTCTGCCCAGCCTTCGGCGGTGTCTCTACCCGCCTGGTAAAAACTGTCCCAGACCTGCACCTGTTGCATATCTTGCGCCTGCCAGGCCTGATACAAGCGGTATAACACTGGTAACTCAAAACGCGCCTGGTAGACCTGTAAGCTGTCGCCTATCCAGGCTTGTGCAGTCGCCACGTCCGTGACTTCGCCCGACTCAATCGCCCACTCCAGGCCCTGCGAGTAGCAATAGGCGCCCACCGGCAATAAAGGGCTGGCCAGTTGCAACAGGCGGCTGAGTGCCAATGCATCAGCCATGGCCATGACCCCGTGGCCGCAGTGAATGCGCAGCCTCATCACCGTGTCTGTGCCCGCCACCATAAGCGCCGGCTTCCGGTTCAAACGGGGCCCGCACCTCGCTCACCTGCATGCCTAAGCCCAGCAACATATCCCTGAGCACATAATCCTGCTCCAGCCGCAACCAGCCATCGCCAATCTGCAAGGGCACATGGCGATTGCCTAAATGGTAAGCCGCACACATGAGGTCACGTGGTGTGGGCGCAATCACGTTATACACAGGCTCTTGTGCAGCCACAACCTGGATGACCACCCCATCTTCAGAGCGGAGCAAATCGCCGCCACGCAGGATAATGCCACGCGTTAAAAACAAGGCGGCCTCGTTGCCAGACGCCAATGTCACCCTCAAACGGCTTTTCTGGCGTTGATCAAAAGGTAACTCTAATTGATCGTCGATATGGCCACTGACAGTGATACGTTCGGTTAAATGAATCATGATTAAAACAGGAAATAACGTTGCGCCATCGGCAGCACTTCAGCTGGTTCGCACACTAAAGGCATGCCATCCGCCAACACTTCATAGGTTTCCGGATCAACCTCAATTTTGGGCATCCAGGTGTTATGCACCATGTCCGACTTCTTCACACCACGTGTGCCTTTGACCGCAATGAGTGGCTTTTGCAGGCCTAGTGCATGCACTTCAGGATTATCCAGCCCGGCTTGTGAAATAAAGGTCACTGCGGTTTTCAGACCACCACCATAGGCGCCAAACATGGGGCGGTAATGCACCGGCTGCGGTGTCGGGATAGACGCATTCGGGTCGCCCATGGCCGCTGCGGCAATCATGCCACCTTTGATAATGGTAAATGGTTTCACGCCAAAGAATGCGGGTTTCCAGACGACTAAATCAGCCAATTTACCAACTTCCACGGAACCCACTACATGCGAAATACCATGTGTCAGCGCCGGGTTAATGGTGTATTTGGCGATATAGCGTTTGATGCGGAAGTTATCGTTGCCAGGACTATCTTCTGCCAGCGGACCACGCTGGATTTTCATTTTATGGGCTGTCTGCCAGGTACGGATAATCACCTCACCGACACGGCCCATGGCCTGCGAGTCTGACGACATCATGGAGAACGCACCAAGATCATGAAAAATATCTTCAGCGGCAATGGTTTCGCGGCGGATACGGCTCTCGGCAAACGCAATATCCTCGGCAATCGCTGGGTCCAGGTGATGGCAAACCATGAGCATATCCAAATGCTCATCAATCGTATTCACGGTAAATGGCCGCGTCGGATTGGTCGAAGACGGCAACACATTGGGGTGGCTGGCCGCCTTGATAATATCCGGCGCATGACCGCCACCCGCCCCCTCGGTGTGAAAGGTATGAATGGTGCGGCCTTTAAAGGCACCTATGGTGGTTTCGACAAAGCCTGATTCGTTCAAGGTATCTGAGTGAATGGCGACTTGAATATCCATCTCGTCAGCCACCGTCAGGCAATTATCAATCGCCGCTGGCGTGGTGCCCCAGTCTTCGTGCAGTTTGAGGCCGATGACGCCTGCACGCACCTGCTCGCGTAAGGGCTCAGGCAAGCTGGCGTTACCTTTGCCCAAAAAGCCCAAGTTCATGGGGAAGGCATCCGCAGATTGCAACATGCGGTGGATATGCCACGGCCCGGGTGTACAGGTGGTAGCAAACGTTCCCGTCGCCGGGCCAGTACCGCCACCTATCATGGTGGTGACGCCAGACATCAACGCTTCTTCAATCTGTTGCGGACAAATAAAGTGGATATGCGTATCAATGCCACCTGCAGTGATAATCATGCCTTCACCGGCAATCACTTCAGTGCCCGCGCCAATCGCAATCGTCACGCCGGGCTGGATATCCGGATTACCGGCTTTGCCAATGGCAGAAATATAACCACCTTTGATGCCGATATCCGCTTTGACGATGCCCCAGTGGTCGATAATCAAAGCATTGGTAATCACCGTATCCGCTACTTCCGCCGCCAGGCCCTGGCCTTGGCCCATACCATCACGAATGACCTTGCCGCCACCAAACTTGACCTCTTCACCATAAATGGTGAAGTCTTTCTCCACTTCTACCCACAGCTCGGTATCAGCCAGGCGCACCTTGTCGCCCACGGTGGGACCGAACATTTCGGCATAAGCACGTTTATCCATCTTAATGGTCATTTCAGGCTCCCCATCACCCGTGCAGCAAAACCATACACTTTTCTATCCCCTGCCAATTTCACCAGTTGCACGGTGCGCGTTTGCCCCGGCTCAAAGCGTACCGCTGTGCCTGCAGCAATATTTAACCGGCAGCCATAAGCCAGCGCACGGTCAAACGCCAAGGCATCATTGGTTTCATAAAAATGGTAATGTGAACCGACTTGGATCGGGCGATCGCCGGTATTTGCCACATCGAGCGTTACCGTTTCGCGGCCGACATTTAACTCTATGGTGCCTTCAGCTATTTGCATTTCGCCAGGAATCATTAATTTTGCTCCTATGACTTTATTTTGTTTTTACTGCGCCATATATTCAGTGAATGATCAAAATGGATGAAGTGCAAGACGCACGGAACGCAGAAACCGGAATGTACAGCTAGTACATGAGGATTTCGAGTACCGCGCAACGCCGCAATTCGCCATTTTCATCATTCAATCACTATGGGATCGGGTGGTGGACGGTGACTAGCTTAGTCCCATCCGGAAAAGTCGCCTCAATCTGTATATCCGGAATCATTTCCGGCACGCCTTCCATCACCTCATCCCGCGTAAGCAAGGTGGTGCCGTAGCTCATGAGTTCAGCCACCGTTTTACCATCACGCGCACCTTCCATAATGGCGGCCGAAATATAGGCAATGGATTCAGGATAATTGAGCTTTAAGCCACGCGCCTTGCGCCGTTCAGCCAGGAGGGCGGCAGTAAATATCAGTAGCTTGTCTTTTTCTCTGGGCGTGAGTTCCATCGCTGAGTCTCTTTAATTATGATTGTTTTAAGTGTTCCAAATGCGCGGCCTGGTCGCTGCGCGGCCATAATACCAAGGGCGCAACAGTTGCCAGCATTGTTCGAAGTATTGCCTGGCCTGTTGTGAAGCCTGCCCGACGTAGCGGATCGCCAGCACCTCCGGCAAGGCTGTGATACCGGTTTTGGCACCGGCTGGCGCGAGCGCCCGGCAAGCCTGCACCACATCCGCAGGCACCGCTCCCGCGCAAACTAAAAAAGTACCAAAGACCACCGCGCCACCTAAACCGACACGGCTACTCGTCAGCAGATCAGCAGCACGCATATGCGCACGCTCGTTCCAGATCAGCCTGCCATCGCGACGTATCTGTTGCTTTAACTGATAAACGCCGGTTTGCCAGGCCTCTTGCTGCGCCTGACGGCCCAGGCAGGCAATATCCCAGGCAGCAAATCTGGCATCAGCAGCCAAGTCTATCTCGGCACCAAAGCGCACTTCAGCCGCGTCAAACAAGATATTCTCCTGCGGCAACCACTCCAGCCCGCTACCCGCTCCCAGCGTAAATTTTAAATCCTGTGTAGCCAATGTACCATTGGCTTTATACCATTTACCGGCACCAGGTGTCGTCAACAAGGCTTGCGCACCCTCCTCCACATTGACCTGTAAATGCAAGGCGTCACCGCCCGCCACGCCACCAGGCGGGTGCACAATCACAGCATGGCAAATGGCGTCACCTTCGGGATGCAGGGATTTTTGAACCACCAGCGGCCCGTTGTGCAGGCGATGTGCCAGGTAAGATCGTTGCTCGCGCAAGGCGAAACCTAATTCGAGTCGCGCCTGCCAGCGTTTGTGTTGAAACCTGCTCAGGGAAGGCAAAGGCGTTGCCGAGTTAATATCATCCATAACGGCATCATGCCACAATCTAGATTATTGTTTTTTACTACTTGCCACAGAGAGCACAGAGAAAAACCAATTTTTAGTCATCCCTGTGCTCTCTGTGGCTAAAACTATCCGAATCTAAACAGACAGATAACTTTTCACCTTAGCTGCATCGACATTGTCGCGCGTATCCTCATGAATAAAGCGGCCTTTATCAATCACGATAATGCGGTCGGCAACTTCCATGGTGAAGCTCAATACCTGCTCGGAGACAATGATGGTGATTTCACGCATTTTGCGGATTTCATTCAACACTTTGGCAATGTCTTTGATAATAGACGGTTGAATACCCTCGGTAGGCTCATCCAGTAACAACACCTTAGGGTTAGTCACCAGCGCACGGGCGATGGCCAGTTGCTGTTGTTGCCCGCCGGACAAGTTACCACCCTTGCGTTTGCGCATTTCATGCAAGACTGGGAACAAGGCAAAAATATCCTCCGGAATTTCGCCAGAGGAAGACTTCTCCAGCCCGGTTTCGATATTTTCCTGCACCGTCATATTGGGGAAAATCCAGCGCCCTTGCGGCACGTAGGCCAGGCCTTTCATGACACGGTCATGCGTGGCAGCACCCTGCAAGTCAACGCCGTCAACAGTCGCCTTGGTCGCTTTGCTTGGCAAAATGCCCATCAGCGATTTAAACAAGGTGGTTTTACCCATACCGTTGCGACCCATAATCGCCAGGGTTTCGTTTTTATTGGCTTTGAAGTTCAGGCCATGAATCACCTGACTTTGGCCATAACTCACCTGCAAATTCTCAATTTCAAACATGCTGTGCTCCTAATATTGGCCTAATTCAATTAATGACCCAGGTAAACTTCAATGACTTTTTCGTCAGCCTGCACCTTTTCCATCGGCCCTTCGGCCAGGATCTTGCCCTGGTGCAACACGGTGACTTTGTGCGCAATTTTCTTCACAAACTCCATGTCGTGTTCAATCACGATCACTGAACGGTTCTGGCAGATACGGTTGAGTAACTCCGCCGTCTGGTCGCGTTCTTTTGCACTCATGCCCGCCACCGGTTCGTCCAGCATGAGTAACTCAGGCTCTTGCATCAACAACATGCCGATTTCCAGCCATTGTTTCTGGCCATGGCTGAGCAAGGCAGATTCCATATCGAGAAACTCGGTCAGCATGATGTCTGCCGCCACTTTACGCACACGGTCCTCAACCTCTTTAGTGCGTTTGAAGGTGAGGCTACCAAACACACCACGGCCTTTTGGATAGGATACTTCCAGGTTTTGGTACACCGACAGGTTTTCGTAAATCGACGGGTTCTGGAATTTACGACCCACCCCGGAGCGTACGATCTCGTGCTCGGACAGCTTGGTCAGCTCGGTATTATTAAACTTGATCGAACCAGAGGTCGATTTGGTTTTGCCGCAAATCAAGTCCAGCACGGTCGTCTTGCCAGCACCATTCGGGCCCACCAGCACACGCAGCTCATTTTTATCGATATACATGGTGAGGCTATCCACCGCTTTAAAGCCATCGAAGGAGACGGTTAAATCTTCTACAGCCAAGACGAAGTCTGTATTACTCATGCTTCTGCTCCTCTCATTTTGTTGCTTTCGATTGCAGGCGTCGCGTCTGCTTTCTTGCGTGTTGCTTTCTTGGCGGCCACCCCGGTAGCGTCAGCGGCCAAGATTGTTTCAGGGCTTGTCTCGGTAAGTACTGCTTGTGCTTCACCCTCAGAAGTACTTACCTCAGGCTTTTTTACAGGCTTGGCTTTTTCTTTGAACCAACCATATTTGGTCGCATATTTATCCCAGATACCAGCCAGGCCGCTTGGGAAGAACATCACCACAGAGATAAACAGCCCGCCCATCAGGAACAACCACATTTCCGGATAGGTTTCAGAGAACACTGTTTTGCCGTAATTGACCAACAGGGTGCCATATACCGCGCCCACCAGTGACGCACGACCACCCACGGCACAGAAGATCACCATTTCAATCGAAGGCACGATACCGACGAAAGAAGGTGACATAAAGCCGACTTGCAAGGTAAACATGGCACCACCGACGGCAGACATCATGGCCGCCAGGCAGAAGATAAAGATCTTGAAATTGGAGACGTCATAACCGGAGAAGCGGACGCGTTCTTCTTTGTCACGCATGGCCAACAACAACATACCGAACTTGCTGCTCATCACATATTTGGACAGGAAAATCGCGCCAAATAACAACAGGCCATTCACAAAGTACAGGATGTATTTGGCAGAGTCAGTACGGATGTCCCAGCCCAGCATGGTGCGCAAGTCTGTCATGCCGTTCACACCGCCGGTGTAACCTTGTTGACCGACAATCAGGATACTCAGGATCAAGGCAACCGCTTGCGTAATGATGGAGAAGTACACCCCGCCCACACGGCGCTTAAACATGGCGTAACCGATGATGTAAGCAAACAGTGCTGGGATAGTCAACACGGCAAAGATGGTAAACGGTAAGCTCTTGAACGGCTCCCAGAACCATGGCAATGCCGTGAGCTGGTTCCAGTCCATAAAGTCAGGAATCCCTGGCGTAGACTGAATTTTGGTGCTCAATGGGTCAGAGGCTTCCAGTTTGAGGAACATCGCCATGGCGTAACCACCGAGGCCAAAGAAAATACCCTGGCCCAAACTCAGGATACCGCCGTGCCCCCACAACAACACCAGGCCCACGGCGACGAATGCGTAAGTCAGGTATTTGCCAATCAGGTTAAGGCGGAAAATATCCACCCCTAATGGCAACACGACGAAGATGACCGCAGCCAGTACAGCCAGGCTGATCACTCCTTCTTTGCCACCCAGCATCGGGCTGGCTGTTATTTTTTCCCATAATGTCATCAAGATTCTCCTCTGTTGATGCGTTAATTCTATTGCGACAGATATAAAGTATTAATACGTCTATTTACTTATGGCGACGTGTGAGCACTTGGTTCACACGTCGCCAGATCTGTTATTTACGCAGTTTGGAGGCAAACAAGCCTTCTGGTTTCATCATCAGAATGGTGACGATCACCAGCAAGGTAGAGACCTTGCCCATCGAGCTGGTCATAAAGAATTGCAGGACAGACTGTGCCTGGGCGATACCGAAGGCAGAAGCAATCGTACCGACAATGCTGGCTGCACCACCAAACACCACCACCATAAAGCTGTCGACGATGTACAAGGTACCTGTGGTCGGGCCGGTAGAAGCAATGGTGGTAAATGCCGCACCGGCGATGCCGGCAATGCCGCAACCCAAGGCAAAGGTCACACGGTCAACTTTGGCAGTGTTAATGCCCACAGCGCCAGCCATGGTGCGGTTTTGCACGGTGGCACGCACACGCAGGCCCCAGCGTGACTTGAACATGAACATATAGACACCAAAGGTCACCAGCGCAGCCAGCACCATCACAAACACGCCGTTAATCGGGATATCAATGTCCGGGGTTGGCTGGAACGAACCCAGCATCCATTCAGGCAGTTCGGCACTGACTTCTTTGGCGCCAAATGAAGAACGGAAAATTTGTTGCATGACCAGACTCAAGCCCCAGGTCGCCAGCAAGGTATCCAGCGGCCGCTTGTAGAGATGCCTGATCATAATGAATTCAATAAAGTAACCAACCGCAAATGCCAGCACAAAGGCAATTGCAATGGCGAACACGAAGTAATAATCCGTGAAACCATAATTAGCAGCCACTTTGGAAATAAGCACCGTGGTGTATGCGCCTATGGTCATAAACTCACCATGCGCCATATTAATCACCCCCATCTGCCCGAAAATAATCGCGAGACCCAGAGCCATCAGCAGCAACACTGTAAACATGCTCAGGCCCGAAAAGCCCTGCATCACCACAATATTGCCTATATCTGCCATCGAATAACCAAACATATCGGTCTCCTTAAAATACAACTTCTCTGAAATTTGTTTACTACTTGCGCTAAACGGTAGCCGGGTTTCCCGGCTACCGTTCATGCGTTAAGACACTACGTAATGACTAGCCGGGAATTATTGGTAGCCTTTTGGAAATGGATCTGGTTTGATGTAGCCGGAGGTGTATACCACTTTGGCCTGGCCATCTTTACCCCACTGACCAATACGCAGTTTGGTTGTCAGGTGATGGTTAGCTTCAACAGTCACAGGACCTTCTGGTGCATCTTTGAACTCGTAGCCAGGCAATGCAGCTTGTACCTTATCTACATCGAAGCTACCTGCGCGTTCAACTGCAGCTTTGTACAACCATGGGCCCAGGTAAGCCGCTTGTGTCACGTCGCCGATCACAGCATCTTTACCCCAGCGTTTTTTGAATGCTTCAACAAATTTCTTGTTTGAATCATTGTCTTGAGACTGGAAGTATTTCATTGCTGAGTAGAAACCAGCCAGGTTCTCACCGCCGATACCCAATACTTCATCTTCAGTCACTGAGATGGTCAACATGGTTTGCTTGCTGGAGTTCAAACCAGCTGCGTTCAACTGTTTGAACCAGGCCACATTACTGCCGCCCACTACCGCTGCATAGATTACGTCAGGTTTTTTCAGTTTGATTTTGTTGATCACAGAACCAAATTGCGTATCACCCAAAGCGATGTACTCTTCACCTACCACTTTACCGCCCAGATGTTGCTCGATGTGTTTACGGGCAATCTTCATAGAAGTACGTGGCCAGATGTAGTCAGAACCGATCAGGTAGAAAGTTTTAGCTTTCTTCTCTTTAGCGATCCAGTCCAGACCTGCCAGGATTTGTTGTGTAGCCTCTTGGCCTGTATAGAATACGTTTTTGGATTGTTCCAGGCCTTCATAGAAGGTTGGGTAGAACAGCAAGCCGTTGTCTTTTTCAAACACAGGCAGCGCCGCTTTACGTGAAGCAGATGTCCAGCAACCCATCACAGAAGCCACTTTGTCTTTTTCCAGCAGTTTCTTCGCTTTTTCAGCAAAGGTTGGCCAGTCAGACGCACCGTCTTCTTGCACGATTTCGATCTTGCGACCCAGGATACCGCCCATGGCGTTGATTTGCTCAATCGCCAGTTTTTCAGCCTGGATAGAGCCGGTTTCACTGATCGCCATAGTACCAGTGGCGGAATGCAGAATACCTACTTTCACGGTGGTGTCGGTCACAGCCAACCCTGTCGTGTTTACTTTGGCTGTCGGATAATCTGCTGCCAGAGCATGACCGCTGATGAGGCCTGCGGCCATCATAGCTCCCAGCAATGCGCCTTTCATAAAACCTCGTCTGTTTAAGGTACTCATTACATCTTCTCCTTTATGGATAAATCAATTAAATACAAATATTGAATAATGTTTTTTGAGAGGATCGGACTAGTGTCCGATCATCCAGGGTCTTGCTGTTTTCTTGGTTTGCATTTGCATCGGCAGCTTGCCGGTCTCCTCATTCACCTTGGTGGTGGTTTTACAGGTATGTGATCCTGTGCAACCACAACTGGAGCGGCGGGCACTGCGCGGCTCGTGCGCAGATTTCTCGTTACGTTCATGCGCGGACCGCTGATGTTTGTCCATGATGGCCAGTTTGGGCACCGACAGGATGCGTGGGCTTTCTGCACCACAGTATTCACAATCGGCTGGCAAACTGGATTCACTCATTTTGCGCAGTGCCGTAAACACACCACAGCAATCACATTCATATTCGTAAAGAGGCATCTGTACCCTTTCTTGGCAGGTTTACCTGAGCAAACCTGACTGGATGAAAACGTTGTCTACAGTTAAGTTGATGGGGCGACGTCTATGCCTGGCGGCACCATGATTTTCGGTCCATCGGCATTCGGACGAATGTCGAACTCAAAAATCTCAGTCGGAATCCACAAGGTCGCACATGCGTTAGGAATATCGACAATGCCGCTGATATGCCCTTCTACCGGTGCAGTCCCAAGAATCGCCACCGCCTGTTCGCCGCTGTAGCCAAACTTTTTCAGGTACTCAATCGCGTTCAGGCAAGCCTGACGGTACGCCACATGGACATCCAGGTAATGTTGCTTACCAGCTTCATCCACTGAAATACCTTCAAAAATCACGTAGTCACGATATGTCGGTGTAATCGGGCTTGGTTGGAAAATCGGGTTTTTAATCGCGTATTTCTTCACGCCGTCTTTGATCAGGCTGACTTTAATGTCGAGGTAACCTGCCATCTCAATCGCACCACAGAAAGTGATTTCGCCGTCACCTTGGGAGAAGTGCAAATCCCCCATGGAGAGACCGCCATCCTTCACATACACCGGGAAGAAGATTTTGGAGCCTTTGGTCAGGTTCTTGATGTCGCAGTTACCACCGTGATCGCGTGGCGGCACCGTACGTGCACCTTCAGCAGCGGCTTGTTTGGCCGCTTCACCAGACAGACGACCCATCACTGCAGATTTTGGCTCTGGCGGCAGCCCCAATGCTGGCACGCGGTCTGGATCCGTTGCAATCAGCGCAGCTTCACGCTCATTCCAGGTATCCAGCAACTCACGGGATGGCAGGCAGCCGATCAACCCCGGGTGCATGATGCCGGCATAACGTACTTTTGGCACATGGCGGGAACTGGTATAGACACCGTGGAAATCCCAGATGGATTTGCTGGCTTTAGGGAAATGGTCAGTTAAAAAACCGCCGCCATTCTCCTTGGCAAACAGGCCGTTGAAGCCCCATTGCTGGTCATCAAAGGTGCCGACATCCAGAATTTCCACCACCATCAGGTCACCTGGCTCAGCGCCTTCGACGCCGATCGGGCCGCTCAGATAGTGCACCTGCGTCAAATCCACATCACGGATATCGTCAGCGCTGTCATTGTTACCAATCTGGCCACCGGTCCAGTCCATACACTCGACGCGGAATTCATCGCCCGGTTTAACCATTGCAATCATTGGCAAGTCAGGGTGCCAACGGTTATGAATCTGACCGTCCTGTTCCCATGGCTTTTTATCAAAATCCAGCTTAACTATTGTTTTCATTACGCTCATCTCCTTTGTGGAAAAGGGTTATAAGGTGTTGATTAGAATTGCATCTGCAACGCGACTTTGAAGTCGTTGGTATCAGAGGCGTTTGAAAAGTCAGTCTTACCGTAGCTGGCAGTAATCATGGCGTTGTAAGGCGCGATCACGTAGCTGGTACCGATCTCAACACGCTTGGTATCTGCGCCAGTGCGTACGTTTGAGGTCGCCGTCGTCACGCCATCCGCGTCAAACTTTTGATAACGGATAAAAGGCTTGAACTTGCCCCAGCCGATTTCGTCCTGGAACAAATAGGCCACAGCGGCTGAATAGGCTTTACCTTGTTCACCCAGAATGGCATTGTCGGTGTCGTAGTAGTAATAAGCCGCTTCAGTAGAGAAGGTGCCAGGACCGACATCTTTCTTCTCTAACAAGAAGTCAACGCTGTAAGAGCTGTAGTCACCTACCGCGCCCAAGCCGCTGACCACGCCGTCTTTTTTCACACGACCGGCCACACCAATAGACAGAATGTCTTTGGCACCAAAGTAGCTGCCTGTGCCGTAATAACCTGGTTCTGCGTCCCAGAAGTTGTATTGCACACGGCCTGCATACATTAATTTGTCTTTAGTACCAGCAGTTTCTGATTGCGCACCCACACCGCTCAAGCGGAAGATGTTGTCGCCTTCAAAGGCACCGAATGACACGGCAAGATGGTCTTCCAGAAAGCTGGTCACCACCGCCACACCTTCATCACGGCCAATCACACCACCGTTAAAGCCATAACGTGAAGCAATGCCGCTCCAGTAACCGCCACCCATAGAGTAGTAAGGACCCGCCATGTTGGCGCGATCACTTGGGGACAGGAAACGACCTGCCCAGATGGCCACTTCTGGCGTCAACTGGAACTGCACGTTGGCATCAATCACTTGAATCGTGTCGCTGCTACCACCGCCTGGTGCGGCAATGTTTTTCTCTGTGTTCAACATGCCTTTGATGTATTTGTTGAACGAACCAGATAAGTAAATACGGGCACTATCTAAAGAAAAGTCGTTAGAGCGATCCTTGCCGTTGGCAGCAGCATCTTCTACTGAAGAATAACCACCAATAAAACCGAAGCCAGCACTGATATACTTGTCTTCACCAAAAGTAATCGTGGCACCGGCATTCGCCATTTGTGCACCCAGGCCGCAAGCCATTGCTACTGCTGTATGCAAGGCACATTTTTTCAAGTTCATCATCTAAAACTCCCTTTCTCGTTAAATTCAAACCAACACAGTTAATCAAAACTTGCGCTCAGCTTAACGAGAGGGGCATGTAGGACAAATACGTCAATTTGCGTAGTGGCGACGGTGGGTAAACACCGCTAGACTGCACATAACAAATTGAGAACAGGGCTCGCAATGCGTCTTTTGACTTACATCCTATTCAGCACTTTATTAGCAGGCTGCGGCGAGGTCTCATATAAACGCGGAGGCTCACAGCAAGACATAGACCGCGCGCACCAGGCTTGCCGCGGCAGTGGTGATCAGTTGGCCAAGTGCCTGGCCGAACATGGCTGGCAGAAACCCACTGTCGATGCCTTTGACCCATTATTCGCGACCATAGAAGTGACCGATAACAAACAAGTCAGCCAGGCCAAGCCCAGTCCTTTTATAGAGTTATCCGCAGAGACCCCGCAAAAACCAGTGGCCGCAGCTGTTGCAAAAACACCACAACCAGCCTCACAAGCAGCTGAGTCGGCCAAGCAGCCAGCAGCACCAGTCGCCGTTGCAGAAACACCGACAGCCGCCAGCCGCTCTACAGCCAACGATGGCCCGGATGTGCAATACTCGATTAACTCATGGTGGAAAATGGGCGCCTTCCCGAATCAGCTCAAACAGGATCAAGGCGCTTGTGAGAAAAAACTGGGGCCGGACTATTTGCCGGACTACAAAACACAAACCTACAAGCGCGCATTTGTGGCCTGTATGCATGACCTGGGCTGGATGGCGATTCGCAATCTGAAATAAGTGGTCGCCAGCCTATTTTTGACCTTTCATCGTCGTCAGCGCTTTCTGACATGACTATCAGAATCATGAGACTGTCATCAAATTGTCCGATTTTCTAAGATGCGCATACGCGTGACACTTCATGCGTATGTATAGGCAAAGATGCCTTAATTAGAGGGATGAATGATGATGAAAAAATTAGCGATGGGTGCAGTATTAATGGCTAGCGCAGTCACAGCCTTCGCAGCAGATGTTGGTGTGGCCGTGAGCGTTGGTCAACCGGGATTTTATGGACAGATTGTGTTGGGGAACGCCTATCCCGCACCGCAAGTTATCTATCCCCAACCTGTGATTATCCAGCCGCCACCCGTGGCCGTGGTGCAACCGCCGATGTATTTGCGCGTGCCACCGGGCCAAATGAAAAAATGGGGTCGCTATTGTGGCAACTATGGTGCCTGTGGCCGACAAGTATATTTTGTGCAGGACAACTGGTATCAGAACGTTTATGCGCCACGCTACAATGCCTACGGCGGTGGCCCTGGCGGCAGACATGACCATGATCACGGCGACTGGGATGACGACCGCGGACACGGGCATGGCAAAGGACACGGTAATGGTCACGGCCGTGGACGCGACTAAATAACGCCTGCCTGCACAGGCAGGCATGTCGTACGACCAACCGGATTCTTTGGAAATGTAAGGGAGGAGTCAGCTATTATTGTTATCGTACCTCATCCAGCGATCAAGCTGGGGTACAGAGCTGGCTCCACCAGATTTAAACGCTACAACTGATTGAAAAGCATTTCCTGCCTTGTTCAGCACGTTGTTTTAACCAAGGAACAGGACTTTGCAGCATTTTTTATTGAAACCATCATTGACCACCACAGTCAGCGAGATTTCATGTCCGCCTTATGAATACCCGCCTGTATTCCCGAACCCCTTCCCGGCGCCGCCGCTGAAATAATCGTTTTAAGCCATACAGGGGCGCAGATTGGTCAAAGTTTACTCGACGTCGCAAAAATTCAGAAAATCATATAGTTAGGCGCGTTACCAAGAACCAATCCACGGTGTTATCCACAGTAATTGTGGAATAGAAACCCTGCCTACTTTAAGTGTTCGGCCAGATAGTCCACAAACGAAGCCAGCTTGGGCGTTGTTTGCCGCTCTTTGGGATACACCGCATTCACTGGCCTGGAGGGTGGCGTAAATTCCTTGAGCACTTCCACAAGCCGCCCGGCTTGGATGTCAGGTGCCAGCAGCACTTTTGGCATCATGATAATCCCAATGCCTTTCAATGCGGCCTGCCTCAATGCTTGCCCATTATTGGAATCAAACCTGGAGCGACTCAGCCCCTGGTTGGTCAGGGCTTTTTCGACCACTTTCCAGCCGCTTTGGCTCCGCCAATTGGTAAAGCCCAAACACTCATGGTTTTTCAATTCCTCAGGCTTAGTGGGCGTCCCACGCTTATTCAGATAGGCAGGCGAGGCACATATCGACAACTCAACAGTCGCCAATTTACGGGCAATTAGGGACGAGTCCGACAACTCGCCGATCCTGATGGCCACATCAAAGTGTTCATCAATAATGTCTACAAACCTGTCGGAAAGGGATAACTCCACGCTGACATCCGGAAACTGATTTAAATAATCACACACAATGGGCGTCAGAGTAATAGATCCAAACCAGAGCGAAGCGGTGACTTTCAGCAAGCCCTTGGGTTTACCGCTTAAAATGGCCGTACCGGCTTCCGCATCTTCGACTTTCTTCAAAATCTCCTTACAGCTTTCGTAATAGGCTTTTCCAACTTCGGTGACTTGCAGCCTGCGTGTGGTGCGCTTGATAAGCGTTGCATCCAACCTCTTTTCAATAGCGTTGATGTGTTTGGTCACCATGCCAGGAGACATTCGAAACACATTCGCTGCGGCTGTAAAACTGCCTAACTCCACAACTGATGTATACACCTGCATACTGGTGAATCTATCCATTCATCACTCTCGGTAAATAATATTTTTAATATTATGCTATTTATCAAAGTGATTGCAATCATCAGAATAGCGTTCATGCAGTAAAGCACTGCCTATTAAAAAGCGCTTCTATGCCATGTTGATAGGCAAACATTGAATGTCATTATTGAGGAGATTTCACATGAAAGTATTTTTAGGTATTGGTTCCGGCCCAGGTATGGGCGTCGCCACAGCAGAACGCTTCGCCAAAGAAGGGTTCAAAATCATTCTGGCGAGTCGTAACGCCCAAAACACGAACAAGTTGATCGCGAAATTGAATAGCAAGGGTTACCAGGCCGAGGCCAAGGTGGTGGATGCGTCTGATGCAAACCAGGTAGCCGCGCTCATTACTGCCGTTAAAAATCAGGAAGGTAACATTGATGTCCTGCACTACAACGCGGCGAATCTCCGTCAGGCCACTATCGCCAGTCAAGCCAACGACACGTTTAACAGTGATCTGGCAGTTAATATTGGCGGTGCCTTATCGGCGGTTAAAGCAGTGGTACCGTTAATGACCGAAGCCAAATCAGGTTCTATCCTGCTCACAGGCGGCGGGTTTGCTTTGTATCCAAGCCCAGATTATCTCTCGCTAAGTATTGGCAAAGCAGGCATTCGCGCGTTAACTCTGGGGCTGTTTGAACACCTCAAACAACAAAACATCCATATTGCCACGGTCACCGTAGCCACTTTTGTGAATCCAGACTCAAAAGAGTCTCACGATGTTGCCGAGCAATTCTGGACATTGCATGCGCAACCTGCTGACCAGTGGACAGCAGAAACCATGTATCCAGCCAGCTAACTAAAGTAGGTTGAACCTTGAGATGGAGGAACCATCCTCCATCAAGAATGCACGACAAGTGAGTCACGTAGGTGAACACACTGTATAAACCCACTCAACTGAAACTGTTTACCTAATCAATCCTAGTTGTTTCATGCGTTCAAAAGTGTTCTGATATTTCGGCATTTCCTCAAGATAATGCCTCAAGCCAATATTACCGTTTAAGACCTTTCCTCGCATCAGAATTGCCTGCTCGTCTACCAAGTCAATTGGATCCTCTTTGCCTTCAGGCCAAATTGCAAAATCATGAATGACTAACGCCGATTTAGGCTCAATTTTCTCTTTAGAAATATCCCTATTTTCAGCATAAAAACTTGACTGATTTAAAATCCCTGATTTCAAAGATAGATAAAACTGGTGCCGCCAAAACTCTTCCTGCTCTTCACAAATTAATTGATGTGCCTTTAGAGTGATCAATTTTTTAATCGTTTTGTATCTCTCTAAATGTCTAGCACAAGTTAACCAGTCCAATCTCTCAGCACTGACTTTTCGATCCATTGTTAAAGCCTCGTAGGCATTCTTGAGCGTTAAATTAGCCTGATCTAGGTATCTTTCATTTTGCTGAGTTTCAGACTGCTTAAATATTGCAAAAGCCGCAATCACAGCAGAAACTGTGGCAATAAAAGCGCTTATCACTGTTGCAATGTTAGCGTAATCTAGCATTCATACTCCCTCTATAGGTTGTTATTAAGGTCACTTCCATCAACCTTGCAGTTATGATTCCAAACATTGAATTATAGAGAACAGAATCGCCATGGGCTTGGAAGAGACGCCACTAAGGGTTTGGGCATTTCTGGGTTTTCTGAATAAAAATGTGGATTTGGATTCTCGAAACCGCAAGGCTACAAACTGAAGGCGGTAGCCAGTAAGAGCTGCGAGTTAATCCTTAGAGCCACCTTCCGAAATGTTCGAGCTTACAATATAGAAGCCGTCATCTCGTTTTTCAAATATTGCGTATTCCTGAATTGGACTGGTGAGTATCGCCTTGAGGGGCACTCTATCAAAGCCTTGCTTCACCGCATCACTCAACGCTATGAAATCCCATTTTTTACTGCCGGGAGCTAGGAACAAAAGTGTATGAGCATGATTATTTCCCATTCTCATGGCAAAGGTGATAGCCGAGTCGCCCTCCATGTACCCCCTTAGCTTTAGCACCTTGGTCTTGCTGTGGCTGAAAGCCGTCCCGTTACGACGAGTACTGTTATGCCATTTGCAAAGAGGCATCAGGTACGAATCTGCCCCACGTTGCACAACACCAGATGGGTTGGGGGTCATATGGCCACCGACATCGAATCCAGGGTGACTTGTCGCCCTTTTGGATAGTATAGGGTTGGTAACGTAGCAACTGGTTTCATAAAAATCTGGGTATTCTTTTAACAGGGCTTTCCATGCGAGACCTTTATATCCTTTGACTGCTTTGGGGTCTTTTGTACTCCCTGTGACATTGTAGAGAACGCCCGGATAGTCAATTACATCAGCACTTGTACTTTGTATCATCTTTCCTCTGTACATTGCGACGAATGCTCTTACTACTTCCACCCCGGTCGCACTTGGCATCAATAGTTTCATTCCCAATCCCTTTCTAGGTTGAAGAGTCTACTCAACTTCTTAGTATATAGAACGCATCAGCTAGTCTATGTATCAATTCCAAACTTTAATAGCTCGTCACACAAACGCGTGCAATCGCGTTGAACTTTTAAATGGGCTAGCACTCTCAAGCTTTGAGTGCTAAAATCATTTTAAACATCTTCTTTCAATAAGGAGTTTATTATCAACGCGTTAACTTTACCTGTCGTTTCCTCGGCTGACAGCCTGGATCAATATCTGCGTACCATCAAGCAGTTTCCAGTGCTCACGGCTGAAGAAGAATACAGCTATGCGACTGAGTTGAAAAAAAGTGGTGACCTGGAGGCTGCGCGCGCACTGATTGTGTCGCATCTGCGTTTGGTCGCGAGCATTGCCCGTGGCTACAGCGGTTATGGTTTGCCACAGTCTGACCTGATTCAGGAAGGCAATATTGGCTTGATGAAAGCGGTGAAACGCTTTGACCCTGACCGTGGCGTGCGCCTGGTCTCATTTGCCATGCACTGGATTAAGGCCGAGATTCACGAATACATCGTGCGTAACTGGCGCCTGGTGAAAACCGCGACCACTAAAGCACAACGCAAGCTGTTTTTTAACTTGCGTAGCATGAAACAAGGCTTTGAAACACTTAGCCAGGATGATGTGCACCGTATCGCCACCGAGCTGAACGTGAAACCGGAAGAAGTGACCGAGATGGAATACCGCCTGAACGGTCAGGAAATTTCTCTGGATGCGCAAGTAGATGACGATGGCGAAGAAGTATACAGCCCGATTGCGTTTTTGGAAGATGAAGGTCCTGAGCCATCTACTTTGCTGGAAAACCTGCAAGACGAACATTTGCAAACCGAAGGCTTGAGCATGGCCTTACAACAACTGGATGAGCGCAGCCGCCGTGTGCTGCAAGCGCGCTGGTTGACGGAGGGTAATGCCTCCACGCTGCATGAACTGGCTGCTGAGTTTAATGTGTCAGCAGAACGTATCCGCCAGATTGAACAGAAGGCGATGCAGAAAATCAAAACCTATATGCTGGAAAGCAAATAACAAAAACGGGAGCCTAGGCTCCCGTTTTTGTTTTCATGACAGCTATTCTATAACTGCTATTTTTAGGCAGCTTGTACGATGACCTCTTCGTGCGCCAAGGCAAACAAGGCCTTACTATTGAGCTGATCCAGCTCTGCCAGTTGCTGGCGTATCGACAACTCTACCTGTTCCAAGTCGGCAATACGCTCTTCCAGGGTATCAGTCGCCTGGTAAATACGCTTGATGCTTTCCACACGGCGCTTGAGTTGCACATGATGCTCACGCATCTGGCTTTCCATCGGCGCGATCACGGCTTTGAGCCAGCTTTCGGTATCGCGGTTGGCCGCTTCATATTCGAGAATCACATGACTGGCCAGGGTTTCAAAAAACTTGCTGGTCAGCGTCAGTTTTTCGTGGGCAATCATGTTGAAGGTGGTATTGAACTGGTCTCGGTAAATCGCTTCCAGTTTATTGAGTGCTTTTAAATAGCGTGAGGTAGAAAATGGTGGTGGTGCTTTTTGCAGTAAACCGTGCTCTTTGGAAAACTTTTCATACATGGCTTCCATCATTTTCTTGATTTCATGCACATGCACATCGGCATCCATCATGCGGCGCTTGAGCTCACTGAAAAAATCATCCATGGCTTGCCGCATGGTTTTGGTAAACGCCGCTTTCATCATGGTATCGCGCGTTTCGCGTACTTTGTTTTTGAGCGCAGGCATGCCCAGATGATGGAATACCTGATTAGACTGCACTGAAAATACGCTACGCAAGGCTTGGTAACGCTGCAAACCGACTTCGAAATTAACCTTGTCTTGCTTGACCTTGCGCATCATCTGCGCAATCACATCTTCGTTCTTGCCCTGCAAACACCGTAATTCATCGGCTTGATCGAGCACACTTTGCAAACGCGTTTCCAGCGTGATGCGCGTCTGATGCACCATGTCTTCAATTTCACCCTGTATGCTCTCGCGCACAATCTCCTGCTTGGCAGGGATCAGCTCATCAGACAGGTTTCTTTCCAGTTGCAGCAAACGGCTTTTGAGCAACAACTGCTGGTCGCCTTTCACTTTGGCCAACAAGCCTTTTTGTGCCGAAGTCGGTAAAATCTGGTCGCGCGGCAAACCTAATAACTCGGCCGTGTTTTGTAACTGGCGATAAAGTTCTGTTTCCACTTCGTCATCAGTTTTCAGTGGATCCCACAAACCGTCAATCTTGTTGAGCACGGCCATACGGCCTTTTTGCTTCCAGCGCGCACCACTGATATAACGGCGCCAGACTTCCATTTCAGATTTAGTCACGCCAGTATCGGCGCCTAAAATAAACAGCACCGCATGCGCATTCGGCAGCATGCTCATGGTGAGCTCGGGCTCGGCACCTATCGCATTCAATCCTGGCGTATCCAGAATCACCAGGCCTTGCTTGAGCAAGGGGTGCGGGAAATTGATCACGGCATAACGCCAGCAGGGAATTTCAAGCAGGCCATCGTTACCAATCAGCATGGCATCATCGGGCTGGTCAGGGTTATATAGCCCCAGGGATTGCGCTTCATCGACAGTCACGCGGCGGGTACGGCTGACCTCTTTAAAGGCCTCGACCATGCTTTCGCGGGAATGTGCATCAAATTCGACCGCAGACCAGGCTTGTGGCATACGGCGGTATTCACTAATGGAAATCTGGTGGCTGTTGGTTTCAATCGGCAACAATGACAAACTGACCGGCTTGCCGGTGTCATAACGCAATTCGGTGGGGCACATGGTGGTGCGTCCTGCGCCGGATGGCAGCAAACGGTGGCCGTAACCGGAGAAGAAAATCGCATTAATCAACTCGGATTTGCCGCGCGAAAATTCGGCGACAAATGCGACATTTAACTTGTCCTCACGCAAACGGTTTAGTTGCTGCTGTATCCGCTCTTCTATTTGCACATCGCTGAGCTGTTTATCGGCCAACCAGCGCCGATACTCCCCCAAAACATCAGCAATCGATTGACGCCATCGCGTGTACAAATCCAATTGTTGTGCCAGTCTGTTATTTTCCATAGGACCTGCTTAAGAATTGTTAGGTAACCTATTCATGATGGTTTGTTTTTTTAGTAATCTATCATGAAATAATAAAAGTTCAAATAAATCATGTAGGTATAGCTATTAATTCACAAATAAAATGAATTATCAACCATAAGATACAACAAAGACTATCCATGCGCGGCAATCATGCATCTGCTATCATGCGCATAATTAAAGTTAACGACCCAATCCACCACTTTCTTCAATCTTATGAGCGGTCTACACCCTGATTGTCCGACCCCGACCCTGATACAACTGCATCAGGCCTCACACCTGCTTGAAATACACTTCGACAACCATACCGAGTGCATGCTGTCTTGCGAATTTTTGCGTGTGTATTCTCCCTCGGCCGAAGTACGCGGACATGGCGCCGGGCAGGAGGTGCTGCAACTGGACAAAGAAAACGTCAATATTAGCGATATTGAACCGGTTGGCAGATACGCCATCAAACTGATCTTTGACGATGGTCATAATACCGGCCTGTATTCATGGGATTATCTCTATTATCTGGCACAACATTATGAAAGCCTGTGGCAAGACTATGTGACTAAACTATCCATGGCTGGCCATACCCGCAAGGAACCCACACATGCAGCAAAACACTGATCAGGAAAAAACCACCCACTTTGGCTTTGATACCGTGGCCGAAGCTGACAAGCAGAAAAAAGTCGGTGAGGTGTTTCATTCGGTCGCGCAAAAATATGACATCATGAACGATGTGATGTCTGCAGGCATGCACCGTTTGTGGAAGCGCTTTGCGGTCGATGTTAGCGGCGTGGGCCAGGGTGACAAAGTGCTGGATATTGCCGGAGGCAGTGGTGATTTGTCACGCCTGTTTGCCAAAAAAGTGGGCACGCAATCTGCCGTCAACCCGGGCACGGTGATTTTGACCGACATTAATGCCTCCATGCTGGGTGTCGGCCGCGATCGCATGATAGATGCAGGGCTGAGCATTCCGGCTACGCAGTGCAATGCAGAAGTACTGCCGTTTGCCGACGAAACATTTAACTGTGTCATCGTTGCCTTTGGCTTGCGCAACATGACACATAAAGATGTTGCCTTGCGTGAAATGCAACGGGTGCTCAAACCAGGTGGTCGCCTGCTGGTACTGGAGTTTTCAAAAGTGTGGCAACCACTGGAAAAACTCTACGACACCTATTCATTTAAATTGCTGCCCAAGTTTGGTAAATGGATTGCCAACGACGAGCCCAGTTACCGCTACCTGGCAGAAAGCATACGCATGCACCCTGACCAGGAAACCCTCAAGCAAATGATGTACGACGCCGGATTTGGCAAAGTGGATTATTACAACCTGACCGCTGGCGTGGTGGCGCTGCACAAAGGCATCAAGATCTAAACACATGTTTAAACCCCTGATTCAATTTGTGCTGCAACACCTGATGCAGCAAAACAGCTGGACGGCACCGCTGCTACAGCCTTACGCCCATAAAAACCTGCGCCTGGACTTTAAAGTCGCCCAAGCTACACTCACCATTTTAAATAATGGTGAGCTGGCCGTCGCCGGCGACTCAGCCGAGGCGGATGCCACCATACACTTGCCACCTAGCCTGGCCATGCGCCTGCTCCGGCAAGACCCGCTTGCACACAGCCTGATTAAAATCGATGGCGACACTGCACTTGGCATAGAGGTCGGCAAAATACTGTCTGCCATCCGCTGGGATATTGAAGATGACTTAAGCAAAGTCGTCGGCGACATTGCCGCCTATCAGGTCGTGCAAATCGGGCAGGAGAAATTACAGCGCTGGCAAAGCCAGGCCAAAAACCTGGGAGAAATGCTGGTGGAATACTGGCAAGAAGAGCAACCCATCATTGCCAAAAAGACCCGCGTTGAGCAATTCAACCAGGCGGTTGACCAACTGCGCGAAGATACTGACCGCCTGCAACAGCGTGTCAATAAACTACTTGCAACTGCCTCTCCTGAAAGCCAGTAATACATGCATTGGTTACGTTTTTTCCATATTATCGGCGTACTGATCTGGTACCGCCTCGACATTTTTTTTGTCCGCAATGAACAACCAGGCCTGGCCTACCGCCTGCTAAACGTACTGCTGTTCTGGCGGCATGCGCCCGAGCAACGTGCAGTACGCTTACGCCTCGCACTTGAGAGACTAGGTCCAATTTTCGTTAAATTCGGCCAAATGCTATCGACGCGCCGCGATTTACTGCCAACAGACGTGGCCGACGAGCTCACAAAATTGCAAGACCAGGTGCCGCCATTTGCTTATGCGCAAGTCGAAGCCATTATTCAAGAAGCATTCGCAGCCCCCCTGAGCACGGTATACGCAGAATTCAATACCACGCCTGTCGCCAGCGCGTCGGTGGCGCAAGTCCATTTCGCCAAACTACATAGTGGCGAGCAAGTAGCCGTCAAAGTGTTGCGCCCGGGCATTGCAGCGATTATCCACCGCGACATTGCCTTGTTGCGCACACTGGCGTGGTGGGTGAAAAAACTCTCCGGCGAAGCACGCCGCCTGAAACCAGATGAAATGGTGGACGAATTCTCCCGCCATACCGAGCATGAACTCGACTTAACGCTGGAGGCAGCGCAATGTGCGCAACTGGGCCGCAACTTCAGCGACCGCCGCTTGTTGGTGCCTAGCGTGTACTGGGACTACTCACACAAACACGTCATGACCATGCAGCGCATGTTTGGCACCCCGGTGCGAGACACCGCCACCCTCACAGCACATGGCATCAACCTGACGCAACTGGCGCACGAAGGCGTGGAAATCTTCTTCACGCAAGTATTCCGTGATGGTTTTTTCCATGCCGATATGCACCCGGGCAATATCCAGGTAGTGACTGAAGGGCCAGACAAAGGCAAGTTTATCGCGCTTGATTTTGGCATTATGGGCAGCCTGTCATCCACCGACCAATACTACCTGGCGCGCAATTTCCTGGCTTTCTTTAATCGCGATTACCGCGATGTGGCCGTGGCACATATTGAATCCGGCTGGGTGCCCGCCGACACAAATGTCGAAGCACTGGAAACTGCGGTGCGCGCGATTTGCGAGCCGATCTTTGAAAAACCACTGAAAGATATTTCGTTTGGCCGCACCCTGCTCAGCCTGTTCCAGATGTCACGTCGCTTCGGGGTGAATATCCAGCCGCAACTGATCATGCTGCAAAAAACCCTGCTGAATATTGAAGGCCTGGGGCGCGAACTCGACCCAAATATTGATTTATGGCACAGCGCAAAACCTTTCCTCAAGCGCTGGATGAGCGAGCAAATCGGCTGGCGCAGCCTACTCAAATCCGCCAAACGCGAATTACCTTATATTCTCACCCACGCAGCAGACATGCCGCGCCTGTTTGAACAATACCTGCGCAACCAGACCGAGCTGGGCAAACAGCAAAGCCTTATCGATGCTTTGCTTACCTCGCAGCACCAACAAACCACCTGGCAGAAATGGGCCACCACGGCCATTATCGTGCTGGTGCTGCTGCAATTTGCAAGTTTGTTCCTGCTGTTTAACCACTAAGCTGTCGCCGTTAAAGGAGATCAACCATGCAATCCCTCAAGCAACTGCTGGCCATTACCTTACTCATGCTGCCCTACGCAGCGCATGCCGCAGATTTAAGTGGCGTTTGGCAAACCACGGATGATAAAACCGGCAAGCCCAGATCACTGGTGCGCATTGTTGAAACTGCCGGGGAATACAGCGCCATCGTCGAAAAAGGCCTGCTTGCCACCGATACCGGCGATGCCGTGTGCGACAAATGCACCGACGAGCGCAAAGGCCAGAAAATTATCGGCATGACCATTGCCAAACACTTAAAGAAAAGCACTAACAGCAATATCTACGATAGCGGCGAGATTCTTGACCCGGAAAATGGCAAAACCTACAAATGCAAAATGACGCTGAGCCCGAATGGCAATGAGCTTGAAGTACGTGGATTTATCGGCTTCTCACTGCTGGGGCGCTCACAAACCTGGAAGCGGGTCGAGTAATTGTGCAGAATTGTAAAAAGACCTGATTTTCAGGTCTTTTTAGCTTTTGCGCACCGCACAAAACCCTGTTTAGGCATGGTTTTGTTTTAAAATCGCCCTTTTGTAATCAACTCAAGGGAAACAAGCTGTGCTGATCTGGTTTGTCGTGGCGTATTTACTGGTTTCAATCGGCATTGGCCTGATTGCGGCCAGAAACGTGCACAGCACCAAAGATTATGCCGTGGCAGGCCGCCACCTGCCGCTGCCTGTGGTCATGGCAACTGTGTTTGCTACCTGGTTTGGCGCCGAAGCCGTGTTTGGCGTCTCCGCCACCTTTGTGCGTGAAGGCCTGACCGGCGTCGCAGCTGATCCGTTTGGCTCCAGCATGTGCCTGATTATCGCGGGCATTTTCTTCTCCAGCCGCCTGTATAAACTCAACATCCTGACGCTGGGCGACTTCTACCGCATGCGCTATAACCGTTCGGTCGAAGTGCTCACCACCATTGCCATCGTCATCTCTTACATGGGCTGGGTCGCCGCGCAAATTAAGGCACTGGGCCTGATTTTCAACCTGATCAGCCATGGCGCCATTTCAGAGCAAACCGGCATGATCGTCGGTACCGCCATCGTGCTCACCTACACCACGCTGGGCGGCATGCTTTCTGTGGCCATCCTCGACTTTGTACAAATGATCGTTGTCATCGGCGGCCTGCTGTATATCGCCAACATCGTGTCTGGCCAAACCGGCGGCGTGGCGCCAGTGATAGAACACGCCCGCAACGCAGGCAAACTGCATTTCTTCCCACAATCGGCTGACTGGAGCCTGTGGCTGACCTTCCTCGGCGGCTGGCTGACCATGATGCTGGGCTCCATCCCACAGCAGGATGTGTTCCAGCGCATCACCTCAGCCAAAACAGCCAACATTGCCTTGTGGGGGTCTATCCTTGGCGCCAGCATCTACTTTTGCTTTACCTTTGTGCCCATGTTTATCGCCTATGCCGCGACGCTGATAGACCCGGCAGTCTTTGGCACCCTGGTGGAAACAGACTCACAGCGGGTATTACCGACATTGGTACTGACGCACACGCCCTTGATCGCGCAAGCCATCTTCTTTGGCGCGGTGCTATCGGCCATCATGAGTTGTTCCTCAGCGACCCTGCTGGCCCCTTCTGTCACCTTTGCTGAAAACGTGGTCAAAGGCTTTATGCCGCACATGAACGACCATGCATTTTTGCGCGTGATGCGATTGTGCCTGGTCGGCTTTGCCGCCATGGTGCTGTTTTATGCACTCAACTCCGAACTATCGATTTTCGGCATGGTAGAAAGTGCCTATAAAGTGACGCTGGCAGGCGCGTTTGTGCCATTGTTCTTTGGTGCCTTCTGGAAGCGTGCGACCAGCCAGGGCGCGCTGGCGGCGATTATTTTCGGCATCGGCAGTTGGGTACTGATTGAGATACTGATAGGCGAAAATAGCCTGGTCCCCGCACAATTGGCCGGCCTGCTGATCAGTGCGGTAGCCATGGTGGCAGGCTCATTACTACCGCAAAAAATTGGCGGCACACCGCACAGCCCTGCCGGTTATTTACATGAACACGCAGCAAGCAATCACCCGCATTAATCCTGGTTAATGCGGGAATACCTCTTTAAAACAGCGACTATTCAAATAAACAAAGTCGCTTTATATTGGTGATAATGCTTTTTTGAGCATGATCTGCCTCTAGGTAATTGAACATTTATGGTCGTTAACAAGCGTTACTACACCCTACTCCTAAGCGCCATCGTGCTCATTGGTTTTGTGGCGACCAGCCTGATTGGTTACTTTGTGGCCAAAGACTCGCTGACTGACCGCTTGCAACAGGAAATGCTGCCGCTGACCAGCGACAATATCTACTCTGAAATCCAGCGCGACCTGCTGCAACCGCTATTGATTTCATCACTGATGGCCAATGATGTTTTTGTGTTTGACTGGATTAATAATGGCGAACAAGACGCCAACAAAATGACCAGTTACCTGGCACAAATCCAGAAAAAATATAACACCATCACCGCTTTTTTCGTGTCCGAGAGTTCGGGCAATTACTACCATCCGTCAGGTGTCTTAAAACGCGTATCAGCAAACAACCCAGAAGATCACTGGTATTTTGAAGCCAAAAACTCACCCAACCCCTATGTCATCAACATTGACCGCGATACTGCCGACAAACGGCGCCTGAGCATTTTTGTCAACTACCGCATTGAAGACAAATCCGGCAAGTTTATTGGCGTGATTGGCGTCGGTCTGTCACTGCAAACTGTCGTTGAGCTGATTGAAAACTACCAGAAACGCTATGGCCGCGAAATCTATTTTGTGAACCGCCAGGGCGAAGTCATGCTGCAAAGCAGCCATTACCGTTCTGAGCTGCATTTACAGAACAAGTCCGGGCTGGATAAGGCTTTCCTGCAAGTGCTGACATCGCCAAGCACCTCACTGTCGTTTAAAACCCGCAGCGGCAATATGCTCTACCTCAATAGCCGCCTGGTGCCTGAATTTGACTGGTATCTGATCGTCGAGCAGGTCAACGACCCGAGCTCAGAGCGTATCGAAACCGCCTTCCTGATCAACCTGGCGGTGGCCGTGGTGATCAGCATGATCGTGCTGGCCCTGGCGCACTTTGCCGTGCGCGGCTACCACGACAAACTGGAGATGATGGCCACGCAGGACAAGCTGACCGGTGTCGCCAGCCGCCAGGTATTCGAGTTCTACTTCAAGCAAGCGGTTGCGCGCGGCAAACGCCGCGACGAGTCATTATCACTGGTGCTGCTGGATATCGACCTGTTTAAACTGGTCAACGATACGTATGGCCATGAAGCCGGTGACCGCGTGCTCGCGCGCGTGGCGCAACTGATCAAGTCGCACGTACGCGAAGAAGATGTGGTTTGCCGCTGGGGCGGGGAAGAGTTTTTAATTCTGCTTTCTGGCTGCAATTTGCAACATGCCAGAGATATCACCGAGCTTATACGCTCGGCAGTGGCAGGCTTGCAGTTCCACTTTAGCAATAAAGTGGTGCAAATCACGGTCAGCGCCGGGATCGCCGAAATGCAGGCGGACGAAAAACTGGGCCAGGTAGTTGAGCGCGCAGATCATCACCTGTATGCCGCCAAGCGTGCCGGGCGTAACTGCATCCAGCCAGACATCGACGACGAAACGGTATAACGAGCGTTATGCGAGTACGCCTACTTTTTGCGTATGCGTGCAGTCGCGCGCGGCTGGCAGTGCTCACAATAGAAGGTTGATCGCTGACCCAGCCGGATATTCAGGATCGGCCTGCTACACGCGCGGCAAGGCTCACCTGTGCGGCCATAGACGAAATAGGTTTGCTGGAAATACCCAGGATTCCCATCCGCACCAAAGAAATCACGTAAACTGCTGCCACCAGCGTCCAGCGCTGCCTGCAAGGTCAATTTAATCTCTGCTACCAGCAATGCACATTGCGCCAGCGTTAAGGTCTTGGCGGGCGTTTCAGGATGTATGCGGGCACGGAACAGAGACTCACTGGCATAAATATTCCCCACGCCCACCACTAGGTGCGCATCCATGATGGTGGTCTTGATAGGAGCGCTGCGTGTGCGTATATGCTGGTATAAATAATCAGCGTTAAACCCCGCTTCTAGCGGCTCCGGTCCAAGACTGCTGAGCAGCGCATGCTGCAATGGCTGCTTATCCAGCCACAAAACCGCCCCGAACCGGCGTGGATCGCGCAGGCGGATCACACGGCCATCTTCAAAGCGGATATCAAAGTGGTCATGCTTCTCGGCGGGGAAATCACGCTCCAGCAGACACAGACGGCCAGACATGCCCAGATGCAGCAGCAACACACCCTCTGTTTCAGTGGTGCCAATTTCGGCCAGGATATATTTGGCGCGGCGCGTGAGTTTGAGCACGCGGCGGCCCTGCAAATGTTGTGGCAAATCGGCCGGAATCGGCCAACGCAAGCCATGATGGCGGATGGTCACTTGCGCGATCTGCGCGCCTTCTACAGGCAGCAAACCACGCCGCGTGACCTCAACCTCGGGTAATTCAGGCATGGTGATTACTGGCTCTTGGGCGCCTGGATATTCACCGGCGGGTTGACCATGGTAAAACCGGTGTCATTGGTGAAGTGGTAAATAATGCCTTCATCCGGACGTGCCAGCAGATACTCTGGCGACTCCTGCAGTTTATCGAAATGGACTTTCTTGCCATTGCGCAGCAATACTTCAAAAGAAGGATAAGTTTGTTTGCGGTCTGGCGTGTAAAACTCAACCGACGTCGCTTGCGCCTGCACCCAGCTAAAATCAGTCCACTCATTCATATCATTCTGGGTCGGCTTGGCTTTAGGATCATTGGCTGACCATTTGCCTTCGGTAGACAGCTCAACCTTGAGTGCATTCTCTTCCCATTGTTCCAGATGCGCGAGGTCAAAACCGGCCAGCTGTTTGCGCTCAACCGGCGACAACGGTGTTTTATCCACCATTTCTATCGGCTGTGTAGAAGCCGCTTCACTATATTGCCCGGGCAACAAATACACTTGCCCGGCATAAGCTACATACTGCTCTTCTGACACCGGATTAAACGTGCCAAACGTAAATACCTGGTCGCCTTTGGTGCCAGACAGCGTGAGCTTCAATACCGGCTGGTCCAGCCCGTATTTAGCCGCATCCTGCAAAGGCAGCTTGGTCGCGGTGGTCGCCGCGATGATAGACATGACGCGCTGCACAGAGGGCTGGTCCGCACGTGCCGCATACGGCTTGCGCATCATCCAGTAACCTTCTTGCTTTTCAAAAATGGTCGGCGCTTTAGCCGGGAACTCGGCTTTAACACTATTAAAATCAGCCATTTTGAGGCTGGAGACTTCAAACCTGGCGGACTGCGCCTGCTCCTTGGGCTGCAAATGCAGGAACACGGCAATCCCTACGACGACCGCCGCCAACAACAGGTTCAATAACCATCTTTTTTTCATGACGCCACTCCGACAACCAGACCGTTAGACATTAAGCCTTGCGGCGCTTCCACCACAGCAACAGGCCTGCCACAAACAAACCGACTGGAATCAGGTACTGGAACGCATGGAATACAATCCAGGCCACCAGGCGACCCTGATCAGTGGCTGGAATCGTGACGTTGATATCCTTCAGTGGCATCGGCTGTATGGTAATCAGACGGTCATCACCAGCCAGCCAGTTAATGATATTAATGCCCAGGTCCAGGTTACCGCCGTTAGTAATAAAGGTATTGGCCAGGAAGTTGGCATTACCGATCACCACCACGCGCTGGCCTTTTTTACCGTATTCGCGTTCCAAAGCCACGCCGACGTTAATCGGACCTGCCTTGTCTTTGCCTTGGTCAAAACTGACTTTGAGGTTTTGTGCGCCTGCCGGGATCTTGTCAGACTCCAGCCAGCCATTGGGTGCCACATCTATCAGGCGGCCCACTTTCCAGCCCAGGTCATCCGAAGCCTGGCCATCGACCTGATGCGCCTCTGGGAACACAGTGCGCAGCATGAAGTTACGCGTGATTGCATGATCACCATACAGGCTGGCAAAGGCCATTTTGGGGTCTGCGCCGTATTGTTCAGCTGCACGATCCACCACGATACCGGGCGACACTTTAATGCCCAGGTACTCAGCCACTTCCTGCAAACCATGTAGATTATCGTCATCCAGCAGCCACAACACGTTGCCACCCGCTTCAATATAGGCCTTGATTTTCTTCGCTTCAACAGCGCTGATATCGACTTGCGGTGCCGCAATCACCAGCATCGCGCCATTGGCAGGCACCTGTTGTGCAATCGTCAGGTCAGGGTTGGCAAACTTAAAGCCTTTGCTTTCCAGTTGCTTGCCAAACTCGCCGAGGTCGTGGTTCTTCAGGCCTTGCAGCAAACGCTCGCCATGACCATCCAGATACATCACCGGCTGGTTGTTGGTGCGAGATAAACGCACCAGCAAATTAGTCATTTCCTGCTCGGCAAATGGTGGCGTGATGTGCTCGGAACGTTTGTTGTATTCAACAATGGTCTCACCATCCACCTTCACCCCGGCTTCTTGCGCCAGTTTTGGCTCTTCGGACGGGTTGATAAACTTGATAAAGACGTTTTTCTTTTCGCGCTGGTAGCGGGCGACAAAGTCCAGCATGCCTTTACGGAAGGTATCGCCATTGTTCGCGTCATCGTTAGTGGCAAACACGGTGATATTGACGTCGCCATCCATTTGTTTGAGCACATTGACACTGCCCTGGGTCAGGATATTACGGTTGGCCTGGGTAATGTCCTTGGCCCAGCGATATTGGGCAGACAAATAACCCAGCATGACGACCAGCGCCAAAAACACCAGCACAAACATCCAGTTTTGCGCCAATAACTGCCATCTAAATTTACGGTTAATTTTCATAATGCATTCAGCTCAAAAACAATGTCGCGACTAACCGCGTAAACGATCCGCATCCAGACGACGAATCGTCAGGGTAATAAAAGTGAGGATAAACAGGCCGAAGTAAGCCAGGTCTGCCGTATCAATCAAGCCACCGGCAAACGACTGAAAATGACGCATGAGTGAAAACTTGAGCATGGTGCTGGTCGGGTCACCGGCAAAAAAGCGGTCCAGGATCATGAGCACAAACAAGGCAATAAAGCTCAGGATACCAGCAATAATCGGTTGCGCAGTCAGGCTGGAGAAATACAGGCCCAGTGCCGCGAAACTGGACACTAGCAACAGCAAGCCCAGCGAGTTGGCAAAAATATAGCCGAAATCAATGTCTGCCCAAATATTGAGTGTAGACAGCATGGCGGCGATATACACCACCAGAATGCTCAGAAACACCACCAGGCCCAGAAACTTGCCGACCACAATTTCACTGATAGACAGCGGCGCACTGAACAAAAATGGCATGGTCTGGCTGCGGCGCTCTTCAGAGATCAGGCGCATGGAGAGCAAAGGCACAGCAAACAGCATAATAAATGACGCCAGGCCATATACAGTCTGGCCGACAAACTGCGTCACGCCAATACGCTCGGCCGGGCGGATGGAACCAGACATGACTTCAAAATAATTGTTTACCCCGTTGAGGTAATAGGTGCCAAACGAGAAGGTTAGCAGCGCCAGAATAATCCACCCCATTGGTGAGGCGAACATACTCTTGAGTTCTTTTCTTGCAATATTCAACATTCTTAAAATCTTTCCGTCTAGACTTGATCTGCCTGCTTAAGCCGCCTTGGCTTCATCCGCGCTCGCGGTCTCGTGGTAAGTCAGTTGCACAAACACATCTTCAAGGCTGGTCTGGTCAGGGGCGATATGATACAGGCCCCAGCCGTTTTGCACGGCTGCCTGCACAATCGCTTCATGTGGCTGCGTGCCATCCTGGAAGCGGATGCGCCACATACCATCTGCCGGTTCGACTTCAGCCACACCAGCAATCGCAGCCAGTTGTGCAGCCGCTGGTGCATTGCGCAAACCGACCAGCAATTTATTGCCAATGCGTTGCTGTTTAAGCACATCAATGCCGCCGTTAAACACCAGCTTACCTTTATCGATAATCTGCACATGGTCACACACCATTTCCACCTCTGGCAGAATGTGTGTAGATACAATCACGCTGTGTGCCTGGCCGATTTCTTTAATCAGGGCACGGATATCACGGATCTGGATCGGATCCAGGCCCACCGTCGGTTCATCCAGGATCACCACCATCGGGTTATGGATAATTGCCTGGGCAATGCCCACACGCTGCTGGTAGCCGTTAGACAGGTTTTCAATCAGGCGCTTGCTCATGTGCGTCAAACCGCAACGCTCTTTGGCATGCTCTACCGCTTTTTTAATATGCTTGCCCGAGACATTGTGCAAACGGGCTGCGATGGTCAGGTATTCATCGACCGTGAATTCTTTATATAAAGGACGCATCTCCGGCAAGTAACCAATCAATGCCTTGGCCTCTTTCGGATGTTCTATCATATCGATGCCACAGATCTTGACGCTACCGGCACTGGGCGCCAGGTTACCAGTCAACATTTTCATAGTGGTCGATTTACCGGCACCGTTAGGCCCTAAAAAGCCTAGCACCTGCCCTTGTTGCAAACTAAACGTTACATCACTGACCGCCGCACGGCCACCATACAAACGGGTCAATTCGATTGCTTCAACTGTCAAATTTGCCATGATTCTTTCACACACCTACCGACTAAGGATGATTGTTCACTGCTGGCAATCCAAACGCCAACCAGCAAATCCCTAGACAAAGATTTCATCAAAAAGTTATAGTGCCAATACTACTGTTGTAGCATGCGGTTTTAGCCCGGGCCAAACCGTCAATTACAATTCAGTTACAAATCGCACATTATGGATGAACTTGCCGCAACTGTCACGGACTAAACAACAATTCAGCATCACACAGCGACCACTTAAATCACAGCCATGACACTGTTCACCGACAGACCAACCAAACAGGAATTCAGTATGCCCCAAACCAGCCGTTTCACGCTTAAACCCACTGCAAAGCGCCGCACAACCCTGGCACTTTGCCTGGCATTGCTGACAACCCCGGCCTGGTCAGCCAGCAGCTCCCCCACCATTACCACCCCCACGGCGGAATTCGTTTACAAATACCTGCTGGGAGAAGTGGCTGCCCAGCGTGGCGAATTTGTACTGGCAGGCCAGCTGTTCCTGGACTTAGCCAAACAAACACGCGCCCCTTTACTGGCTGAACGTGCGACCCAGGCCGCTACGATCGCACGTACGCCACAACTGGCCTTGCCTTCTGCCGAACTATGGTCAGAGTTAGCGCCGGACTCGATTCCTGCTGCACAAACCGCCAGCCAGCTATTTATTGCCAACGGCAACCTGAAAAAAGCCATTCCGCAAATCCAGAAAGTACTTGCTAACGACAACATTCGGCCGAATGCCTTTATGGAACTGAACAGCCTGATGATGCGCGTCACGGACAAAACCAGCGTGCTGGAGGCGATCCAGCAACTGGCCAAGCCTTACCCCAAATTGCCAGAAGCCCATTTTGCCGTTTCACAGGCGGCCTATTTTGCCCATAACGAAAGCCTGATGGTGGCTGAACTCAAAGAAGCGTCCAAACTGCGTCCGGGCTGGGAGCCGCCTGCGCAAATCCGCGGCCAGATGCTGAGCGAGCAAGACCCGCAAGAAGGCATTGCGTTCTACCGTGAGTTCTTGAACACCTACCCGGAAGCTGACCAGATCCGCCTGGCACTGGCACGCGCCTTATTGGTGCAGAAAAACACCACAGACGCCAAGATAGAATTCACCAAATTGCTGGAGCGTCATAAAAACAACCCGGAAATGAATGTTATCGTCGGCTTGCTAGCGCTGGATGCAAAAGAGTACAGCTTTGCTGACCGCTACCTGGAACACGGGCTGGAGGTCGGCTTTAAAGAGCCGAATAAACTCTATTTCAATCTGGGCCGTTCGGCCGCCGAGCAAAAAGATGATGCACGCGCCTTACACTGGTTTGACAAAATCGGCGAAGGCGAGCAGTTTCTGGCGGGCCGCCTGGCATCTGCCGCCATCATCGCGCGTCGCGATGGCATCGACGCCGCCATTACCATGCTCGACAATGTCGATGGCTTAACGCCGGAGCAACAAGCATTAGTGGTGCAGAATGAAGCCTTGATGCTTAACCAGGCCAAACGTAACGATGAAGCCTACACCCTGCTCGAAAAAGCCGTACAAAGCTTTCCTGAGAGCCCAGAGTTATTGTACGACTATGCCTTGAATGCAGAACGCAAAGGCAAATTCGACATCATGGAAGAGACTTTATCTAAAGTCATTAAAATGAAACCTGATATGGCCGCCGCCTATAATGCGCTGGGCTATTCTTATGCTGACCGCAATATCAAGCTGATGGAAGCCAAGAGCCTGATTGAAACCGCGACCAAGCTGTCGCCAGAAGACCACTACATCATGGATAGCCTGGGCTGGGTGTATTACCGCCTGGGTGACCTGGGCCACGCCACCGAGGAGTTGCGTCGCGCGTACACCATTCAGCAAGACCCTGAAATTGCTGCCCACCTGGCGGAAGTGTTGTGGAAACAAGGCCAGCGTGACGAAGCACAAAGAATCCTGGATCAGGCATTGTCAGCCAACCCTGACAACGAAGTGCTGGTCGCCACGGCGCAAAAACTGAAATCTGCCCTGTAATGCAGGTCGCACTGCCTACGCTTGCGCGCTGGAAGTCACACGCGGGCCGCCGAATCCTGGTTGGCCTGCTGGGCGTAGCGCTGGCGGGCTGCTCCACCTTGCCCGCACCACCGACCCAGACCACCGCCAGCAACACGGCCCAGCAACGTATACAGCGCTTGCAAGCCAACCAGCCATTTGCGCTAGAGGCCAAACTGGCTGTGCAATATGCGGGCAAAGGCTATACCGCGCGCCTGGAATGGCAGCATGATGTGCAAGCAGACACCATGCGCATTTTCAGTCCGCTAGGTCAACAAGTAGCCTTAATCCACCGCACCCAGCAATCCGTGACGCTGACCGACCAAAGTGGCAAACAACACACTGCCACCGATGTTGCCAGCCTGACCGAGCGGCTGCTCGGCTGGCGCCTGCCACTCGCCGGGCTCAGCCAATGGATACTAGGTATCCCACACCGCGACAGCCCGTTCCAGGCCGCCTATCTGGAAAATGGCGCACCGGCCAGCCTGACCCAGGATCAATGGCAAATCACCTATGATGATTATCAGCAAACCGCCCTCAACGGCGCACTGGAACAACTGCCTTACACCACGCGCCTGCAACAGCAGGACGTGCGTCTAAAACTGGTCATTCAACACTGGTAAGCAGTCACTCACACACGCATCACCCGACCTTGCGCTGATTAAAGATTCAGCGCAAGGCGTCGATAATGGCACTATGAGCTGTTATCTTCTCACCCCCACTTATTACCGACTTTGGCTGGCATTTAGCTTGTGGCTAGTGCTGGGCATGATGCCTGGCCACGGCCATGCCTCACAGTGGTTATCGATCAAAAAAACCGACGACAACCAGCTCATGATAGACAAGCAATCCCTGCTGGAAGAAAAACCTTATATCAAGGCTTGGGTAAAAGTCGATTACCGCAATCCACAGAAAAACGTGGAGTCGGTAGACCGCGTCTACAACCATGCCAAAGCCCTGTGGTATTTTGATTGCGACAAACGCAAAGCCGCGACCATCCAGGTCTTTCAATACGATGACGAAGAGTTGGTCTACTCAGCGGGCACCACATCCAAGCAAGCCGACTTTATTGAACCACTGCCGGAATCCGAAGTAGAAGTCGCACAACAATATGTGTGCAAATGGCAAGCCAAGGAAAAGCAGCGCGTGGAAGCCGCTGCCAGACGCGCCGCCAACCCGGTGGTGCCTGCTGTTGCCAGCAATAAAGACAAACCGGCCGCGCCAGATAGCGTTGCCGAGCCAGCAGCAACACCTGTAGCGCCCAAAGCTGAAGAGAAAGCCGCTGAATTAAAACCGGCAGATGCCAAGCCAGCGGCCAAACCTGCTGAAGATAAAGCGGCAACAGCCAAGCAAGCAGCTACCAAAACCGATAAAGGCGCGGATACCCTTAAGGATAAGGAAAAAGCAGCTAAAACCGACAAGGCCAATGATAAGTCCTGGGCCTATAGCGGCCCGCGCGGACCAGACAAATGGGGCAGCCTCAATCCGGATTTTGCGGTGTGCAACGCAGGTAGCCAGCAATCGCCGATCAATATCGACAACACGATCACGGCCGCCCTGAAACCGATCAAGCGCTTGCAGAAGTTCCCGCTCAAAAATATTGTGCTCAAGGACCACAGCCTGATTCTGGATGCGGGCACCGGCAATATGATGGTGCTGGATCAGAAACCGTATCAGTTGAAATATATCAGCGTGCATGTGCCTGGCGAACATCAGATCAAGCAAAAATCATATGCCGCGGAATTGCAGATGGTGCATGAGGATAAAACCGGACACCGTGTGATTATTGCTGTGATGCTGGAAGAAGGCAGCACACATGCCGGACTGGAGAAGTTGTTAGGCAGCCTGCCTAAAGAAAAAGAGCAAAGCAAACCGCTGGCGATACGTGTCACCCCTGCGGACCTGATGCCAGCCAAGCCTGCCTATTATCGCTACAGTGGCTCGCTAACGGCGCCGCCCTGTACCGAAGGCGTGCAGTGGGTGATCATGAAAGAAGCGTTGAAAATATCCAAATTCCAGCTGGGCAGCCTGCAGCAAGCCATCGGCGAGCCCAACCAGCGCCCGGTGCAGGATGGCCAAGGCCGCATGATCCTGGAATAAGCATGCAAGGAGTACGCAGGCATGCTTTACAATAGCGGGCATGGAACTGCTGACCTACCCCGCCCCCTGTAAAATCAACCTGTTTCTGCATATTACCGGCCGCCGCACTGACGGTTACCACGACCTGCAAAGCGTTTTCTTGCTGTTGGATCACGGCGACGAGCTGCGCATACGCGTACGCGAGGATGGGGAAATCGTACACCTTAACCCCTTGCCGGGCGTGCCTGCAGAAAAAGACTTAACCATACGCGCCGCGCGCGCCTTGCAACAGGCCAGCCAGTGCACATTGGGTGCAGACATTGCATGCATCAAGCGCACCCCCATGGGTGGCGGCCTTGGCGGTGGCAGTTCGGATGCCGCCACGGTGCTGATGGCATTGAATCAACAATGGCAATTAGGCTATTCCAGGCAACAACTGATGCAGATCGGGCTCACGTTGGGGGCAGATGTACCGGTGTTTATCTTTGGTCAAACCGCCTGGGCGGAAGGTGTGGGTGAACAATTGGCCGCGGTTTCGCTACCTGCTGGCATGCTGGACAAATACTATGTGGTGATCACACCGCAGGTAGAGGTGCCCACCGCAAAAATATTTGCACATCAAGCATTGACAAGAGACTCGAAACCATTGAGAATGGCGGACTTTTCAAACGGCGCTAATTCCAGCGCGTTCTGGCAGCAAGTCAGGAACGATATGGAAGCGGTAGTTTGTGCGTTATATCCCGACGTTGCAAATACGTTACTCTGGTTAAAACAATACGGCGATGCCCGTATGAGTGGTTCAGGGGCTTCAGTATTTGTGGCGGTGGAAAGTGAAACAAAAGCGCACGAATTGATTGAAAACAGACCAAAAAACACTTTCGGTTTTTGGTCAAAAGGGTTAGAATACCATCCGCTTTTTGGCTCGGTCACCGATGATGGCCAAAACACAAAAAGCGTGTGATTAAGACAAGTTATTGGGGAGTCGCCAAGCTGGTTAAGGCACCGGATTTTGATTCCGGCATGCGAAGGTTCGAATCCTTCCTCCTCAGCCAAACATAAGCGTGTAGATTTAACGATTTACACGCTTAAATTTTTTATAGGTTCCGGCCATGTGACTGGAACCAGGTTTCAAGACATCGTCATCGCTAAAAAAGGGTACAACGTTGAGTAACGCCAACATGATGGTATTTACCGGCAATGCCAATCCGGTACTGGCACAAGAAGTTGCCAAGCATTTGGGTATTGAATTAGGGCGTGCCGATGTTGGCCGATTTTCAGACGGTGAAATCATGTTGGAGCTGCTGGAAAATGTCCGCGGCCGTGACGTGTTTGTATTGCAGTCTACCAGCTACCCGACCAATGACAGCCTGATGGAAGTCATGGTCATGGTCGATGCGCTGCGCCGCTCTTCTGCTGGCCGCATTACCGCAGCCATCCCTTACCTGGGTTATTCGCGCCAGGACAGACGTCCGCGCTCAGCCCGTGTCGCGATCACAGCGAAAGTGGTGGCCAATATGCTGACCAGCGTCGGTGTTAACCGCCTGCTGACCATGGACTTGCACTCAGACCAGATCCAGGGCTTTTTTGATATCCCGGTCGACAATATTTATGCGACCCCGATTTTGCTCGACGACCTGGCCAAACAAGGTCACGAAAATCTGGTCGTTGTTTCACCAGACGTTGGTGGCGTGGTGCGTGCGCGTGCAGCGGCCAAACAATTGAATGCCGACCTGGCCATTATCGACAAACGCCGCCCGAAAGCGAACGTTGCCAAGGTCATGAATATTATCGGTGAAGTTGAAGGTCGCACCTGCGTCATCATGGATGACATGGTGGATACAGCGAACACCTTGTGTGAAGCCGCTGTCGCCTTGAAAGACCGTGGCGCCACCAAAGTGGTGGCTTATGCCACGCATCCGGTATTGTCCGGTGGTGCCGGTGAACGCATCACAGCTTCCGCGCTGGATGAGTTAGTGGTCACCAACACAATTGCATTAAATGCTGGCGCACAGGCCTGCAGCAAAATCCGCCAGTTGAGCGCGGCTACCTTGCTGGCAGAAACCATCAAGCGCATCAGCCAGGAAGAATCCGTTTCTTCCTTATTTATGGACTAAAAGTACATAAATACAATGTAGAGCATGGATTAAGTTTTACCCCACCTACTGGTCGCGGTCGGTGGATTTTAGTGCAGTACCGCCATTCGTGGCGTTTTTAGGAGCCTCAACATGAGTATCGAAATTAAAGCAGTCAAACGTGACGTTCAAGGTACGGGTGCGAGCCGCCGCCTGCGTCGCGCTGGCAGCGTGCCTGGTGTTGTGTACGGTGGTGATCAAGCCGCTGTATCTATCGAGTTGAACCACAAAGAACTGTTCATGGAATTCCGCCATGAAGCTTTCCACGCGTCTATCCTGAGCCTGGTGCTGGATGGCAAAGCTGAAAGCGTTCTGCTGCGTGACTACCAACTGCACCCAGTACGCAACACGATTCAACACATCGATTTCCAGCGCGTATCCGCGACTGAGAAAATCCACGTGAAAGTGCCTTTCCACTTCATCAACGAAGACGTGGCACCTGGCGTGAAAACCGGTGGTGGTAACATCTCCCACATCCAGACTGAAGCTGACGTAAGCTGCCTGGCAAAAGATTTGCCAGAGTTTATCGAAGTTGACCTGGCAAAATTGGAAGCTGGTCACTCTATCCACTTGTCCGAAATCAAACTGCCAAAAGGCATCGAGTTCGTACAACTGGCTCACGGTGATGACGCTGCCGTGGTTTCTATCGCTAAACCACGTGGTGGTAGCGACGAAGCTGCTGCAGAAACTCCAGCAGCCTAAGCAGGCCTGGCGGTTATCCGCTACAATAAACGCGCACTCTTCAGTGCGCGTTTTTTCTTTGTCTGAACGAAACTCACACCATGACTGGCATCAAACTGATTGTAGGGCTGGGCAATCCCGGCGATAAATACACCATGACCCGGCATAATGCAGGCTTCTGGCTGGTAGATTTGCTGGCGCAACAATCCGGCAGCCGCCTGGCGGCAGAAACCAAACTGTTTGGCATTGCCGGCAAATGGCAGCCGCACAGCGATAAATGGCTACTCAAACCCAGTACCTTTATGAACGCCAGCGGCAAGTCTGTCGCAGCCATTGCCAACTACTACAAAATCCAGCCTGCAGAAGTACTGGTGGTGCATGACGAACTGGACCTGCCACCAGGACAGGCTAAACTCAAATTTGGCGGTGGCCATGGCGGACACAATGGCTTGCGTGATATTCATGCCGCCCTAGGCACGCCTGACTACTGGCGCTTGCGCATCGGCATCGGCCATCCGGGCAATAAGGCTGAAGTGGTGAATTTTGTCTTGAAGGCGGCGGGTAAAGACGAACAGCAATCCATTGATGACAGCATCATCAAGGCTACCACTGTCACTGACTTACTGGCACAAGGCCAGTTTGAAAAAGCCATGCTGCAACTGCATAGCAAATAATGGCTAGCGTGAAATAATCGCCGGATGCTGATGCCACTCATGGTGCCAGCTCACAAATGCCTCCGGACGCAACGGCGGCGAGAAGTAATAGCCCTGGCCGAAATCACAACCCATCTCCTGCAACATGCGCAGTTGACGCTGGTTCTCAATGCCTTCGGCAATCACCTGCATGCCCAGGCTGTGCGCCATGACAATAATCGCGCGGCACAACGCTTCGTCTTCACCTGAAGTGCCCAGCTCGCGCACAAACGAACGGTCAATCTTTACGTAATCAATCGGGAATTTTTTCAGGTAAGACAAGGCTGAATAGCCAGTGCCAAAATCGTCCAACGCCACTTGCACGCCCGCCTGCTGGTATTGCGCCAAACGCTCACTGACATGTGAGCTGGCATCCAGCAACAAGCGCTCGGTGATTTCAACCACCACCATATTGCCCTCGTGATGGTTTTTTGCCATTTCAAACAGCCAGTCTTCATTCTTTCTGTGCTCGGTGGCAAACTGCACCGGCGATTTATTCACCGCCACCTGGAACATCGGATGCAGCGACTGGCGCCACTGCCTGCACTGTGCAATCGCGGTTTTAAACACCCATTCGCCAATTGGCACAATCAGCAAATTATCCTCGGCAATGCAGACAAACTCCATGGGTGGAATCAGGCCTTTGACCGGATGCTGCCAGCGCAACAAGGCCTCTGCCTTCACCACCATATTGGTCTGCAAATCCACCACCGGCTGATACTCTAGGAAAAACTCATCATTATTGATGGCCTGGCGCAAATCATGCGACAAACGCATGCGGTGCTCGGCACTTTGCTGCATGCGCGGCGTGAAATAAGTGAAGCAGTTGCCACCTTTTTGCTTGGACGCATACATAGCCTGGTCCACGCGCTTCATCAAGTCTTCTTTATTGCCCGCATCATCAGGGAAGATCGCAATCCCAAGGCTGGCCGATACATAAGCATGTGTATCATCCAGTTGAAACGGCTGTGACAAGGCTTCCAGCACACGCTGCGCCAGCGCCTCAACATGGCTGGCATGCGCATCGCTCAGCATCAGCACAAACTCATCGCCCCCCAGCCGCGCAACCAGGTCTTTATTACCGACACAGCCGGTCAGGCGCTTACCTGCCTGCAACAATAATTTATCCCCCTGGTCATGGCCCTGGCTATCATTCACCTCTTTAAACCGGTCCAGGTCTAAAAAGATAATCGCCAGCTTCTGGTTATTATTTTTAATGCCATGCAAGGCATGGTCCAGCCGGTCAAAAAACAGGCGACGGTTAGGCAAACCGGTCAGGGTGTCCACATTGGCATATTGCCAAACCACCTCTTCCGATTGCTTGATCTTGGAAATATCCGCCAGCGTGCCTAATATACGCGTCGGCTTGCCCTGCTCGTCGTGCATCAGCACCATGCCGCGGTCAAACACCCACTTCCAGCTACCGTCTTTGCATAACATGCGATACTCAATCGCATATTGCTCGCGCTCACCATCCAGCACCTGCTGATGCAAATCCATCGCCACCGGCGCGTCGTCCGGGTGTATGCGCTGGTTCCAGGTCGCCGGTTTATGGTCCAGCTCGTCGGCAGCAAAACCGAGTATCTTTTTCCAGTGATCAGAAAACACCACTTTAGACTCGAGCACATTCCAATCCCACACGCCGTCACCCGTGCTTTCCATGGCAAACTTCCAGCGCTGCTCGCTACTGTTCAGTGCCAGACTGTATTTCTCCAGCGCATTCCGTGTGCGATTACGCACCACAGCGAATTGCACCAGCGCGGCCAATAACAGGCTAATCACCACACCTAACACGCCCATATCATTGGCATCGCGGTAATCCGTCGCCGCTTCAAACGCAGGCGTAGAGCGCGCACGCAAGCGCCACACCTGCCCGCTCACATTCAAGGTCTGCGCAACCGTAAACTCAGCCTCATTGTCATGCACATGCTCGTCATCAGAGCCACTATGATACAAAGGCACCTGCCCTTCTTCACGGCCCTGGTCAAACACATCAAAATGCACCAGTCGCTGCTCCATCGGGTGCAAGGCCTCTGCCAGCAAAGCCGCCACATCAAAACGCAAAAACACCCAGCCATTCAGCCAATGACGGCGATCACCCGTTTGCATGCCATCATGGTGACGGTACACCGGTGCATGAAAAATATAGTTTTTATAAGGCTGCACCACGGTGTTGGCCGCATAATGGCCAGACAGCACCAAACGGTCTCCATCACCCGCCTCCAGCAAATCAGCACGCAACTGTGTGTCTAAAAACGTGTTTTTCAGCAAGGTCTCGCGATTCGCATCATTACGCGGCTCCACATACAACACCGGTGCCACCTCTTCGTCACCTTTGATAAACTCCAGATGCTTGAGCAATTGCGGTAATGGTATCTCCAGGTCCTTAAAGGTTTCTGGATGTTGCAGATGGATATATTTGATAAAGCCCAGCGCGTTCAGGCTGTTGTATTCAGTGCTTTTGAGATAGTCATCGACATAAAGCCTAAACTCTTCGGCCGAGACAAATTGTGAGGAAATATAAAGTTGCTCCACGCCCTTGAGGATCTGCCGGTAAGCATTGAGCCGTTGCTGGATGGCCTCGGACGCAGACTGCGCGGACTGCTTGAATTTGACTGCCTGCAAGGCCTCGGCATGATGGCGCTCGCTCATCCAGAGCAAAAAGGTGGTTTGCAAGGCAAATAATAATACGGCCGCCGCAATCCATCGCGACGACAGCACTTGTTGTAATGATGCCATATTGAAACGAAACATTTCTCATCCTTTATCAGGAAGGCGCATGACGCATATGATTATGCCCCCGCAGTCATGCATTTTCTTAGTTATAATAAAACTTAAATCTTGTTTGCATTTTGCGGCAAATCAAGATTCATTCTGGCTCTATCTTCATACTAACGGTAAAATATTGGTTTTATTCAATCTTTGCCGCAATATAATGCTGCGGCAACACTCACGCTAAGGTTCATCCACTATGAAATGCGGTATTGTCGGCCTGCCTAATGTAGGCAAATCCACCTTGTTTAACGCCATCACCAAAGCAGGCATCGCGGCAGAAAACTATCCTTTCTGTACCATCGAGCCCAACGTTGGCATCGTCGAGGTACCAGACCCACGCCTGCAACCGCTAATCGACATTGTTAAACCGCAAAAAGTACAACCTGCGATTGTCGAGTTTGTTGACATTGCCGGTTTGGTCGCTGGCGCCTCCAAAGGCGAAGGCCTGGGCAACAAGTTCCTGGCCAATATCCGCGAAACTGACGCTATTGCCCACGTTGTGCGCTGCTTTGAGGATGGCAACGTCATTCACGTATCAGGCAAGGTAGATCCGCTGGCCGATATCGAAGTGATTAACACCGAGCTGGCGCTGGCCGACATGGAAACCGTGGAAAAAACCATGCAGCGCGAAGGCAAAAAAGCCAAAAGTGGCGACAAAGATGCCATTGCCCTGATCAAAGTACTCGAAAAAGTCGTGCCTTGCCTTAACGAAGCCAAAGCCGTGCGTACACTGGGCCTGGATGCTGACGAACTCAACTTGCTCAAGCCATTGTGCCTGATCACAGTCAAACCAGTGATGTACATCACCAACGTGATTGAAGGCGGTTTTGAGAATAACCCGCATTTGGACAAAGTACTGGCACTGGCCAAAACCGAGAATGCACCAGTGGTCACCATTTGCGCCAAAATCGAAGGCGAAATCTCCGAGCTTGATGACGAAGACAAACTGCTGTTCCTGCAAGAGCTGGGCCTGGAAGAGCCAGGCCTGAACCGCGTGATTCGTGCTGCTTACGATTTGCTAGGCCTGCAAACCTACTTCACCGCTGGTGTACAAGAAGTGCGTGCCTGGACCGTGAAAAAAGGCGCCACGGCCCCGCAAGCAGCAGGTGTCATCCACACTGACTTCGAACGCGGCTTTATCCGTGCCGAAGTGATCGCTTACGACGAATACGTGAAAAACAAAGGCGAAAAAGGCTCACAAGAAGCAGGCAAAATGCGCCTCGAAGGCAAAGAATACATTGTGCAAGATGGCGATGTGATGCATTTTAGATTTAACGTCTAACGATTTAACACACCAATAAAAAAGCTGGGTTGTCCCGGCTTTTTTATTGCCCACCTAATTGCCTGTTGCTTTAAATTCAGCGTACTCAGGCTTTTCAATCACCCGCGTGAAACACGCAAACAGGTCAGGATCCAGCTTGGTGCCCGACTCCAGGTCCATAATCTGCATAATCTCCGTATGTGGCCGCGCGCCCTGATACACCCGCCGCACTGCCATCGCATCATAGTTATCCACCAGCGTCACAATGCGCGCCAATAAGGGGATGCCATCGCCCGCGAGTTTGTCCGGATAACCAGAACCATCGAACCACTCATGATGATGGCGTATCACCTTGGAAACCAGCTCAGACCGTGGATGCTCGTAAGCCGCCATCAAATCGCCGCCTACCGAAGGGTGCGACTGCATCACGCTCATTTCAGCATCATCCAGCTTGCCCGGCTTCATCAGCACCACATCCGGCACCACAATCTTGCCAATATCATGCAAACTCGCACCCAGCTCCAGCACATGCAACTCGTTGCGACTCAGGCCAAGCGCCACTCCAATACCATTTGCCAGCGCCATCACGCGGTCACTATGCAGGCGTGTATACGCATCGCGCTGACGCAAAGCATCCGCCAACACCGCGCTTAACTTGAGTACGCCACTGTGATCATTTGCTTCCCGAGTCATGCTGTTATTGTGCTCCAAATTTAAAAGTTGGCAAGAATACGCCAGAATCACAAGGCAGGAATGACAAAAATCAAAAAAGCAGAAAATACTTAGTCAAAAAGGTCGCAGTATCATGTTGTCGACCCATGATACAACTGCTATAATCGCCGTCTTTCAAATATGGTGATGTAGCTCAGCTGGTTAGAGCACAGGATTCATAATCCTGGGGTCGAGGGTTCAAGTCCCTCTTTCACCACCAAAAATTTAAATAAGCCATTGATTTAACGTCAATGGCTTATTTTTTTGCCTCAACGCGACAATGGTTTTCAAGTAGCTGCAAATTATGTCTCCCAACCACAGTCATAAAGACTGAGCTCACCCGAAATCGTATTTCATATAAATCTTCAAGCAAGCCCATGTCGAATTACATCATCACCCCAATCCAACTCTCTAAAGCCAGGCAAAACCTGATTATCTTCGCGCTCTCAATCGGCGCATTTGCAATCGGGCTGAGCGAATTCTCAAGCATGGGTTTGCTGCTTGAGATTAGCCGTGGATTAGGCGTATCAGAATCCCAGGTTGGCGTTTCTATCAGCGTTTATGCCTTAGGCGTGGTGGTGGGCGCCCCCTTGCTGGCGATTTTTGGCGCTGGGCTCAAAAGAAAAAACCTATTGCTTGCCCTCGCCATGATGTACGCCATCGCCAACATTGCCAGTGCGCTCGCCCCGACTTACGGCACGATGCTGGTCGCCAGATTTATTTCAGGCCTGCCACATGGCGCATATTTCGGCATTGCCTCGCTAGTGGCAGCGTCTATCAGCCCACCTTCACAAAAAGGCATGGCCGTCACCAAAGTCATGCTCGGCCTGGCCGTCGCAATCTTGGTGGGCAACCCGCTTGCAGTTTGGTTAGGGCAACAATTTACATGGCGATTAGCCTTTGCCTTAGTCGGCGTGCTGGCATTCATCACCGTATTGATGGTTAACTGGTCACTGCCTTTAGACCCCAAAGAGAAAAAATCCAGCCCGATGGAAGAGCTGGCAGCCTTTAATCGGCTACAGATTTGGCTAGTGCTGTTGATCGGCGTATTCGGTTTTGCCGGCATGTTTACGGTGTTTAGCTACATGGCACCGGTGCTGGTCAATGTCACCAAGGTTTCTGAGTCATATATGCCTTGGCTCGTTGTCGCCTTCGGCATAGGCTCAATCATCGGCATGTTGTTAGGTGGCAAAATTGCAGACGCCATGAAATTCAAAGGCGCATGCCTACTTATTGTGTGGTCGATATTTGTGTTGGCGATGATTCCATTCATTTCCGGCTCACTGCCAGGCATTATCATCGCAGCCGTCGCAGTAGGTACCATGATGGCATTACCAGTCACACTGCAAACGCATTTGATGGAAATAGCTGGCGACGCACAAGTATTATCTGCCGCCGCCATTCAAGCCGCTTTAAATACCGCGAATGCTTTAGGCCCCTGGTTGGGAGGGATGGCGATTGACCATGGATTAGGTTACAACGTATTTGGTACGATTGGTGCAGCTACTTCAATGATTGGATTGATGATTTGGATGGTCTCTTTCAAATTGGCTCAGGCAAACATGCATCAGAATAAATAGTTAACTAGAGAAATTACTCCTGTTTTGATACAGCTCATGCAAATAAATTAATTCGTAAAAGGATACATTTTTATTTAAAATATAATATACATTTACATTAATTTCAGCAGCACTTGTGATTGTCTTCTAACTATAAAGATTGCTTAATAAATGCGATTTATCTTAGATACAAATATCATTATTCCTCTAGAACAATCACAACAAGTTTTAGAACCATCTCTCGCAAATTTTGTACGTCTAGCCAACGAAAATGGGCATCAATTACTATATCACCCAGCCACTATTGATGACATAAACCGAGATACAAACCTTGAACGCAAAAAACAAACTCTACAAAGACTCAAACAATATACCGAATTAGAGTCAAGGCCAGTCTGCATATGGAATACTCCCGAAGCCAGTCCTAATGAAATCGCGGATAATGAAATTCTTTATGCAATATTCTCTGATGCTGCCCATGCTCTATTAACTGAAGATCATGGCATTCATCGAAAAGCAAAACTTCATGGTCTTAGTGAACGTGTTTATTACATTCAAACTGCTGAGGATTGGCTCACTGAATCGCCACTAATTTACTAGACACCTTTAAGCCGTAATAATGGCAATAAAAGAAAGGTGCAGTATGAGTGGTAAA